>JAFRJM010000014.1 GCA_017432285.1 Oscillospiraceae bacterium | reverse complement strand
TTTGGCTTCACGGAACAGGGTGTTGACGTCATTCCTCTGGGATTTAGACAGTTTGGAGTGATCCACTTTCACCTCAAAGACACGGCAGAGCATATCCTTACGGCGTTCTCTTGTCGCTTTACCTGTCTCTTTGATCTTCTGGTTTTTAGCAAGTTTGTCCATGATATCTGTTCCCAACAAAACAAAAAGCTCATCCGAAGATGAGCGTATGAGTGAGGTTGCTATATTTCCTATTCACTTGCGGTGAATACCGCCGACATCATCTTTCGTTGGTATTATTATACACAAACAAAGCAACAAAATCAATGAACTATTAGTTTAAAATGAGCGATTCATCCCATGTTTGAAAACACGGGTGTTCTCGCCTAGATTATAAAGGTATATCTCATGTCTGCAAAAAAGAATGGAATTGCACTTTACCGATTTTATGTAGTAAAATATCTGTTAATACATCACGGGAGACAATAATAATGGCAAAAGAAAAGAAAAAAGGTGTTGTAGGATTTCTTGAGAAGCTAGGATTCCTTGGCTTTTCTGCTTCAACCAACATCGTGTTCAACTTCAAGAGCACATATTACAAGTATTTCCTGACAAGCATCCTGCTGATCAATCCGATAGCTGTTTCCAATATGGCGCTGTTCGGAACTATTTGGGACGTTGTGAACGACCCGCTGCTTGCCGTATGGGCAAACAATGTCAAGTTCAAATCCGGCGAGAAGGTAAGACCGTGGATCCTGTGGATATCCATCCCGTATGCGCTGGGATTCGTACTGCTGTTCTGTGACTTCGGAGTCGGTGAGAAATGGGATATCATTCTTGGACTGGTGATATTCTTCTTCTATGAGATCGCCAATACATTCCGAGGGATCCCGTACAATGCGATGGCTGCTTTGGCTTCTGATGACGACAGTGACAGGAAAGCCATGAACTCATTCCGTTCCCTTGGAGCTTCCGTCGGTTCAGGAATCGGTGCAGTTGCTGTCCCGATGATCGTCCGTATGTTCGGAGGACTCAAGGATCACAAGGTCATCAATTCCAGTGACGCTGTCCCTGTATTCAAGGGTGCCTGTATGATGGGTGTCCTTATTATCCTCGGTGCTCTTCTTCACTATTTCACAACGAAAGAGCGCATCAAACAGGTGAACGAGGAAGAGGAGAGTATCGGCATCAAAGAAACATACCGTATGCTTTTCAAGTGCAAGTCCTGGGTAAAGAACATGTTCTATGTCATGTTCTACGGGATCAGCACATGTCTTCTGACTTCAGCGGTGACTTATCACTGTGCATATGTTCTTAACAACAGCGCTCTTGCAACGCCTGTCATGGCCGTATATCTTGTATTCTCAATCATTTTCTCCATAATCACTCCAAAGATCGATGCTATGCTTGGACGCAAGAAGGCAATGGCTCTTGCCGCTATCCTCCAGATCGTGGGCAAGATCCCGTTCATCATTGCTCCCAAGAGTCTGGTATGCATGATCATCAACTCCGCTTTTGTCGGTATGGGTCTAACGATGACATTCATTCTTATGAACGTCAACAGAAACAATATCACCGATATCATCGGAGCTCAGAATGGCAGAAGACTTGATACAATGGTAGCTACAGGAGATAACCTTGCTGCGAAGATCGCTGAGGCAGCAGTGGATAAGGTGTTCCTCGTCGCTCTCGCTGCTTCCGGCTTCAATGCCGCTCTTGCAGAGCAGGGAACAGTCCAAAGCGCTGCCACACAGAACACGATCGTTGCCATGCTCGGCTGGATACCTGCACTTGTTGCTCTGGGATTGCTGATCATTTCTCAGACGATAGATACTCAGAAAGAGTATGAGGAAGCAGTCGCAGCTGTTAATGCACAGGAATAATTAATTATTGGCTAATAGAAAGTGCCTTCCGAGGAAGGCACTTTTTTGTAGCATAAAAGGTATTTCAGTTGTCCACCCGGTACACTGTGACGACAGCTTCTGCTTTCTCGGCATCATAACTGTCTACTCTGAACTCATAATCACAGATCGTCCAGTGATCCATGTAGGGGAAGTATGGGAAATATTCGGTAGAATAGTTGTAAGTTGAGAAAGTTTCTCCCAGAGCAAACAGCCATTCTGTGTTGAGATCATATCCGGCTTCGATCGAACCATGAGCGGGTATCCATGTAAGGAAGTGCATATCCGCATTCATCTCTGAGCAGATAGGATCATTGCTGGTATCTGTGCGGTACGTGTTCGAATATGCGGCGACTACTGTGCTTGGATTGCCTTTTATCGGATTCTCAAAATCTGTTATATATCCTGTGTAGTTGCCGTAGTAGTCGATCCCGACCATTTTGGCGTCCACATGCAGCAGACGCACGCCCCCTCTGAGGTTAGGTCCTTCCGCATAGAAATCCCAACATTTAGCATTGTTTCCACGTCCTGCAAATACGTCTACAAGGAAATATTCGTCAAACGGGGTTCCGTTCCATTCATCTCCTGCGGGGATGAGTATCGCATCGCCGTATTCTGCGGAACACCTGAGCTTGAGAGTGACACTGTCGGTATCAGGAGTGATAACATACGGATCGAGCCAGCCGACGCTCATCTTGGAGAAACTGTTCCAGTCTCCCATTTTTCCTGACTGCATGTCGAAAGAGGAGATAGGATTGATCATACCCATACTGTCATAGTAAGGTTCCAGCCCGAATGCATGTCCTACCATAGAAGTAAGGTTGTTATCTGAATAATATCCATTTTCATCTATCGCGATCTCACTGATCTTGATCATCGATGCATACTTAAATGGCGGATAACCGGTGAAATTGGCTAGATCCCATGAATACGTTTTGAGTCTGAAGCCTGCTCCAACCGGAGTGCTGTCTTCAGGAGCATTGATGACGAATATGACACCGTCTATACAGTCGTCTCCGTCTGAGTCAAAACGTTTGTAGCTTCCGCTGTCATTATCTAGCGCATGCCGGTACGCGGCATACATGTAATCATATATATACTGATCTTTTCCAGCATCCCACTGGGCAACGGTCACCTGCGGGCGGTATGTAGACATGACTTCGTAAGTGATATCAAACTGTCCGTAAGAAGCGGTGCGGAAAAAATCCCTGACGCTGTAGACGTTGTATGTCTGGTCGCTTGTGCCATTCATACGCAGCTCGAGCGCGTTCATGAAGGTCTGATCAAAGAAGGCGCCACCGTCCAGATTAATTGGAATGATCATTAATCTGGCTGTGCCCTTTGGGGCAAGTGTCCCTTCCAGAAGATCATTGTATGTGAATGACAGCTTGGTCTTCGGGATAGGTTCGACATACTCTGGTTCTGTATCTTCGTAGGGATCGGTTGGCCCGCTTCCGCCGTTCGACGGAGGAGCTACAGGAGCGACGTCAGGTGTCTGAGTGGTCCCTTCTGGGGAAGAAGGAGCCTCCGGAGGGTTCCCGCAGGAACAAAGCGAGAAAACAAGAAGAATTGCCAGAAACAAAGCGAAGGATCTGAATAAACGTATCATCGTCATCACCTCGTTAAAACTGCGCGATAAATCTTTTGTATACTATATATTAATTATGTAATTTATCCCCAGGAAAAAGCAACAGCCATCCATGTTAATTTGCGTTATTGACAGTACGGTTTCGGTCGAGTATACTTAACAATAGCAATTTAAAGCGTTAAAACCTGTGAGAAAGAGTAGTAACCTGCACTACACAGGGATCCAGAGAGCTTCTAGATGGTGGAAATGGAGCATTCCGGTGGCAGGCGAATGGACTTTTGAGGGCTGCTTCGATTTAGGTAGAGGCGGACGGGTTCCTCACCCGTTATCAGCGAGGCGCGTATGATGGTACGCGGAGCGAGTGGTCATTCTAATAAAATGACAATTTGGGTGGTATCGCAGAAGTTTTCGGCTTTTGTCCCATATGGGGACAGAAGCCTTTTCTTTTTCCATCGACCACCAAGCAATATACATTTTCCGAAGGAGAAAGAAAAATGAAAACCAACAGAATCTTAGCGGCACTATTACTTATCGTCCTTGTCTTTTCATTGACGGCATGCGGGAAAAAGAAGGATGACGGAACTCTTAATGTTGTTATCATCAAACAGCTGGATCACGCCTCACTGGATGAGATCGCAGCAGCGATCGAAGAAAAGCTTCTTGAACTTGCGGACGAGCAGGGGAAGGATATCGATATCCTCACAGTATCAGGCCAGAATGATCCGACCATTCTCAAGCAGCTTGCGGATCAGGCGACAGCAGACAATGCGGATGTCATCATCCCTATAGCGACGCTGGCAGCTCAGGTCACCACGTCTGCAGCAGAGAAGTACGGAACACCTGTTGTCTTTGCAGCCATTTCAGACCCTGAGGGTGCAGGACTGACAGGGATGAAGAACGTGACAGGAACAAGCGACGCCCTCAACACGGCAACTATCATCGATATGATGCTGTCTGTTGATCCGGGCCTGAAAAAGGTCGGGCTTCTGTATTCACTGTCTGAGACCAACTCTGAACTGCCAATAAGGGAAGCTAAGGAGATACTCGGTCAGAAAGGGATAGAAGTGGTTGAAGCAACAGCTAACACTCCTGACGAGGTCATCACTGGAGCATCGTTCCTTGTGCAGAGCGGTGTGGAAGCGGTGTTTACCCCTACAGACAACGTCATCATGAGCGCCGAGCTGGCAATATATGAGACCCTGAGAGACGCAGGGATACCTCACTACGCAGGAGCGGACTCATTTGTGAGGAACGGCGCATTTGCCACGTGTGGAGTGAATTATACGGATCTTGGTCACAGGACCGCTGAGCTCGCATTCGAAGCGGTGGCAGGCGGATCGGATCTCAAGGACTTTTATCTTATGGACGGCGGTATAGTAACTGTTAACACTGAGACTGCCGCAGTTCTCAATGTGGATTACTCATCATTAAGATCCTTCGGTGAAGTGGTCGAAGTGGTCACAACCGAAGACTGAAAAGAGGAGAATGGCTGATGATCAGGATCATTCAGACAGCACTTGAACTTGGGTTCGGATATGCTCCGGTAGCGATCGCCCTGTTTCTGAGCTATCGGATACTGGACATTGCGGATCTTTCTACGGACGGATGCTTTGTGCTCGGAGCAGCGGTTTCGGTGTCTTTGGCCGCAGCGGGACATCCGCTGCTCGCTATAGTCCTGGCGATGCTCTGCGGTGCTGCAGTGGGCTGCCTGTCCGCTGAACTACAGACATATTTCGGCATACCCTCCATTCTTGCAGGAATAATAGTGAATACAGGTCTGTACACTGTAAATCTGCTGGTTATGGGATGGCGCTCTAATGTCAACCTCATCAAAGGAGAGAGCATATTCACGATGTTTCAGAAAGCCGGCGCAGGAGCGGTGTCAGATATAAGCCTCCTGGCAGCAGGAGCGGCTCTGCCTGCTTTGTTCCTTCACTTTTTCCTCGCTACACGCATAGGACTTTCTATCAGAGCAACAGGGGATAACCCGATAATGGTCCGGGCATCTTCGATCGATCCGTCCAGGACGATACGCATAGGGCTTTCTATATCAGGCGCTTTTACAGCCTTGTCTGGAGCGCTTATTGGGCAGTATCAGAAAGCTGTCGACATCAACTCCGGGACAGGTGTTGTGGTCATAGGACTGGCGTGCCTCATTATCGGGGAGACGGTTCTTGGTAAACGCTCGGTAACAAAGAGTATTATCGGGGCTATACTTGGTTCTGTTCTGTACAGATTCATCTATGCTTTCGTTCTGTATACTCAGATCGTTCCTGTACAGGGACTGAAGCTGCTTACGTCACTTATCGTTGCGGCTGCGATAGCTGCTCCTGTCCTGAAAGAGAAGGAGGCATTGAGGCGCCGCATGAGGAAGGAGGAAGGGAAAGATGCTTGAACTTAAAAATGTCAGCAAGACTTTCTTCCCCGGCACTGCAGATGAGAAGCAGGCGATAAAGGATCTGTCACTTAAGGTAGATAAAGGCGAATTCATAACCATAATCGGATCAAACGGAGCAGGCAAGAGCACTATGTTCCAGCTTATAGCAGGATCGCTGCTGGCAGATACTGGCAGAGTGTTTCTTGGCGGTGAGGATGTCACATTCGTTCCGGAACATATTCGCAGCAGATCCATTGGACGGCTGTTTCAGGATCCGCTCTCCGGAACAGCTCCGGGGCTGACAATAGAGGAAAACCTCGCACTTGTTTATCTTCATATAAAGAAGGGATCTTCGGCTTTTTCCAGAGTGGGAAAAGAGGAAAGGGAACTGCTGAGAGAAAGGCTCAGTCTGCTGCAGATGGGACTGGAAGACAGGATGAAGCAGCCTGTCGGTCTGCTTTCCGGCGGGCAGAGACAGGCGCTGACACTCCTACTCGCGACACTGGATGTTCCCAAGCTGCTGCTTCTGGATGAACACACAGCTGCGCTGGATCCGGCTTCTGCCGAGAAAGTGATGCAGCTCACTGATGATATCGTTAAAGAGAACGGAATAACCTGTCTGATGATCACCCACAATCTGTATCAGGCACTGGAGGCAGGAACGCGCACGCTTATCATGAGCGACGGCCGGATCTGCGCAGATCTCTCAGGAGAAGAGCGGAAAAACATGTCTGTGGATGATCTCCAGAAACTGTTCAGGGAGACAGCAGGAAAAAACTACGCTGTGGACAGGATGCTTCTCACATAACGGTGAACACATCAAAACAAGCCTGAAGTTGACGCTTCAGGCTTTTTAAATGTATGTTACAATTACTGTATACTTCTCTTATCATAAGGTGGACAAATGGAAACAAACACCGAATCTGTAGTTGTCAGAGTGCTGTTAGCTATCGTCTCCGTGTTGCTTATCGTTGTGATCATTGTTCAATTGCTGTACAGCGCTGGGTTGTTCCGTGGAAGATCTTCAACCGAGGAGGAAGATAGCGGTCCAGCTTCCGTAGGTGTCGAAGTTTCCTACGGAGTATCAGAATACACTGAGTCTTTGGAGGTCCAGACATGACTTTAGCCCTTTATTTTCAGTTTGCGCTATGGGTAATAGCTGCTGTTATAGCGGTCCAGCTGATACAAATGCCTATAAGGAAAAGATGTGCTTTATGGGTGCGTATCGTGCTGTGGATAGTTAAATTCCTGATTGCTTTTGCTATCGCTTATGAGATGATAGCGGATGCGAGTCCGCTGTTCTGGAACTGGGGATATGTCTTCGCCGGACTATATCTGGCGCTCATGGGCGACCTTCTTGGCGGGCTGTTCTGCATACCATATATTGTTAAGAAAAACATAAACAAAAGAGTCAAGGACCAGACTGCAGCCGCTGTATTTGTAACGCTGCTGCTGACGCTGTACTGCTGCATTAATGCGGGGATCATCAGCCCCCATGAACTGACATTCACATCAGACAAACTTACATCAGAGCACAAGATAGTATTTATGTCTGACCTGCACTACGGATCATCACAGTTTGCTTCTACGATCGAGAAAGCATTCAAGGAGATCGAAGCTGTCCAGCCAGAAGCGATCCTTCTTGGTGGCGACATGACGGACGAGCATACTACTAAGGAGGAGATGCAGTACCTCTACAAGAGGCTGGGAGAGATGGATATCCCTGTGTATTTCATCTACGGAAATCACGACAGACAGCCGAGAGGGAGCTATGTCGGAGGAGCGAAATATACTGAGGATGAGCTTGTCCAGGCAATAACCGGCAGCGGTATCACGATCGTCAGGGATGATATCGTACAGCTTTCGGAAGATCTGGCGCTTCTGGGAAGAGAGGACCCCAGCAGTTCGGAAAGAAAAGATCCGTCTGCGTTGCCACAGTATCCGGACGGGGCATATATCATCGCTGTCGAACACAATCCGTACCTCACAGAGGATATACAGAAGCAGAACGCAGATCTACAGCTTTCAGGACATACACATGCCGGACAGCTGTTCCCGCTGCGCTTGCTTTATACCGGTGCTGGACTTAAAGTGGTCGGAGAGTACCAGGAAGGTGCCACGACTGTATATGTCAGCCCGGGCATTGGAGGGTGGTTCTATCCTATGAGGAACGAATCGCACTGCTGGTATGAAGTCATAACACTCAAGCCATGACACACGAAGGAGACTGGAATGGAATTTACATGGGTAGACGGATCTGAGATCTCCGCAAGAATAGACGGCGAGCAGATAGTGATATCTGCAAACAGAGAGGGTTTGCTCTCTCTGGCAGAGAATCTCAGAACACTTGCGGAAGAGCATCCAGGAGATCATTTTCATCTTGATGAGTACAATTCCCTTGAGGAAGGATCTGTTGAGCTTATAGTCGAGAAGACAGAGTGATCGATAAAAGGAGAAAGAATGAACATCAATCTGTATGATATGATCTTCAAAAGAAAATCCTTCCACCTGTTCCGCGGAACAGGCGAAGGGACCATAGATGATCACGATCTGGCAGGCATAGAAAGCGCATACAGGCTTTTTGAGCCGCTTGTCCCCGGTATCAGGACGGCAATGCGTATCGTGCCTGCGGAGGAGACTTCATGCACGCGCGGTGAGAAATACTGCATACTGCTGTACAGCGAGAAAAAAGACAATTATCTGCAGAACATCGGATATCTGGGGGAACAGCTGGATCTGTATCTTGTATCCCGGAACATTGGAACATTGTGGTTTGGAATCGGCAAACCTGAAGAGAAAGAGTTCGATGGGCTGGATTTTGTGATAATGATCGCAATTTCTAAAGTCGATGACGCTTCCAAGTTCCGCAAGGATATGTTCAAAAGCAAAAGAAAACCTGCGGAAGAGATATGGACAGGCCCGAAGATAGATGGGGTCACGGATATCGTGAGGTTCGCCCCAAGCGCATGCAACTCTCAGCCCTGGCTGGTTAGGAACGATGAGAAACTGTATGTATACAGGTACAGGAAACCTGGCAAACGGGGTATCATGCCTGCAGACAGAGTGGCATATTACAACAGCATCGATATCGGGATATTCCAGTGTTTCCTGGATCTTTGCCTGGAAAAGAAAGGAATGCAGTTCAGCAGGGAACTGTTCACGGACAACGAAACTGACGGCGAAGAAGTGCTCAATGCCGTGTATACATTGAAATAAGGGGATTAAAGCAGATGGATAAAACTTATTTGTCTAAAAGAGACGGGGCCATTATGGCTGTGCTGTGTTTGCTGGCGCTGATGCTGTCAACATATAACCTAACGATGCTCCAGAAGCTCGATACGGGAAAAGATGTTCAGTACGTTATGTATCTGGGAACCAATGACAAGGACACAAATAAGCCGGTGTACACCCCGGATCAGGCCAAGGAGAAGGCGCAGGAGATTCTGCTGGATCACTTTGGAGGATACACTATACAAGAGGCAAACGGCGGCTGGATAGACGGTGACATAGTATATACAGAGTACACTCTGGTCATATACCTGAGCGATACGGATCTGGAAAGCGTTCATGCCGCGGCAGATGACATGATCAAGGCCTTTAATCAGAGCTCTGTCCTGATCCAGGCTAATACCACGACTACTGAATTCTATGCAGGATGACAAGTTAAATATGGATATTAATGTATCAGGAGATTCGGAGATCAGGATTGAACTGCAGGATACAGCATGGCCTTTTGAATATACGGATCATGACAGGGATATCGTAAGAGCTATTGTCATCGATGATGAAGGCTACTTTTATTTCGTCAGGGTGGACCGCGATGATGAGTTCGGCAGAGCAGTACTGATAGAAACGTCCGGCGGCGGAGTGGAAAGCGGTGAGGACCTCATTGAGGCAATCCACAGAGAACTCAGGGAAGAACTTGGCGTTGAAGTCGATGTATTGTGCAAGATAGGCGTGGTAAGCGATTACTACAATCTAATTCACAGGCATAACATTAATAACTATTATCTCTGCAGGATCGTGTCATTCGGCGATAAGCACATGACAGCGGATGAGATAGATAGCTTCCATCTATCCACGCTAAAGCTCAGCTTTGAAGAAGCGGCCAAGGAGTATATAGATTGCTCGTGCACCAAACTTGGCAGACTGATCTGTAACAGAGAATTGCCTGTTCTGCATAGGGCAAAAGAAATAATCGACAGTTATTAGAATATATAATAGTTTTAGAAATACTATTTATGGGAGAAATAATGGAGATCAACACTCTGTTAAATACTAATAGCGAACAGATGCCCAGAGTGATCGTCGGGATGTCGGGCGGTGTCGACAGCGCTGTTGCTGCATATCTTCTTAAGAATGCAGGATACGACGTTGTTGGTGTCACGCTGCGAACATGGACCGGGCCGGAAGGAGAAGAAAGCCGCTGCTGCGAGATCGATGATGCTAGAGAAACAGCAAAGAAGATCGGGATAGAATATCACGTTTTCAACGTTATACCGGAGTTTGAGAAGAAGGTAATCAGACCATTTATCGACAATTATCTTAACGGTTTCACACCAAATCCGTGTGTTATCTGCAACCGTCTTATCAAATGGGAGTATCTTCTGTATTATGCGAAGGTCCTGAATGCGGATTATGTTGCGACAGGACATTATGCATCCGTTATAAAACTGGATAATGGTAGATACACCGTTCGCAAAGCGCTGCATACGGAGAAGGATCAGACCTACATGCTGTACCGCCTGTCACAGGAACAGCTCAGCAAGACGCTCATGCCTCTCGGACCTTATTCAAAACAGGAGGTCAGGGATATAGCGGAAAAAGCAGGGCTTGGAGTTGCTTCAAAACCTGACTCGCAGGAGATCTGTTTCGTAACAGATGGGGATTATGCGGATTTCATTGAGAATCAGCTGGACGGAAAGGTCCCGCCTGAAGGCAATTTCACAGATGAGACCGGAAAAGTCCTGGGGAAGCATAAGGGGATCATCCATTATACTGTCGGACAGAGGAAAAGACTTGGTATCTCGCTGGGTCGTCCGGCGTATGTGAAGCAGATCAGGGCAGATTCGAACGAGATCGTTCTCAGCACAGATGATGAGACATACTGCCGCATTGTCTTCTGTAAAGCTCTGAATTTTATGGGAATTCCGGATCCTGCGGTTGGAGATTCTTTCCGCTGTCAGGTGAAGATAAGATACCGTCATCCGGGTCAGTACGCTGCGGTGGAAAAGACCGGCGATGACGAAGTGAAGGTCACATTTGAAGAGCCGGTACGGTCCGCTACGCCGGGGCAGTCAGCTGTATTCTATGATGAGAATGATTGCCTCCTGGGAGGGGGTATCATCTCTGAAGCGGTCTTCAGCTGATCTGCTTCGAAAAAGGTGACAGAAAGAGGTCAAATAATGTCTTTGCTCCTGGCAGTGATATATCTTATATTCGTCAGTCTCGGTCTTCCGGATTCGCTTCTGGGATCGGCCTGGCCTGTAATGCAGACGGCATTCGGTGTGCCGTCTTCTTTTGCCGGCTATGTTTCGATGACGATATCATTTATGACGGTAATATCTGCTTTGCTCAGTCCGACGATGATAAGAAAATACCATGCAAAATGGATATGCATAGTATCTATCGGCATGACTATTCTAGGTCTCCTTGGGTTCTCGCTGTGCAGCAGTTACTATATGCTGTTCGTTTTTGCTGTACCGTATGGCCTTGGAGCTGGGGCAATAGACGCTTCCGTGAATCATTACGTCGCCAACAACTTCTCCGGATCCGTGATGAATTTCCTTCACTGTTTCTGGGGCATCGGCGCGATGATAAGCCCAAACATAATGGCGCTAGCTCTTAGATATGCGAGATGGAATGAAGGATACAGATGGACTGCCTATATACAGATGTGCATTCTTCTTATTTGTCTTATCTCGCTGCCTATATGGAACACCAATGAATCGGAAGACCAGGAAGAGCTACAGGAAAGCGCCGGGATAAGAGAGAGCTTATCAGTCCCAGGATTGGTATTCACCTTAATTGCGTTTTTTGCGTACTGCTCCGGAGAGGCGACATGTTTCCTCTGGGTTCCAAGCTATTTCGCGGGAACGAAGGCTGGCATGAGCAAAGAGCTTATAGCGTCTTTCGGTTCACTTATATTCGGCGGGATAATGTTCGGAAGGATCATTTCAGGATTTGTTTCAGACAAGCTGGGAGACAGGAAACTGATCCGTATAGGGATAATAGTTGAGATGCTGGGGATTGCTCTGGTACTTCTGCCCGCTGAACATTATCTTGTTGCGGCTGCCGGCTATGTGATAACAGGTATAGGGATGGGACCCGTGTACCCGGCTATCCAGCATATGGCTCCTGAGAATTTCGGGAGGAAATACAGCGCAGCTGCTATTGGATTACAGATGGCTTCGGCATACGTCGGCAGCACTTTCATGCCGATGGTCTTCGGGCAGATCCAGCAAAGACTCGGAATCTGGGTTATGCCGTTCTATCTGCTTCTGTTTGCACTGATGAATCTTGGTTTTCTTGAGGCTGCATACTTCCAGATAAAGAAAAAAGCAGAATAAAAATATAGTATAGATAAAGAAAGAGCAGGCACTTTGACAGTGTCTGCTCTTCTTTAGGAGAAATGTTTATCACAACGCAGTATTAGCTGCATTATTTCAAACATGCATATGCAACAGCTCTCATCCTCAGGTGATGATACTCTTCAAGGTTAGGCTGCAGGTTGTGCATGTAGACGATTGAGGTTCCTTCTGAAGGATCCGCTTCGCCCCATGTGCCGCTGCCGCCGGTCCATCCGAACTGTCCGAGGGAGCCGTTGTGGTGTCCAACATACTGGTCCATAAGTGTACGTACGCCGTATCCGTATCCGTAACCGCACAGATAGTTGTTGGAGAAGTCCTCATCGATAAGCTCCTGAGAGATCGTGTTCGTCCTCATGAGGTCGATGGTCTTTCTTCCCATGATCTGCTCGCCCTTCCATTTACCGCCGTTGGCAAGCATCTGGATGAGGTGTGTGTAGTCGCTGGGGTTGGTAACGACGCGTGAGAATCCGTTGACTGTACCGAGAGGTCCTACCATCATGGAGTCATCACGGATCTCAAGGGCATCTTCCTCGCCGAGTTTTTTGCCGCGCTTGATGCAGTAGTTCTTTACGAGACGCTCGCCCATATCGCCGATCAGGTAGTTGGCAGAGGAATCCATCTCCAGAGGCTCAAAGAGCATCTCTTTGATGACTTTTTCTGCCGGTTTGCCGCCGACTGCTTCGATGAGTCCTGCAGTAAGCTCACTGGCAAAGCCATAGAGCCAGCGTGTGCCGGGTTCGAAAGCGATCGGGACCTGAGACATAGCTGCGATCTGCTCTCTCAGTGTGTATTTGCCTTTCTGGATCAGCGGATCGAGATAATGGCGCATGGATTCTGCTGTCGGGTTCTTTACAGGGATATTGCCAAGGATCGCGTGATAGGGAAGACCGCATGTCATGTTCATGACGTTCTTGACCGTGATGGGCTTTTCCACAGGAACGATCTCAACTTTGCCGTTGGGAAGGACGACTCTCTTGGTGGTGTTCTTCCACTCCGGGAAATACTCATAGATAGGATCGGTCATGAGGAATTTGCCCTGTTCATAGAGCATCATCGCTGTGGTATACATAGCGACTTTGGTCAGGGAAGCCTGACGGAACAGGTGCTTCTGCTCAAGCGGTACCTTGTTCTCTATATCGGCATAGCCGAAGTATTTTTCATAAAGGACTTCGCCCTTTTTCGCGATGACCATACCGCATCCCGGAAGGCCATCATCAACATATTTCTGAAGCAGGGCATCCAGATCTTTAAAATTTGCCATCTTTCGCTCCTCCTCTTAGTCCAGGCATCCGTAGGCGACGTTGCGCATACGGTGGTGATACTTAAGCTCATGGTTCGGTGTGGTGTTGTGCATGTATACGATGCCAACGCCTTCCGCAGGATCTGCTTCGCCCCATGTTCCGAATCCGCCGGTCCATCCGAAGGATCCGAGGTCACCGTTGTGGTTTGCTGCAGCCTTGTCAACGAGGGTGCGGAATCCATAGCCGTATCCGTAGCCTGCATTGTACGGCCAACCGTCGCTCTGCAGATCTTCAAGCTGCTGTCCGTGCAGTCCGTTGAAGCGCATAAGATCGATGGTCTTTCTTCCTATGATCTGCTCGCCGTTGTAGACACCGCCGTTTGCCAGCATGCCGAACAGTTTGCCGTAGTCATCAACGTTGGAGAAGAGACGTGCCCAACCGGCTTCGTGCTCCTCGCCGGGCAGATGCTTGTCATCCATCGGGCTGACTGTGGGAACGAGGTTGCCTTCCTTGTCCCATCCGTACAGAGTCACCATACGCTCCTGTGCATCGCCGAAGAAACGTGAACGGGTGTTGTCCATTCCGAGAGGATCAAAGAGGAGCTCCTTGAAAGCAGTATCGATATCTTTTCCATAGACTGCTTCGATAAGAGCTGCAGTGATCTCGCTGGAGAAACCGTAGATCCAGTGTGTGCCCGGCTCATATGCCAGAACAGCCTTGGACATTGCAGCGATATGCTCTTGGACGGTGAAGTGACCTTTTTCCCAGAGAGGTCTCATGCATTCCTGCATGGATTTCAGGGTAGGATCCTCAGTGAAGAAATCGGCGTGGCAGTAGGGAAGTCCGCATTTCATAGAGAGAACATCGGATACAGAGATCGGGCGATCTGTGGGAACGATGTACATCTCGCCGTTGGGATGACGGTCGAACTTCTTGGACTCTTTCCATTCGGGGAGGTACTCTCCGATAGGATCGGTAAGATTGAACTTACCTTTTTCATAAAGGATCATTGCTGTGGTGTAAAGCGGGATCTTGGACAGGGATGCCTGCCTGAAGAGAGAATCTCTGGTCACTTTTCTGCCGCTTTCGATATCGGCATAACCATAGTAACCTTCAAAGATCGTCTCGCCATGCTGCACGATCTTCATCGCGCATCCCGGAAGACCTTCATCGATAAACTGCTTGAGCAGATTATCTAGCTTCTGAAAATTCGCCATTGTTTTCCTCCTTGTATTACAGCAGACATCCGTACGCTACGGCGCGGACTCTGTGATGGTGATAGAGTTCTTCATTGGGGAACATATTGTGCATGTAAACTATGGATGCATTTGCAACTGGATCTGCTTCTGCCCAGATCCCGGAACCGCCGGTCCATCCGAAGCATCCCAGATGTCCGTTGTGTCCGAACTTCTGTGTTTCGAGCGTACGGAAGCCGAGACCGTATCCGTATCCCGCAAGGTAGTCGTTCTCGAAGTCCTTGATGGTGACTTCATCCAGCTGGCTCTCGTGCAGCATGTTCACTGTGCCCTGGCCGAGGAACTTCTTGCCTTTGTATGTTCCGCCGTTTGCCAGCATCTGCATGAAGACTGCGAAGTCTCTGGAAGATGTGAGCAGATTTACGCGTGTCTCATAAGGAACTGCGTCAGGATCGTTGGAACCGTATCCTACGATAGGATCGAAGTCTCCCTTACCCTTCTTTGCATATGTTGTAACGATGAAATCCTTGTTCCAGTCGCGGACGAAGGTATCGGTGTGCTCAAGCTCAAGAGGATCTATCACTCTCTCCTTAAAGACATCTCTCAGTGCCTTGCCTTCGAGTGTCTCAACGATAGCGCCTGTGATCTCGCTTCCGAAACCATACTGCCAGTGTGAGCCCGGCTCGAACATGATAGGAGCGTTAGCCATGACGGTGACTTCTTCTCTTAATGTGGTCTGTCTGCCGACCTTCTCTTTAAGTGCTTCGAGCTCCTTGCTCATAGCAGCGAGTGTAGGTGTGACAGGATCCATTGCAGGGACCATGCAGTAAGGCATGCCGCACATCATAGCGACAGCATTCCTGACAGTCATCGGATGATCAAGAGGTTTTACAGTTACTTCACCGTTGGGAAGAACGACATACTTCTTGGTATCTTTCCACTCAGGGAGGTAATCAGATACCGGGTCGGAGAAGAGGAACTTGCCTTCTTCATACAGCATGCCCATGATCGCATAGGTGAACAGTTTGGTGGTGGATGCCTGGCTGAACATTGAGTTGACGGTAATAGGCTTTCCGGATTCTCTGTCGGAGTAGCCTGCTTCACCGTGATAGATGAGCTCATCATTCTGCATGACGGCTACTGAACAGCCGGGAACGCTTCCTTTGTCAACGAAATCGTTGATCAGCTTTTCAAGCCTTGAAAAGTCTTTCATGGATAACTCCTTTGTATATATTTATTAATCTAAGCGAGAACACCCGTGTTTTCAAACATGGGATGAATCGCTCATTTTGAACTGCAAGTTCATTGCTTTTGTTTCTTTGTTCGTGTATAATAGTACCAACGAAAGATGATGTCGGCGGCAACACCGCAAGTGAATAGGAAATACAACAATCTCACTGATACGCTCATCTTCGGATGAGCTTTTTGTTTTGTTGGGAACAGATATCATGGACAAACTAGCTAAAAATCAGAAGATCAAAGAGACAGGTAAAGCGACAAGAGAACGCCGTAAGGATATGCTCTGCCGTGTCTTTGAGGTGAAAGTGGATCACTCCAAACTGTCTAAATCCCAGAGGAATGACGTCAACACCCTGTTCCGTGAAGCCAAA
>JAFRJM010000036.1 GCA_017432285.1 Oscillospiraceae bacterium | reverse complement strand
TTTCGTTACCTGTTCCGTCTCCGGTTTCGTTACCTGTTCCGTCTCCGGTTTCGTTACCTGTTCCGTCTCCGGTTTCGTTACCTGTTCCGTCTCCGGTTTCGTTACCTGTTCCATCTCCGGTCTCTTGAGGATTTAATGAACCATCTGCATTATTTAATCCATCTGCAGATGAAACACCAGCATCACCCGATTTATCATCAGGCTCACCAGTAATCTCATCATTTGAAGAAGGTTCTGCATCAAGAGCCTTAACTTCAGGTTCATCAGTGAGATCATAATCATCACTGTATGAATCCCCTGATTCAGTACTTGCAACCTCAGTGTTTGCTGGATCATCTTGCAGATCATCAATTACATCAGCAAAAACAGCAAGATTACCTTGTGAAAAGACCATCACAAGGATCATCAGCAATGCAAGCACTCGATCAAAAATGTTTGCTTTTCTATCCACGCCATTAACCTCCAAAAAGGATTATTATACGTTAATTATCTGAATGCAATTGCGCTAAAATTGTTGTGTTTTATAATTTCTATTTGTCATAAAACAATTGGAAACTGTCTGTAAAGCTTATCTTCTTTACACACAATTATATGCACCACAAAAGAACACAGTCGTCCAGACTCATAATGTTATAATAATTTAACTAATATTCAATATCAATAAATAAACAGACAAACTTTCATAAACGTCAACAAACGAACACGAACGTATACAATTTTTATCAATGTAAAGTGCTATATCTGTTGCTGTGTGGTAAATAGTAAGAATAGCAATTCGATTACTTCTTAATTATGTCTTCTGTATATTATTCCTCATCATTTCTTCTCCCTTACTTAACTCTGTTAGTTGATTTTATGTCAACCGCTAATTCGTTTATCTTTCAATTTGATTTCTTATCTGTTTATATGCGTAAAACATGAATAATATCTGATTCATATTTTTTGTTGATGATATTTCCTATTATGTTTTTCTAATAAATATGTTTTCTTAATCTTTTATATGTCCTATTTGATTGTTTTGATTATTATGAACTAATGAAAAGAGAAGAGAGCCAAACTCATAATTTGAGTAAGGCTCTCTTGTTTTAATTGATTCTGATGGAATTAGAACCGCATATTATGCTTTCTCTTCCTCATCTTTCTTCTCATCATCTTTCTTGTTTCTGGTGAGGTACGCTGCAACTCCATTGACTGCAAGCATAGCTACCATAAGGAGTGTCCATTTATCGGTCATGACCATCTTGGCGCTCATATCCTCTGTAAGAATGAATGTGATAACAGATGCGATTGCAGGAATGGCTCCAAAGAATTTGCTCTTCTTTCTTCCGTCTTCCTCTTTCTCTTCATCTTCAGCACCGTCGATCGTTCTGGAAGCCGATTCCTCGTCTTCCTTCTCCTCATCCTCTTCCTTCTTCTTGAAGTAAGATCCAATCATTCCGCCGCCGACAAGTACCGTTGCGATAGAACTGAGCAGGTTAATCAATGCCCAGGTTTTATCAGGTCTTGCGATAGGCGGATCCGGTTCCGGAATTGGTTCCGGTTCGGGTTCCGGTGTCGGTTCCGGTTCAGGTTCAGGCATCGGTTCCGGTTCGGGTTCCGGTTCAGGTTCAGGTGTCGGAGTCGGTGTAGGTGTCGGTGTTGGTGTCGGAGTCGGCGTAGGAGTCGGTTCAGGTGTTGGTTCGGGTGTCGGCTCTGACTCTGTAGTAGACTCTACCTCACCCGGAACTACCGTAGGATCATTTCCTGCCGGATCCTTGCCTGTAGCAGTTGCTGTGTTCTTTACAGAACCTTTAGATGCATCTGCTTCGGTTACTTCGTACTCAGCAGTAAGCTCTTTGACTGCATTCGGTGCAAGTGAATCAAATGTCCATTCGTCACCTGTCAGCTCATCAACGACCTTTACATTAGAAAGGGTCAGATTTCCGTCATTTGTCACCGTGATCTTGTAAGTGATCTTCTCCCCTGCCTTATAGTTTTCACCTTCAGCAGGTTTGGATGTCACCGTCTTAACGATCGTGATATGCGGGTTAGGCTTTTCTGTAGGATCTTCTGTCGTTCCTGTGCCAGGAGTATCCTCATCTTCCGGATCTTTCCCTATTGCAGTTGCTGTGTTAGCTACACTGCCTGCAGCAACGTCTGTCTCTTTAACAATATAGAATGCTGTAAACTCAACGCTATCGCCAGGAGCTAATGTGCCGGCTGTCCATTTGTCACCTGTAAGATCATCGGTTACTATCACATCACTTATCGTGACATTGCCGATATTGGTTACCGTGATCTTGTATGTGATCTTGTCGCCTGCTGCGTAACCGTTTTCAGGAGCTGTGCTTGTAGTCTCTTTCTTGACATCAAGCTTGTTGTTCTTAGCTTCTGTTGTAACTGTAGCTGTTGCTTCTTTTTCAATATTGCCCATTGAAGCTGTTACAGTATTAGTGAATGATCCTTCCAGGATATCTTCTTCTGCAATGGTGTAGGTTGCGGTAGCTGTAATGCTCTGACCGCCTTCAACATTCTCAAATGTGGACTGATCAAGTGTCACTCCGTCAATCTCTGTGAGAGTGATAGTCTGAGCTTCTTCATAAATGTTTGTAGCTGTAATGGTGAATGTTACTTCCTGTCCGAGAGCTGCATTGCTGGCTTCTGTTGATTTTGTCACTACCAGTTCAGGATCAACAGGGTCTTCATCAGAGCCGTCAGTTACTGTAAGAGTTCCAAATACCGGTGATATAGAGTAGTTGTCAGCTAACGTTCCCTCGTTCAGCGTATAAGTAAACTTGTTTTCACTTTTGCCAACCAGAGTCTGTGTTCCGGTGACACTGTAAGCAGCGCCTTCTCCGGATACAAATCCGTCTCCGCTAACAGTAACATTGCTGTTAGTCAATGCTTTTCCGTCATACTTCTTGCTGGCTGTCGCGGATGTCAGAGTAACTGTTCTCTTTGTGACTTCCAGAGTTCCATTATCAGTTGCATCTATATAGTTCGGATTTGTCGCCTTGACAATGTACTCCACTTTTCCAGTGTCCTTGATCGAAGGGACACTGTCAGTCCATGTTGTTCCGCCATTAATGGAGTATTTGTATGAGGTTCCATCTGTAACGCTGGCTGTGCCACCACCATTATGAGATGATCCGTCATATTTCCCATTGTAATCGATAGCTTCAACAGCCATTTCGTCAGATTTGTTGATAATCAGCTGACCGTTTTCTGTTGTCACTACGAATTGGGCTGTTACATCGTTTCCATCCGGGTCGAGCACTTTAGCTTTTCCTGTCACTGCCACAGGATAGGTTCCGGCGTCAGTCTGCGTCTCGTTTGCGCTTATACCAGTAATTGTGAATGTAACATTCTTATCATTGGTATATGTCAATCCTTTCGTAAATCCTGATACTGTGTGCTCTTTTCCGTCATATGTGACCTCATCGCTGTTTGCAGTAAACTGAACTGCATATTTATCTGTGTCAGGATCAGTACCGGGATCTGTTCTGTTAGTGACCGTCAGTGTTCCGTTTTCTGTAGAAATCGAATAGTTATTTACATTTGTTCCTTCTTTCAAGGAGTATGTGAATTCGTTTTCTACATCGCCGGGAAGTGTGATCGTTCCGGTCACATCATATGTTGCACCTTCTTCACCGACAAATCCGTCTCCGCTGACATAAATATTGCTGTTAGTCAATGGCGTTCCGTCATATGTCTTACTGTCTGTTGCAGATGTCAGCTTAACAGCTCTCTTTGTAACTTTCAGCGTGCCGCTGGCTGTTGCATCAGTAAAGTTTGGATTCGACGCTTTGACGATATAGTTTACTGTTCCAAAATCTTTGATAGAAGGTACTGTGTCTGACCAGTTATCTCCGCCATCAGTGGAATAGGAATATGTCGTTCCCTCTGTTACGCTGGCTGTGCCACCGCCCTCATGGGCTGCTCCGTCATACTTTCCTTCGTAATTAACTGCGGTGACTGTCATCGAGCCTGCAGGAGTGATCGTAAGGGTTCCTTTAGTATATGTGACAGCATAATACTCAGGAATTCCTGTGATCGAAGCCTGATCGCTTTCAGTCAGATAATCCTTCGGACTTTCAGACACGTTCGTGATAGATGGTGCTGTTCCAAGTGCAGCAGTAATTGTCTCAGTATCTGCACTTAACTGCCCGTCGATAGAGTATGAGCCATTCAGAGGTGTTCCGTCATATGGCTTGCTCTTTGTTTCTGCTGCAATTGTAATAGCAATTGTGTAGTACACATTAACAACATTGTTGTCCGCATCAGCATCGACAGTTATAGATTCAATCTCTCCATCTACTGAAATGCTCAATCCACTAAATGCATCAAGGAATGTAGTTGCAGCGGATGCAGTATAGCTATCGCCAACTTTCTTTGTCTCTGTAACGTCTTCAGCAACCTTGGTGGTAGTGTTTTTCAAATAATGATGGACAGTTACTGTAGATTGATTCTGTTTGAAATGAGCATAATATGTATGTTCTTCATAAGCACCATTATCGTTCTTCTGCGGGATAAACTGTGATGCTTCGCCCACATGCTCCGTGCCACTGTCACATGTCCAGTAGTCGATGATGTACATATCGGATGCCGGTGTGGCAGTAGATCCTGCTGCACTACCGCTGATAGCTTTTATCGTCTCAGAATCGGGAGATACTGTACCCATACCATCAGAATCAGATGCCACTGCATAGTTTATCTTGACTTCTACTTCTTTCCAGACTGCAAACATAGCCTGATACTGTCTGTCGTTATCCGCAGCTACCTGAGTGCATACAGTATTTGTTTCCGCAGATTTATACACATTATTCTCATATTTAATAAAGAGATCATCTTCATCGAGCTCCTGCGTAAGAGCGATGTTTTCGACTTCTTCGACTTTCGCCCATCCGAGGAAAATATATCCATCTCTAGTTAGCGCAGGCTGAATGTTTACCATTTCGTTAACAAGAAGGGTGCTGTCTGCAATATCCCCTGTCGGATTCTCAATAGTATCTACATGGAAGCATGCAGTTCCGTCATTCCTGAACCAACGAATGTATGTAGTCTCAAACGGACCTTCACCGTCCTTGTTGTAGACCGCCTCAATAACTACTTTGCCGGTCTTTGTCGTTTCATCATATTCTTCAATAATATCCTCTGTGATATCAAAAGTATTATTGACATAAAGAATAGTTCCATCTCCCTTTTTGAGCTTCCATCCAACGAATGTATAGCCATCTTTGGGCGTAGGAGGCGCTCCCAATACTACAGCAGAATCGGTAGCATATTTATAGTTGTCAACCGGCGGATTTGTGCCATTTTTGCCAGCATCATAGATTATGCTTACCTGTCCGGGCATACGCCACTTGGCAATAAGGTTGACATTGGATTCAATCTTGCCATAGTCATATACTTCACCCGCAGTACCGTCCGCATTTCTGTAGAACCATCCTACGAGTTCATGCTTGTTGTCGTATGAAACATTCTGGAAAAGTGAATCTTTGCTGAGTATGGTATCAAGGTCTACATTAAACTCAGCATCCTGAGTGCCGCTAAGTGTACCGCCATTAGGATCAAGGCTTACATGGTACTGATGAGGAACCCACTTGGCATAAACAACCTTGTTTGCTGCAGGCATAGTGGAATTCCAATCAAACTGTGCTACACCTTCAGGATCTTCGCACCATCCGTCAAAGTCATAGTGCTGTTTTGTGGGATCAGCAATCTTGTACTCGGACATAACATCCTCATAAGGAATGCCTTCCTTGGTTCCCACTGTTACACCGTCAGAAACAAATGTAAGAGTATATGTGTTCCTCTGGAATCTGATCTGGAGATTGCTTGCGTTAGCTCTGGTTCCCGCTCCGCCACTGTTCCAGTTTCCGGTGCCATTTCTATATTGAATAGCTGTAAAGCCTTCATATTTCTCAGTAATAGTAAATGTGCCGCCGTCTGAGGACGTTACTGTATTAGTTGCAGCATCAGGCCAAGACCCATCAATATTCTGTTTGTAAAAACGAATACTGTTGCTGCCCGTATTATTCGCTCCATACTGCGTAAGCACAGTGTTACCCACTGATACGCCACTCAATCCCTCAAATTTGAAAGCATCGAGGAATGTAAGTCTGGTTCCGCCGCTGTTTGGGTTCTGATACCATGCTCTGCCATCCGGCCATGTATAACCATTTGACTGGAGAGAAGAACCATAAAGACCTGTATATTCGGTTACAGCAGGTTCTGTAGCCGCCACATATCTTGTTCCGGTATACTCTTCATCTGTAGTGTAACTCCAGACATCGTCACTGCGGCTTATACCTACGACAGCGCCGTTCACTACACCATACCCCGAGTTGCCTTGCGCCCCTTCGAAATAACGTGTTCCATAATAACGGTTACCACCTGCATACCATCTGCCATTGCTGCGTGTCAGTTCGACCATTTGCCCGTCAACAAATCCATACTGCGTACCACTATTGCCGCTGGCTTGTCTGTATGTGCTTCCAGTGTATTCGTGTGCAGCCTGATAGTACCAATGATAATCAGGATTAAAATAGCTGCCTTCATTCTCTCTTGAGAGTGAAATATATTCATCACCGACTAGCCCATACTGCTGGCCATTATCTGATGTGGTCTCATTATATACAGTTTCTGTTCCGTCAACGAATCTGATCGTAAGCAGATCCCTGTCGTAGTACACATTAACAACAGTTGTACCATCTGCCTTGACTTTCTCAGGATCGATCTCTGTTCTTCCGTAATGGAACCCTGTGAATTCAAGTGTGGTATATGAAGAGAAATCAGCAGGATCAAGTGTTTCGCCTGTTGTTCCGTCCTTTTGGTCGCTCGATTCAAAGTCGTATGTCTTCGCTGAATCCGCTGCATCTTTTGCATCAGATATTTTCTGTTTCCAGATGATAACTGTATATTTTGCTTCGCCGGGGTTCCACTTTGCATAAAGTGTGATATCACTCTCTAGGCCAGTGCCGCTCCATTCAAATGCCTGTGTGCATTCAGCATCTTCATACCAGCCTCCGAAAATGTATCCCGGTCTTACAGGATCAGCAGGTTTCTTGGTAGAAAGATCTTCTGTTTTCTTCACATACACAGGTCCTGTGTATGTAGGATCACTGTCTGAAGTATCCCAGTCGACATTCTCATCAAAGTGAATCCAGTTTGCATTTACAATAACCGCATAGAGAGTCTTATCGTCTGTAACGGTAATAGAAGTATCTGCTAGAACAGCACCGCCCTCCGTCTCAGACCACCCTTCAAATGCACTTGTGTCAGACTTTGGAATGACATTTCTCTGGGAAATATCAAGTGTTCCTTCGGTTCCGGCAGTGCCCTCAACAGTAACAGTGTCAACTGCTACGATTCCACGATCACCATTTGCATCCGGCTCACCAAGAAATGTTACGTAATATGTCGTCAAGACTTTGGCTTCGATCTTGATGGTCTCAGTTTTGGGGACAGGATTCTTTTCCCCGAATACGAGCTTCTCACCAGGTGTTTCGCCTTGAATTGTCTGATCTGCCTGTACATACCATCCTTTGAAGACAGTATTAGCCCCGTTGCCCGCACCCAGCGCACCGGGATCAACAAGTGAATCACCAGACTTGATATACTGTGTCTGCTTAAGCTCCGTACCTATATAAAACTCATAGGTCGCTACAGCATTTAAATCAGGATCAGTTATCTCTTGGTCTACAACGATATAGACAGAGAAGTGGGCCGCTCCGAAAACAGCTTCAGTATTATCTTCGCTTATGCTTGCACCTTCAACAAGTGAAGCTTCACCTCCATCATCCATGTGCACAACACTGAGATTGGACTCTGTTTTAAACGCAGTTGTGCTGAGATTGACAACTACGCTCTGCGCAGGCTGAACCTCCATGCCGTTGTCATCAACAAAAGTGATATCAACTGCTCTGAGGTCAGCTACTTCTGTGTTCATGGCAGCTTCAACTGCATCAATGACATCAGCTTTGCTTACAGCACTAACTATTATCTTCGTACCGATCGGGAAAGTTCCCGGGAAAGCTGTAACTTCAACATAAACTCCGTTAGCTGAACCAGTAAACGTAATAGTTTCACTGTTGAGTTCAATAGTCTCTTCTAATGAATCTGACTCCTCTTCATCCTCTTCGGATTCGTCTTCCTCAGATTCGTCCAGCTCCTCGTCGTCCTCAGCCCCTTCAAGAGCTTCATCTTCAAGGTCCTCAGACTCCTCAAGAGCTTCATCATCAGATGACTCGAGGTCTTCCTCGATCTCTTCGGAAGCTTCATCATCTAATTCAAATTCTGCTTCTTCCAGTTCTGCCAGCTCCTCAAGGGTCTCGTCATCAGGAACAGCAGTCTTTTCTTCTTCAGTTCCCTCTTCCGCAGCCACTTCTGCAGCAGGCTCTTCCGCTATCGGCAGTTCCGCCAGCGGCTCTTCTGCCTGTGCTTCTGCTGAAGGTGCAGTTTCTTCCGGAACTGCCGGCGCTTCTTCAGCAGGCGCTGCCTGCTCTTCAACTGCCGGTGTTTCCTGCGGAACTGAAACTTCTTCCGCGCTTACCGCCTCGGGGACTACAATAGGCTCCTCAACAGGAGCATATTCTACCACGATAGGCTCGCTAACGACCTCAGCGACCGGCTCCTCAGCAGCTGCAGCATCACGGATCTCATCCGCAAAGACTGTAAAATTGCCGTGGGAGAAAATGATCACCATGATCATCAGCATGGCAAGCGCTCTCTTAATAAAGTTTGTCTTTTTATCCACGCTTTTAACCTCCATTAAGGATTTATAACGAATAATCCGGAACTGTCACCTGATCGTTGCTGACCCATATACTTAATCAAACAGCACCAGTCTGTTCCGTTTATGAGCACAGAACCACATACTTTCCAAGCTCACAATGATATACTATCTTGTCAGTTTTTCAGTTTCAACCCATCTTTCTTAAGTGACAAATTATGCGCATGAATGCGACATTTCATGAAAAAAAAATGACGTTCATGCAAGTTTTTCTTTATCATGAAAATCTTTCTCTGAATCTTTCAAAACGCATGAACATCATATGTTTTATATATCATTTGAACCTGTTTTATACTTTTTACATCAATTTCATGGATTTTCTTTATAATAATGTATATACTGTTTTTCAACAGGTCACAGAACACTTTAGCCTTTTCAATTGAGTGAGATCATTTAAATGGATATTAAGATTGCTGTAGTAGACGACAATCGTACAGACCGTGAGAATCTTATAAAAGATCTTGAGGTCTTCAGTTCGGTCGTCCCTTCCGCCAATTTCATAGTTGAACAATTCGAGTCGGGAAATTCCTTCCTGGATGTATATTCCAGCGGCAAATACCAGCTCGTTTTCTTTGACATTCAGATGGAAGGCTTCAATGGTATCGAATCAGCTAACAGGCTCCGTCTCGTTGACACGGATACACTTATCGTTTTTTGCTCGACATCACGTGAATACGCTTTTGACGCATTCCCTATCCACCCCTTCGATTACCTCGTAAAACCGTATTCTCAGGAAAGGATCAACACTGTACTTTCAGAGATGATACGCGTGGTATCTCAGGAAGAACCATCAATCGAGGTGAAGATCCCACGTGACATGGTAAAGGTTGAGCTCCGCTCCATCGTCGCCGTTTCCTCTCGAGGCCACAATGTGGATATATTCATGGAAAACAACAAGCCTCTGGTAAGCACTATGCGCTTCTCCGAACTGGAGGAACAGTTGCTCGTAGATCCCCGTTTTCTTTCATGTAACAGAGGCATCATTATAAACATGGACCATGTGCTCTCTCTGGACGATGACATATTCCGTATGAAGGACGATTCGATCTACCCGCTTCGTGTTAGGGAACGGTCCAGAATAGTTTCTAACTACACCAAATATATGCTCTCTCGAGTCAGCGGAGGCAGAAAATGATCCACGATCCATTGTTTGTCAGATATCTTTTGGAAGCACTGATGCTTATCCCAGCCTGCATTATCTCTATATCTCCAATGTGGAGAGATCTGAGAGACAGATCATTCTTCAGCTTGGCAGCAATAACTACTGTTCTTACATCCATCGCTGTAATCGTCTCTCTAATATGCGTCAAGTATCATCTGCAGTCCGTCGCAGTGCTTTTCCCTTTCATACCGCTGTTTTTCATTTTCTTTGCGATCATCGTAAGAAAAAGGACGATGAAGAAGGCATTCTGTTTCGCAAATGCCATATTCCTATGCACATTCTGCATGATGTATACGAAATATATCATGGCGCCCATTGAGGTGAGTAACACCGACCCTGTCCTTGCAGTGCATTCCGGGCTTGTATGTCTTGGTATATCTTTCCTTATCGCGATAGTATTCTACAACACCGTAGGAAAAGAACTGTCCCAGATGCTTTCAGAGGAACAACTCAATCCTCTCTGGAACTGGCTGTTCTTCGTACCTTTCGGATTGGCTATTTTCATAGCGTGGTTAAACCCTAAAGACTATAACGTACTTTTAATGGGGAGAATGAGAGCCATCGGTCTTGCCAGCCTGCCGCTTATCCCCATTGCCGCGCTGGTCCTCTACCACATGCTGTGGATGCTCACCAGCAGGCTGAAAGAAAACTCCAAGCTACAGCAGGAGAATGCTTTGCTTAAACTGGAAGAGAAGAGATATGATCAGCTTCGCACCTTAATGGATCAGTCCCGCGCTTTGAGGCACGACTTCAGGCAGCATCTTCTGGTAATAGCAGGGTTGGCACGCGCAAGCGAAAACGATAAACTTGTAGACTATATCTCCCCTCTTCTGCAGCAAGTAACTCCCTCAAGCAAACAGTTCTGCTTAAACCGCACGGTGGATTCAGTTGCTGCTCACTATGATTCAGTTGCCGCTGAGCAGAATACCACCATAGACTGGTCCCTGAATCTCCCGAGCGAACTTCCCATACACGACTCGGACGTGTGTTCCATTCTGGGTAACTTTCTGGAAAATGCTCTTAAAGCAGTCAAGGAACTTCCTGTGGAACAGCGCAACATAACGGCTGCAGCATCTATGCTTTCTGATGAAACGATGGGTATATCCGTGAAAAATCCTTTCAAGGGAGAAGTCAAGTTCCGGAGGAATGGACTTCCCAGAAGCACAAAAGCCGGTCATGGTATTGGTCTTCAGTCTGTTTCCATGATTGCTGAGAAATATCACGGATCACTTGAACTCTCCGCTACAGGCGGTGTCTTCTCAGCAGGCGTACTGCTTTACACAGAACATAATGATGATGCAGTTATCTGATTAATATCTTTATAAATGCTAAAGCCGCAGTACTCTAATCACGAGCACTGCGGCATCTTTTTATTTTCATTACTTTGATATAGGTATCAAAAAACTTTACCTTTGAACCTTTCTGTCTGCCGGTAAGGCCTATTTGCTTTTCTTGTCGTCTCTAATCTTTTCCCCAACGGTCGTGAGAATGAAACCTGAAATGAACATTGTTAATATCAGGACTATTCCCGGCACAGAGATTATACGGCCTAGAAAAATTCCTGCATTCGGAAGGCAGAAAACAACTACTCCTATCACCTGACTTATTGATACAGTATTGACATCTTCCATGTCATTTGCATCGCCTTTTGTAGTAAGTTTGCCGTTCTCTCGGTCGACCTCACTGACCCTGTGAGTAACCACAACATCCGAGTGAAATTTGGTATAGTAGGAGATTATGTCTCCTTCTTTGATATCGTCAATATCAGCAGGTTTTACGAGGATCATACTTCCAACCGGTATCGTAGGCTCCATACTTCCTGAAATAACCGTAAACTCATGAAAACCAAGGATTCTTGGTACTATCAGAAACAGAGATGCTATCAAAGGAACAAAGATCAGTATAAAACCCAGCAGGGACATCACTGTCCCTGCTGTTTTGTAAAGGTAAGTATTTGTATTACTCTTCCTCATCTTCGTCTTCTTTGCGTCTGTTGCGCAACATCAGGTAAATACCTGCACCAACTGCAGCAATTCCAGCGGCTCCGGCTACATATGGTACCCAATAGGAATTTCCACCGTTTCCACCACCGTTTCCACCGCCGTTTCCACCGCCGTTGTCATCTCCGCCAGGAGCCAACGGGGGATTATCATCGTCGATGATCTCAGGCGGTAATTCTCCACCGCCACCACCGCCGCTTGGTGTCTCACCACCGCCGCTTGGTGTCTCACCACCGCCGCTTGGTGTCTCACCGCCACCGGAAGGTGTGGTGCCACCACCACCGCCGCCACCGCCACCACCGCCTGTTCCGCCGGGGCCGTAGATGGTTTCATATACAGTGGTCGTACCAGCTTCTGACTTAGTGTAGTAGAAAGTGAATACGTTGTCTGTCTCGTTGGATGTAAGTGTCTTGGTTGCGTTCAAAGCATTCGGAATATATCCGGAGATATATTTGTGAGAAACGATAGGCTTGTCACCGACACGGCCCTCATATGAACTGGATGATGCCAGTTCCTCTCCCGTTTCCTGATCAATGAATTTAACAGTGTATTTTACCATACCGTCATCCCTGACACCGTATAGCACAACGTACTGCAGGTCCTCTTTAATCTGGAATGTTTTCTCGACTATAAGGCCTTCTTCACCTTCTTCAGTATCATCTGCATCATGTCCAGCTGGGACAAGGCCTCTTACATAATATTTGTCCGCGTCTTTTAGAGCAATATTCAAACCAGCTACTTTAATCTCAACAGTATCACCTGCTGAATACGTTCCCATCACATACTCTGAGCTACCTTTGACCGTACCCTGGTTTCCTCCATAGATTACCACTTTGTATGTGTATGGATCTTCAACTGCCTTTACAGACTGCAGTGGAACAGCGATGAGCAAAAGAGCAAGGGCAAGAGCAAATATCTTTCTTAACATTTATTCTTCCTCCTTATTTGCCTTTTTCTTGAGGAGCAAGACCGCCATGATAGAAATAGCTGTCAATCCGAATACTGCTGCATACATTATCACATTTGTGTTGTCGCCTGTGTTGGGTACATAGACTGTTACTACAGTAGTGGTCGTTTCTATTGGCTCTACAGCAAACACCAGGTTGAGGTTTGCCGCTGCATTTGCATAAGCATTACCCTGTGTCTCTCCATCCAGAGTGACCGTTACTTTTACCTGTCCCTTCTGTCCTGCACTAAGTGTATCCAGATAGATATCCTCTTCAGTGCCTGATGAAACCTGTTTAAGTCCAACAGCATCAGATGTAGACCCTTCGGCAAAACCGCCAAGCTCTTCATTACTGTAAAGAACTTTTTCAGATCCGGACGGATTGATATATGCCAGTGTGTAACTGTATGCACCACCGGATGCATCAACACTTTCCTCAAATGCTTCAACTATTGTGTTCTTTACATACCAGTCTGTGCTCTTATCGCTTTTATTCTCGAATTCTACAGTATATTCAACTGTATCTCCGGGAAGGATATCGCCTATTTCTGTTGTGGCAGCTGTAGATGACAGTTTCCCGTCATATGTAACTGTACTGTCTGCAGCGAAAACAGAAAATGACATGGCAAGTATTAGTACGAGGAAGATCGATACTGAAATCAATTGTTTAATTCGTTTCATATGTTTCTCCTCCTTCTCAGCCTACGGAAACAGTGCCACCGGAAGCTGTGACGTTCGTCACACCCCAGGCACTCTTGATAGCTTTGTCTGCACTGTTGTACTGGATAGCCTGAGCTTCGATCTCCACCACAAATGTGAGGTCATCGTAGTCATAAGTGACTTTGATCACACCATTTTCAGGCTCACCAACATTAACGCTCTTTTCTCTATTAGTGAACACTTCACTGTCTATGTAGAATCCGGTAAATACTGGGTTGCTCTCAGCACCTACAGCTACATAGTTATTGCAGTACCAGACGCTCTGCTCTGTGGTCTGCTCTTTGGCGTTTTCTGTCCATCCGTTTCCGGTAACAAGGCAGATATATGCCGGTGAAAGATTCACCCTTTTGCCTTTTGAATCCTGCCAGTACTTTTTGACGACAACACGGACATATTCATCATATGCTCCGCTGTTCTTGACAGTGATCTTATCCGTATAAGTACGGCCTGGATCTAGAGAAACACTCTTAAAATCAGAAAGCAGTGATCCTTCGCCTGATACTGTTTTGCCATTTTCAAGGACAGATACGCCAAGTTCAGACATTGTGATCTCGAGTGTCTGCTCCTCACTTTCGGTAAGAGCTGCCTGAGTGATTCCTGAACGCAGTACAGCTATCATTCCTACCAGCACTATTAGAAGTGCAGAAAGAACTAATACTACTTTTTTAGTATTGAATCTACGCATTCTCAGCACCTCCTTCCTAAGCCACTGTTACATTCGGAACGTAATTCCATTTGGCTGGTTTAACAATGCTTCCGTCCTTGTAGACGACTCTGCTGGATTCGTGGACTACAACTATTTCGAAATCATATTCGGGATCTCCAACTATAGAGACATAGACCTCAGTTGGTGTTGACTGTCCGACCTCCAGGATTTTGGAGTAGTACCACCATCCGTCAGCATTTTCGATCCAACCATCGCCGGCAGTAATTTTCGCATATTCCGCTGCAAATACTTTTACACGCGCTATGACCGGTGTATTGCCCGTATTTGCAATAGTGATATGCTTTTCGTTATCCTTAATTTCCTCTTTGAGTTCAGTCGACCATGTAAGATCAACGCTAGCCTCTCCAGAAGCTTCATCATGTGCGGTGAAATACGCAAATGATTCTTTAATAGGTGTCGTGGCTATAAAGACAAGCAGTACAGCCAGGACAATTAATATCGATTTTTTCTTCATCTATGTTTCTCCTATATTAGATTAAGAACTGTTTAAATCAATTTTTGAATTTAGCTTGTTTATCCAGATTCCCCTTGTTCGGTTTATTCCCTTCAAGGGGAATCTGTTTGTCTAACTAAAACTAAATTTCAATTATCTGAATTGTTCTACTTCCTGCTGTTCTTCTTGAACTATAACCAGTTCATTTCCTTCATGTAGGCCTCTATTAACGATACCTGAACTGTAAGGTATATCACTAAAGTCATTCGTGAATGATGCTTTATAGGACACATCCTCTATGACCCAGTCTCCCTTTGAGTCTGTTAATATATGTCCGGCTGTGTAAACTTCTTTTACTGTGACCGTATCGCCTTTTTCATACGGGATACCGGACACCAGTATAGATTTTGTACCAGCTTTTTCATCGAACACTATACCAACGAAGCTGTGATATCTAGGCTTATCTTCGTTTTTGCCTTGGACTGTGATCTCAAATACGAAAGTAGCATTGGCACCATTGCTATCATCTTCGTCAGCATCATAAAGATTCAATACAGTCTTTTCGATCTCTATGTCGATAGTGGTCAGGGTATTGGTAACTGTGACCTTATAAGTCGTTACTGCTGTTTCTTCTGTAGATGTTGCGTCACCGGCGTCATCACCAGAAACAGCCTCATCAACAGGATCGGTCGGTGTACCATCTCCAGTATCAGGCTGAGCTTCGCCTTCAGAAGCAGGCGTTGCATTACTATCTCCAGATACCTCGGTTACATCAGAATAAGAAACTTCATAACCTTCTACTTCGTCCTCAGATACTTTGTAATTGATCTTTTCGCCATTATCAAACTTAGGCAATTTAGTGAAAGATCCTTTCCATTCACCAGTGCTATCAAGCTTGAGTGACTTTCCAGTATCAGTTTCTATTACATTTCCATCTTCATCTTCTGTAACTGTAAGCAAATGAATAGTAATCGACTCCGGACGAGATTTCGGACCATTGTCTACCCATTCCTTTTCGACTACGATCTCGACTTCTTCAGGTGTATGGGTATTGGTTACCGTGAATCCGTTTGCCTCACTTCCGGTTACCTCATATGCATATGTTCCGGCTCCATCCTTTCCAGTGATAACTGATGTCGTCGTCTCACTTGCAGTATAGGTCACCTCTGTTGTAGTTCCTGCGTACTTCGGCAGATTCACATATGTTGCGGTCCATGCTGCACTCTCATATCCGCCTGCTGTCGTTCCTTCAGGAGCA
>JAFRJM010000035.1 GCA_017432285.1 Oscillospiraceae bacterium | reverse complement strand
TAAACGGTGTCTGCCTTAAAGATGGAATCAGCTACAAGAAACTAAAACTACTAGAGAAACGAAGAACAATATTAACTGAAAGGAGAGCGCGTCTCCTCTCATGACTGAAGTCACGAGTGCCCGACGCCAAGCTTTCATGGAAAACACTTTCACGACTTTTAAGGAACTTAAGTACGAGAGACCGGACGTTAAACAGCTTAAGAAGGATATATCAAGACTTCTGGGCGAGTTCAACAGCGCCAAATCTTTCGAGGAGGCGGATGCCGCTTTTCTGGAATTCATGCATATCGTTGAGGGATGCTTCACGCAGAGCACTATAGCCAGCATCCGCAATACCATGAACATGAAGGACGATTTCTACGATGCAGAGGTCAAGTTCTTCAACAAAGAGACGGCCAAGCTTATGCTCACGCTGAAAAAGGCCATTAAGTCTGTGCTGAACACTCCGTTCAGATCTCAGTTTGAAGAGAAGTACGGCAGCCATATGTTCAAGCAGTATGAGATGCAGCTCAAACTGGTCAATATGCTTGTCATACTCCCGACGATCAGGGAGGGGAATCTTTCCACTGAATATTCAAAGACAGCTGCTACATGCTCCGTGGATTTTATGGGAGAGAAGTGCAATTTCTATGGCCTGCTCCGCCATATGCAGTCTACGGACCGCGAAGAGCGCAAAGCAGCGTTCGATGAGTGGGCCAAACTGTATGAAGGAATCTCCGGCAAACTGGACGAACTGTACGGCAAGCTTGTGAAGACGCGCTGCACCATATCCAAGCGGCTTGGCTTCAGTAACTACATAGATTACATATATCTGTCACGCGGCAGATACGACTATACAGCGGATAACGTCGCTGAATTCCGTGAGGCGATCCGCACATATATCACGCCTTTCTGTGATGAACTGTTCAGAGAGCAGGCGAAGCGTCTGGGACTGGAAAAGCTGGAGTGGTACGACGAGGATCTCTGCTTCCCGGAGGGGAATGCTGTTCCAATCGGGACCCCGGAGGAACTCACTGAAAATGCACTGGCTATGTACAGGGAGATGTCTCCTGAGACTGGAGAGTTCTTCAGTTTCATGAGGGAGCATGAGCTGTACGATTTCGTCACCCGCGAGAACAAGCATCTCGGCGGTTACATGACGTTCCTGCCGGATTACAAGGCTCCGTTCATCTTCTCCAACTTCAACGGAACATCCGCAGATGTGGATGTGCTTACACATGAGGCTGGCCACGCTTTCGAGGGGTATTACGCTTCCCGCAAGCTGCCCATCCAGCTGCTTACTGGTTCCACCAGCGAGATCAATGAGATACACTCCATGTCCATGGAGTTCTTCACTTACCCCTACATGGAGCGCTTCTTCGGGGACAAGACGGACAAATATCGTTATGCCCATTTCGTAGACGCGGTAGAATCTATCCCGTATCTGGTAGCTGTGGATGAGTTCCAGCACCGTGTCTTTGAAAACCCGGATCAGACATCTGCTGACTGGCGCAGGATCTGGAGAGAGACAGAAAAGAAATACATGCCCTGGCGTAGCTACGGCGGCAATAAGTTCCTGGAGGGCGGCGGATTCTGGATGCAGAAACAGCACATCTTCCTGTATCCGTTCTACTATGTGGATTACGCTATGGCACAGCTGGATGCATTTGCCCTGTACCGCAGTATGGAAGAGGGCGGAGATGCTTGGGAAAGCTACCTGAAGCTTTGCGGAATGGGAGGAAAATACGGATACTTCGAGACGCTGGAACGCGCCGGACTTCCGAACCCGCTGGATCCTGATAGCGTTAAAGAGCTTGCCGCATTCGTAAGGAAGCAGGAAAAAGTCCTGAAAGAGAAGATCTGAAAAGGATATAACAGGCAATGAGAAAAGAAATCAGGGGAGAGCACATCATTCTGCGCGAGCAGAGAGAGGATGATGCCGGATTCTTTGCATACTGGTTCAATCAGCCGAAAGTCATGTTTCAGTGCGGTTTTGAGAAACCGACCAGTCTGGAAGAAGAAAAGACTTATATAAACGTCAATCACAGATCCGAGGATTCTGTCTGGTACACCATTACGGATCTGGACGGCAATATCATAGGGGAGACAGGACTGCTCCGCATGTTTCCTGCATGGCATCAGACTGATCTGACTATCATCATCCCGGATCCGGAGATGCAGCATAAAGGGTACGGAACTGAAGCGATCAAGATCATGCTGAACATGGCGTTCAAAGAGTACGAGATGCACCGCGTATCTATCGGCGTGGTAGCGCTCAACACCGATGCGCTTGAGTTCTACAAAAAGATCGGTTTCAAGCAGGAAGGCATTATGGAAGAAGCTTATTACTACAACAACGAGTACAGCGATTTCATAATGATGAGAATACTCAGTTATGAGTGGGAATGAGGTTTAGAATGAGCTTAGAGGAATTGAGAGACGATATATGTGTCAAACAGAAGAAGGGCCTGCCTTTCATCATCGCTTCAGTGGGGATCTGGATACTTATCACTATAGTTTGCTTGCTTGACCTTGCGCTGATGAAGAGAAATCTGTTGGTTTTCTGCTGCGCAGTGCCGCTGCTTCCGTTGGCTTTCCTGGTTGGTAAGATCATCAAGGTGGATATCTTCTCCAACGAGAACCCGTTGGGAAAGCTTGGGTTCCTGTTCACTATGAACCAGATGCTGTATCTGCTTATAGTCATGTGGGTATACAGCGCTGTGCCGGAGAAGATGGTAATGGTCCATGCCATGGTGTTCGGCGCACATCTGCTGCCGTATTCCTGGTTGTACAAGTCAAAGGCATACATGATCTTCGCTATAGCTATCCCGTTCATAGCCCTTATACTGGGCTGTGTATTCAACGGACTGGCTGTTGCTGCAGCTTTGCTGGTGATAGAGATCGTTTTCGTGCTTCTGCTATTCAGGGAAGTCAGACAGATGAATCAGAAAACATGATGATTCCCCCCAAATATAAAAAATCTCGGCTGAACCAAAGGAACAGCCGAGATTTTTGTGCTCATACAGTACCTTCGCAGCGAATGCCTAGAAGAATGTCTGTCGTAAATGCATCAGACTAGTCGAGGAACTCTGAATACTCATCGATGTTGGCTTCGGTGACCATCTTGATGTTGTAGTAGTTTGTCTTTTCGAAGCCGGATTCCTCTCCGAGGATCGCTTTGTGGCAGGCAGTGATCATGCTGAGCGGCACTACGTCCTTCAGTCCGAGGTCAATGGTGCCTCTGAAGATGCCTTTGCCCTGTTTTGCCTGATTGACCAGGTTCAGAGCTATATCGGTGGCGTCGGTGGAGAATACACCGTACTCACTGATGTCTTCACCTGCACCGACAAGGTCGGCATACCAGGCTTCGGCAATACCTACGACCATGGAGTCAGCCAGGGAGGCGAACACCTTGATGTCAGGTCTTGCGGAGTACATGTTGTAGAAGCAGTCAACAGTCGGGAAAGTTGCAGGGGCACGGTAGACTTCTGCTCTGGGGCAGTTATCCTTGAAACCATCCTCGATGCCCTGTGAACGGTTGATCGTTGCTTCGTTGATCTCGCCGCTCATCAGACCGAAGACTATCTTCTCGTCGTCGATGGCATCGTTTGCCCAATTAGCAGCCATCGTTCCTATTGCGTAGCCCAGATCGTAGTTGGGGCAGATGAATGAGTAGGTGGCATGCTCTGAAAACTCGTCGTAGGAAATAACGGCGATGCCTTTATCCACCAGTTCCTGAACAGTGGGCTCGATGCCGGTCGGATCCCAGTTCATAAAGATGATTCCGTCAACTCCGGCAGATACCATGTTTTCAATGTTGTTCATGGTGACGGAGGTCTCCTGGTTATCCTGTGAGACCATGATCTTGATGTTGTTCTCTTCACCGTATTTGTAGAACACATCTACCATGAATGACATCGTCTCGTTGGTCAGATCGTTGGTGTTGAAGCCGATGGTCAGCTGTCTTGCCGGTTCCGGTGCGGGCTCATCATTTCCGCCGTCATCAGCGGGTGCCGGTGTCGGTGTTGGTTCCGGTGTGGAACCACAGGAAACGAACGCAAGGGCCATGATCAGCAGCATCAGCAATGCGATGATCTTTTTCATGTTCCATTCTCCTTTTTTGTAATATTGGCCTGATTTATTCAGGATTACCTTGAGTATATTACCCGCCTTACCCAATAACAACGGTATGAAATCCTTTGTAATACTTTTAGTTACTATAGACAACTGAAAGTCAAAGTGCTTGCACAATATGACGAAAACATAGAGATAGTTTAAATGTATTATTAATAAGGATCATAGCTTTATACAATGGAAAACACAGTCACGTTCCAAAGATTGTGATAGAATTATCTAAAAGAAAAAAGATATCAGTTAAATTTCACTGCACACGCAGACACATATAGTTTTTGCAGCTACAGCAGGAGGTTGGGATGGATAAGCATGCGATGATGGTAAAACTGTTCCGCGAAGCTCATGAGAAGGATCTTTTCACGGGCACATGGCTGTTCGCCGAGAAGGGAGAGATAGTCTCCAAAGGGGCTATGGGATGGAGCGATCCGGACGATACGGTCCCGGTGAGGGAGGACATGATCTTCGACCTCGCTTCAGTCAGCAAGAACTTCACAGCCACTGCTATTATGCTTCTGAGAAGGGAAGGCCTGCTAAGCCTCGACGATGAGATAACGAAGTTTTTCCCTGAGATCCCGTACAAGGGAGTCACCATAAGGAACCTCCTCAACCATACAGGAGGTCTGCCGGACTACATGGAGTGGATTGCAGAGACAGCTACGAAGGAGAATACCATTCCGGACAACTCGGTTATCGTGCGCTTCCTCTGCGAATGCGGAAAGGATCCGCTGTTTGCTCCGGGAGAGAAGTGGGAATATTCCAATACCGGATACTGCCTGCTTGCGCAGATAGTGACAGAAGTGTCCGGAGTTAAGTTCGAGGAATTTCTGAAGAAGAACATTCTTGAACCTGCCGGTATGACCAGTTCCGGGATCATTCACCGCAGAATGGACAAAGAAACTGTGGATAACCTCGCATACGGTATGGTGCTGGATCTTGAGACAGAAGAGTATGTACTTCCGGATGAATCAAAAGACCAGAATTTCGTCGTTCCTCTGGACGGCATGGTCGGAGACGGTTTGATCCACTCAAATATTTTCGATCTTCTGAAATGGGACAAAGCATTGCGGGAAGAGCTGGTGCTTACTAGAGAAGAACAGCAGATGATGTATACTCCCGGGCTTCTGAACAGCGGCGAGAAAGCAGTTGCCGGAGTAGAGACTGACGCGCCGTACTATGGGTTCGGCTGGGAGATCGGAGAGTATCCTGAACTGGGACTCATCGTCTGTCACAGCGGATCATGGCCGGGCTACGGTCTGTGGTTTGAGCGGTTCATGGATGCGGACAAAGTCCTTATCATCCTTCGCTGCAGGGACATGAAAGACGGATGGGCATTCAGAAACTTCTTTGAGGGAATAAGATCGATAGCGAAAGGCGAAGAGCCCGGTCCGATCACATCCATAGAGAATCTTGCCGTCAGGGATCCGGACAGAAGCGGATGGGAGTCGTTCTGCGGGAAATACGAGAAACCCGGCGATGACGCATTGTACATAGAAGAGGTTTTCATGAAGAACGGAGACCTCTATCTCAGAGTTATCGCGGATCTCAGAGGTTCCTATGAGCTGAAACTGTATCCGCTGGGGGAGAATGTGTTCGGGATCAAAAGATATGCGTTCCTGATAGAGTTCGGGGACGGATGCATAAAGTATTTGGGCGGATCCTGTAAAAAACTGTAATTCGGGAGAATGAGATGACTGAAAAACAGGAAAAGTGGATACTGAAACCCTTCAACCCTTTATTCTGGGCGTTGTTCGTTTTGTTTGTTGCCATTCTTATAGCAGCATCTCTGGGTCTGAGAAACCAGAGCGACATGGCCAGAAAGACTGTGCTTTGTGCTGCGTGCATATTTACTTTTGTCTGGTTCTTTATCTACAAATACTTCCTCTCGATAGATAAGGAATATGACGCTGTCAGGTCGGAGAAGGGCTGGGGCGGGTTCAACTGGTGGGGAGAACTGCCTCTGCATCTGTGCAACATCAATATGATGCTGATCCCTGTAGCTGTGTTGGCAGATATCAGACCGCTGGAGTCGTTCTGTTTCTTTGCAGCTCCGTTCGGAGCGTTCCTGGCTCTGGCGATGCCGGGGGACGGATTCGACTGTTATCCGCTCCGCCTTCCTAGAATAATGGGCTTCTTCGGGACGCATTACATGATCTTCATAGAAGGACTTGCGATAGCAACGTTCAGTTTTTACAAGCCGGAGTTCAGTGATATCCCTAAAGCCATGCTGACTTCACTTATCCTGACGTTATGTATCACCGCTATAAATATCCTTATGCGCCGTACCGGTCTGTATCCGAACGCCAACTATTTCTATACCATTGAAACAGAGAACAACTACTTCCTGGAGCTGTTTTACAAATGGATCCCGGTTCCGGGACTGTACAGTATCTTCTGTGTGCTTTCTTTCGGCGTATATATGCTGTTGCTCACCGGCCTTATCTCTCTTCTTCGTCTGCTGATCGGCAGATAGATCAGATTCTTATACATTCATCAGATTTCTGAAATAAGTTAAAGAAAAAGACAGCGGATGCTGTCTTTTCTTGTATAATGTAAACAGAACCAGAATGATGATATCTTGTGAGGAAAAGTCGATGAAACATTACGAACTTATAATCGAAGAGAATCAGCCCACCTGCGGCGGAAGGACGCCGATCAAATCCAGGATCCTTGAAGTGGATACGGATGATCCTGTCGCTTACGTCAAGGCCGCAGAAAAGAACGATGAAGTGGAGATCGGGTACGAAAAAGACGGCTCCATTGTCATCAGGGTGCAGAGAGACGATTACCGTTATTGGGTCAAATACATATTCACTGAAGACTGACAGCCTTCAGATTCAATAAGGAGGGTTCTATCATGGCAGCTAAGTTCAATGAAGATGAATGCATCAGGTGCGGTGCATGTGTTGAGGATTGTCCGTTTGAAGCGCTCTCATTACCGGATGATTCGCCTACTCCTGTATGTGACGAGGATCTCTGCTTCACCTGCGGTTCATGTTTGGAGATCTGCCCGATGGGCGCGATAACTATCGAAGAGTAGGCAAAGTAAGGATCTAAAAAAATGGGCAATGATAAAAAAAGAGATCCCCGCTGGAGCGAACTGAACACTTTCGCAATGGAACATGAGATAGCGGTGATGCCTTTCACCGACGAGGACTATCTTCAGGAGTTCCGCGATTTCTACGAGATCAGCGAGGACCTGGATCTTGAACTGGTCTCATCAGACGAAGGACTGTACAGGGGACTTGAGGATTTGGCCGGCGAAGAGAGCGGAGATGCGGTAGCGGCAGAGACAGAGCGCCTGTTCGGACTGCCTTCAGCTGTATCGTTCATAAGGGATGAGGAAGAGCTCCTGGAAGAACTCGGAGGCGTGAACGGGCTTGCGCCGTTCTTCTTCGTGTTCGACATACTGTTCTGCGAGTACGAGGGATTTACCCTTTGCTTCATTTGCGGTACCAACAACTGAAGCGGGGCAGCTCTTGTTTATATGGTTTTTGCAAAGCGAAATAATAAAAATCAGACCACTAAAAGAGAGGAAGGATCACTATGCGTTACAATTATTTCCACGGAGAGAAGCTCTCTGTCCTGGGTTTCGGGTGTATGCGTCTGCCCGTCCTGGACAACGATCAGTCCAAGATAGATATGCCCCAGGTAGAAGAGATGTTCATGTACGCCTATGAGAACGGCGTCAACTACTATGACACTGCATATCCGTATCACAACGGTTTTTCCGAGGTAGCTCTCGGAGAGATCCTGGCAAAGAACAACATCCGGGACAAGGTGAACATTGCGACAAAGCTGTTCACGCTTGAGATCGGCCGTCCGGGATTTGATCCGGAAAAGATGCTTGCCACTCAGCTTGAGCGTCTCAAGACCGACCATATCGATTACTACCTTATCCACGGACTACACGGAGATCAGTGGGACAGGCTCAAGAACGAGTACAACATTATCGATTTCCTTAATGAGAAACGCCGCAAGGGCATAATCCGCCACATGGGATTCTCTTTCCATGACTCATATGAGGCGTTCCAGAAGATCATCGATGACTACAGCTGGGAGTTCGCCCAGATCCAGTACAACTATCTGGACAATGAGATCCAGGCTGGAGACCGCGGTCTCCGCTATGCGCAGAGGAGAGGGATCCCGCTCAACATCATGGAGCCTATCAAGGGCGGCAACCTTATCTTCCCGGACTATCCGGCGATCGATGAGATCCGCGCGAAGCACGGCATCACAGAGTCCAATGCGGAACTGGCACTGCGCTACGTCTTCGACAAGGAGAACCTGCACGTAGTCCTTTCCGGCATGAGCGCTCTGGACCAGGTCAAAGAGAACATCGCTATCGCAGACCGCTGCTCTGTCGGCGGCCTGACCGAGGATGAGAAGGCCTGCATAGATGATATCCGCGCTTTCCTGGAATCCGTACCTACGATCCCATGCACAGGCTGCCGTTACTGTGTAGCCGGCTGCCCGATGCAGATCCATATCCCTGTGGCATTCTCCTGCTACAACGGAGCTGTGAAGTTCGGCAACAAGGTAGCACAGATGCGCAGTTACAACCGCGACTGCTCGAACCTGGCAGACTGCGTGGAGTGCCGTCAGTGTGCTGAAGCCTGCCCGCAGCATCTGGATATCCCGGAACTGCTGAAAGAGGTGCGCGCATATTTCGAGGGCTAGATCTGAAACAGAGTAGGGCTACAAGTTATTTATAGTACGGGAGGGAAAAGGATGAGGCGGTATCAGTCATTCGGAGACATCGTCAATGATGCCACGGATCTTTGCCTGGTATGGCGGGATGTACAGGGAAAACCTGTTACTGTTATAGACCTGATGGATGCTCTGGACAGCAACGCTGACCTTGTTCCTCCCAAGTCATATATGCTCTCTGAGGAAGGGGCTATCGGCGTCACGGACGCATATGAGTATGCGACAGGATGGATCCTGTTTCCTATGGAGGATGGTGAAGAAAAGGAAGCCTGTCTTCAGAAGATAAGAGCGCATTTTAAGGAAGAAGAGACACAACAAGCAGAATCGTCCTACAAGTTCTGTGAGAACTGCGGCCAAAAACTGAATGCCGGTGCGAAATTCTGCACCAAGTGCGGAAAACCTCAGGACTGACAGGAGGAAGGCATGGAAGGATACAAGACTTTTACTGAAGCACTGCAGAAAGCGCATGAGAAATGCGAAGCCTGGACAGCACTTTCTACCGGTGACTATATGTCTTTCGATGATATGGTCGACCTTTCGCTGACTGAAGATATGCTCTTCGGTCTGGAACCGGACGAGTGGTTCCTTGCTCTGGACGACGGGGCTATCTGTCTGTTCAGTGCCGCTTTGAAGAGGATCACTGTACTGTTCCGCCCGGCAGCTAAGACTGAGCAGAAGTCTGCAGTTTCCAAGTTCTGCACTAAATGCGGAAGCCCGCTGAGACCGGGCGCGAAATTCTGCCTGAAGTGCGGAGCAGCTCTCGATTTCGGTGTGAAATTCTGCGCAGGCTGCGGAAAACCTCTAAGGGAAGGCGCGACGTTCTGTCCGTCATGCGGCAAGAAGGTGGTGGACAGATGAGAAAAATGATGAAAAGATCATTTGTCTGTGTCATCGCCGTCGTTCTTTTAGGGATCGTCATGGCATCACCGGTTTTCGCTGCGGGAACACTGACAAGGAACGGAAACACAGCGATATTCGAATACGCAGACGTCGGAGTGGATATAGAGACGATAGGATTTGAGAACAATATCCAGGTCGTATCAGCGGAAGAGAAGACACGTCCTTTTTATGCTACTTTCGGGGATCTTCTTACAGAACGGGATCCGGTATGCGATTACAATACCTTGTATGTCAATGCGGAGATGACTATGCGGACGGGAGACCCGATCACGATCCGCATCTATTCATCTGCGCCAAAGGATATTTGGGAATGGAATGCGTCGGATCCGGAGGAATGCGAATATTACCGCTGCCACTACAATGTGGAGTTCGATGATTACAGTGAAGAAAGAGGGTTTTTTATTCCTCAGTATGCCCATTCCGATTACACAGCGGAGTATATCGAGTATTCTTTCAGCGCTCCTGATGATATAGATAAGATCATCATCAGCGCATACGCAGACTATGAGATGAGGGTGGAGGTCACGGTATACGTCGGTGATTACGCTGAATCAGCCGGATATGATCTCCCGGCAGGCGGTTCATCCGGCGGATCCTCCGGTTCATCCGGGTCCAATCCTTCTTCCGGTTCGTCAGGCTCTCAGCCTTCCGGATCCGGCAGCTCAAAGATCATCGGAACAGTCGTGAAGACTGTCGGCGGCGTCGCGGTCACATATGTGATTGTAAGGATGGGCAATGGCCTGATCAAGATCTTTAAGAAGAGCGCCGACAAAGAAGATCTGAAGAGAGTCAAGGCAGAGAGGGAAGCTCAGGAAAAGGCCTGGAGAAAACAGCAGGAAGAGGAGCTGAAGAGAAGGCAGGCGGAGGAGGAACAGCGCCGCAAGGATCAGCAGTGGACTCATCAGCAGGCGCAGAAACTGGCACAGAGGAACACCGAATTTGACCGCAAGCTGGACGAGGCGGAAAAAAAGTATAAGGAAGGCCAGAAGAAGCTGGCAAAAGAAGCCAGATGGAATCAGGTCGGACTCAAATACGGAGTCGTTGGTGATGAAGATGCCATAAGAAGAGCTGTGGCGAAGGACATGAAGGATAATGCATACACAGCCAAACTCATGATCGATAAGGCCAACAACTACGATACAGCTATAACGGTCGCGGAAGGAATAGTGACAGTGGCAGACGTGAGCGTCAGCGCTCTCTCCAATGTTACAGGTCCCCTTGGGCCGGTCATCAACGATATGTACACCGCAGGCAAGAATTTCGGCAGCAAGCTTTCTGAAGCACACTATGGGAACGGGGATTACAGCACCGCTTTCTGGCAGGCTGCCACTGAATCGCTGATCGATATCGCTCAGAATCATGCCAACATAACGGAAGGTTCTTTAGGGGACATGGCGAAGCAGGTCGGGTTCAACGTCGTCAGCAATGTAGGCGGCGAAGGATTCAAGGCAGGCCTCAACAGTTATATCCAGGGCAAAGACTGGGACGAGATACTGGTCGATACGGGAAGCGGTATGGGACAGGGCGCAATGAACTCGTTCTTTGATATTGGCGGAAGTGTAGGCAATACGCTCACGAACGACGCTGTTGCTTCCAGAGCTCGCGCCACCTACGACAAGGGAAGAAAAGCGCTTGACGTAGGAAGAAAGAACGGGCTCAGCGCAAAGACATATAACAACCAGTTCGGTATCCTTGCGAGGCAGATGATCGACAGCACGGATAAAGGCCAGATGTTATCAGATATGTCGTGGGATGTCATGAAGAATGTCGGAAAGAAGAGTTCCAATGCTGTCAGGGAGAAGATCACGGATGCGGTAAAGGAGAAACTGTTCTAGACATATCAGACTATCCATCTGCAGCAATGCAGAACAAAAAAAGAATGACATGAAACTGGACAGGGGCAGTTGATCCTGAGCGATCACGGTCCCTGTCTTTTTGGACAGATCACATAGCAAAATGATAAAATATATTGAATAGCCGACCGTGAACTGCAGAGTAAATACGGATCAGCGGCTGCCTGAAGGAACAGGGGAGATCATGATGAGCGGAACGAAACAGAAAAGAGACCAAATAGAGATTTGCTGCGCCATAATGATGGCGTGCTTCTATGCGTCTTTATACATGGTCATGAGTTTTGCGACCTACATGGTGTCGTTCGGCTTTGATGCGGCCTTAGTGGCTTCGCTCATGTCAGTGTCCGGAATAGTATCGCTTTTCCTCAAGCCTCTGTATGCCAGATGGACGGACTCGGGAAAGTGCAGGAGCGAAGCTCTGTTTCTCATCTTTTTAATGGCATTCGGATTCTTCGTGTTCTTCTATGTGCCCAATAAGACAAAAGTTGTTGCCGTTATCTTCACGCTGTTCGTTTCCGTGTCATGCGGAGTCATGATGGATCTGGTCGATTCCTGGGTGGTAAAACTTTCCAAGGAAACAGGGAAAGTGGATTTCGGATGGGTGAGATCTTTTGGTTCTATATCTTTCGCTGTTACAGGCCTCATCTTCGGATTCCTTTCTACTAGGTTCGGCATACAGATCGCCCCATATTTCATGATATTTTTCCTTGCCGGAATGGGCATCATAACTCAGAAGGTCCCGAATCCCGGGACAGAGGAGAGGGAAAAGATCTCTCTGAAGCAGCAGCTGTCCATGTTCGTCAATAAGAAGTTCCTTATATTCACTGTGGCATTTGCGGTAGCAAGCACCACATGGATATTCGTCGATACTTATACACCGGTCCTTATCCTGGAACGCGGAGGCACAAATACAAATATAGGTATCAATGACTTTGTCATGGCAGGAATCGAGTTTCTGATATTGCCGGTATATACGAAGATCGCAGACAGACTGGGAACGGAACGGACTTTAGGCTTTGGAATGCTTGGGTTCTGCGCCAAGGCCTGCTGCATAGCGCTGGCTCCCACGCCATTCCTGATCCTGATTGCTACACTGACTCAGGCCGTGTCGTTCTGCCTGCTTGTCCCGTCAAAAATGCGTTTTATACAGGAAAATATCCGGAAGGAAGACATAGCGACTGCTGTATCAGCAGCGTCTCTGGTTTCATCGCTGATCAGCATACTTATCACAGGACCTTTCGCTTCACGCTCTATTCCGCAGATCGGAGTGGCAAAGACTATGATGATCTATGGAGCGCTCTCCTTATTGGCAGGTATCTGTTTCCTCCGATTTACAGGGAGCAGAACTGCGGGTTCCGGTGCTGCGAATGATTAAGATTGTTACAAAAAAAGCATTTATACTCTGTCTTTGCTGTGCGCTCATCCTGTGTGCATGCGGCAATGCTGAAGAGCAAAAAAAGAGCGACCTGAAGAAGGTCATTCTATATAACATGGAAAAGATAGATGAGGTCAGTGATCCGGTCTCGTCTAATCCCTACGATTACACCAAGAACGAGTATTACAGAAACATTGTGGATCTGGGAAAGGATGCGGTTCCGGTGCTGGAAGAGATGTACCTCGGCGGGGAACTCACCGGGCTCCACGCATTCATCTCAGCGATAGCGATAAGTGAGATCACTGATAGTGATATAGAGTTTTCCACAGCAGATGAGTTTTTTACAAAATGGATCGGCAGATGATAACTGAAAGAGTCAGGGAATATATAGACTGCAATTCCTTCTGTTCCGAATACCTGTTTAGGAACTGGGATGCGTTCCTGGACGTCCTCTACGAGGAAGGATGTCATGTTGCCGCTATTCAGTGGTGGGACCACTGTATCAGGCACTACAACAACGTATCTGTTGGGAGCGGCGGGTACATCGACCCGGATGACCCCGAGTACATGTATGCCGAGACTTTCCTGTATGAAGACGGTATGCAGGCTCTGACGCTGGAAGAACTTAAGACTCATATCGCAGAGACAAGGGAACACGGCCTCATTCTTGGAGATAAGTATTACAGCAACGATCTGGTGCCGTCGTTCTACCTGCAGGAAGAGGAGAACTAAAGAGGTATCCCAATAATGTTCAACATCAAGTTTAAAGGAGAATATACATCGGACGAGCAGCTCATCAGAAGGGAGAGCATCCCGGGTGATGCTGTTGAATTCGGTATCGTCTCAGATCTGAAACGCGAGTTCGGAAGAGGTTTACTGATGCTGTTTCCTGTTCTGGCGCTGATGGTTGCCACAACTTATCATAAGATGAAAAGCGTCGATTACCGTCTTACTATGAACCTGGATTTTATCCTATCATTTGTGCTTGTCATAGCTGCGGTCTATCTTCTGACTTTTGTGCACGAGATCATACACGCCCTGTTCTATCCTGCCGGCAGTGAGAAAGAGATATGGAAGTCCAAAGCAGACGGGGCATATTTCGTGTATTGTGAAGATGAGATAAGCAGGTCAAGGTTCATCGCGATGTGCCTTGCGCCGATGCTGATCCTGGGTATCATCCCGTTTCTTCTATGGGCATTGTTTCCTTCCGTTATTCCGATGCCGTACGATCTGGCAGCAGCCATCACTTTCTGGTTCATGACGATCATGGCTATGGGAGACGTGGCCAACGTGTACCACGTTGTGAGGGAAGTGCCGAAAGATGCATCGGTGTTCAACTATGGTCTGCTGAGATCCTTCTACAGGATAAATGGAGAAAAGAAATGAGACAGGTGTTCGAATCTGAAAATATATATTTTGTGGAAGTGTCCGAACAGCTTATCCCGGATTACCTTGTGATGGTCAATGACTACGAGAACGTCAACAGGTTCATAGGAGCATATCAGGATACATACAGCGAAGAGGATGAGCAGAAGTGGGTACGGGGCAAACTTGAAGAAAAAGCTCCTGTTTATTCCATGATCGAGAAGGAGACCGGAGAATATATCGGCAATATAGAGCTCATGGATGTTACCCCTGAACAGGGCGAACTGGGTATAGCCATAACTGCAGGTAAGCAGGAGAAAGGTTTTGGAACAGAAGCCATCCGTGCTCTGATAGATCACGGCAAGAACAGGTTTGGCCTGAAGAGGATCTATCTGAGGGCTAACCCGGACAATTCCAGGGCTATCCATGTATACGAGAAATGTGGGTTCAAAGAGTATGACCGCAACGAAGACCATGTATACATGGAATTGAACACTTGATCGGAAAGGGAAGAGCAAATGAGCAAGATCCTGTCATCGGCTCATGTCCATACCACGTTCTGCGACGGAAGAAGCACAGCGGAGGAGATGGCACACACAGCATATGAGCTGGGCTTCGTTTCGCTCGGCTTTTCATCGCATGCGCCTCAGACATTTGACTTCGAGTACTGCATCCATCCTTCCCGGGAGGAGGAATACAAGACCGAGATACGTAGGATCCAGCAGGAATACGCAGGACGAATGGCGGTATATCTCGGGATAGAGCGTGATCTGTACAGCTGTGCGGATCCGAGCGGCTACGACTATTTCATCGCGTCAGTACACTATCTCAAACGGCCTGACTGCAGTTACTGCAGTGTCGACGGGCCGGCTGAGAAACTGCAGAAGTATGTGAATGAGTACTGCGGCGGTGATGGCCTGAAGATGGCTCAGCAGTATTATTCTGCGCTGAGGGATTATGTTGTCGAAGCGAAACCGCATATAATCGGGCACTTCGATCTTGTCAGATATAACAATTCAAGGCTTCATCTTTATGATGAAGAAGATCCGGCGTACCGCGCGATGGTCCTAGATGCGCTGCAGGCGGTAAGAGGGACGGACGCTCTGCTCGAAGTCAACACGGGCGGTGTAGCGCGGGGATATATGAGCGATCCTTACCCGGCTCCGTTTATCCTTAAAGCGTGGAAGGAATGGGGAGGAGAAGTGATCATCTGCTCGGACTGTCATTACGCGAAGCTGATGGACGCTGCCTACGATAAGGCGGAGGAACTGCTTTTGTCCGTCGGCTATGATCATGCTGTGCGGCTGAGCCGGGATCCGGAGAAGGGTATGTGGGAAACATTCAGTCTCCGCTGACTGAAAGCGGACTGTCTTAGATTAAACAAATAACGAATCAGAGGTAATAAAAATGAGCTACACTGAACAGAACATCAGAATGATTACGGATCTGTCAAATGCACCCGGGGCATCCGGGTTCGAAGACGCTGTCCTTGATATCGTGAGACGCGAGCTGAAGGATATCTGCACCTTCGAAGAGGATAAGGTCCGCAACCTGTATATTTACAGAAGAAACCATGACGGCAAAAAGCCTGTCCTGATGTTCGATGCACATGGGGATGAGGTCGGATTCATGGTCCATTCCATCAAGCCGAACGGAACGCTGCGCTTTGTCGGGCTTGGTCGTATGGATCCTCTGGGGCTTGCTGCTTCCGAGGTGCTCGTGAGAAACGCCTCCGGAGAATATATCAGGGGAACTATAGGCTTAAGACCGCCTCACTTCTCAAACGGCGGACAGCAGCAGCCACTCGATGTGTCTTCTTTTTCCATCGATATCGGCGCGCGCAACGTAAAAGAGGCCGCTGAGGATTTTGGTGCTGCTATCGGGGAACCTGTCGTTCCTGCGACGAAGTGCGTCTTCGATGAAAAGCACGGGCTCTTTTTCGGAAAAGCTTTCGACTGCCGCATCGGCGTAGCGGCCATGATCGCTGCGCTCCGTGAGCTGGACGGTCTGTATCTTCCTTTCGATGTGGTGGGAGTAGTCTCATCTCAGGAGGAAGTAGGAGACAGAGGCATTGAAGTCGCGGTGAACAAAGTCCAGCCTGATATTGCAGTCTGTTTCGAGGGATGTCCCGCGGACGACACATTCACTGAAGAATATGCCATACAGACGGCATTGAAATGCGGACCTATGTTCCGATATATGGACCAGTCTGTTATCTGTTCGCCCCGCTATCAGCGCTGGGTACTGGAACTCGCCAGGAAGAACGGCATCAATGCCCAGGCATCCGTGCGTGAAGGCGGCGGAAACAACGGCGCTGAGGTGAATCTTTCCTGCAAAGGCGTTCCTGTTGTGGTAGCAGGTGTTCCGGTAAGATACATCCACAGCATGAGCGGCATCACCGCATACGAGGATTTCGAGACCACAGCCAAACTGGCCGCTCTCATCGCCAAAGAGATGACACCGCAGATCTTTGACACTTTTTGATCGGCGATCAGTTAGCCTGCAAATGCCAGGCAAAATATACAGAAAGAAAAACGATATGGAAAAGGATCTGCAGATATATGTTCCTCATCCGGAGGATGGATGGTTTTACGTTAAAATGATGTCTGATCCGGCTACTATGTCCTATAATGCGCCATGGTTTCCGCCGGACGGATGCATTCCGGAACCGGAATCTGAATGGCTTGAACTTCAGGCATCCTGGATAGGGAAGGAACCGGAACGGTTCTACGCTTTCCTTCAGCGGAAAAGTGACGGAGTTTTCGTCGGAGACATTAACTATCATTTCAATCCGGACAGGGGCTGGTATGATATGGGCATCGTGATATATGCGCCTGAACGGGGAAAAGGATACGGAAAGCAGGGACTGCTCCTGCTGGCAGACAAAGCGTTCAGGACAGACGGGATCTCAAGGCTGCATAACGATTTTGAGACGACGCGAGACGCAGCGTATGCTATCCATAAGTCGGCCGGATTCAGGGTGGTCGGGTTTGAAGACGGCTGTATTCATCTGGAACTGACCCGTGATGAGTACCTTTCCGGTCAGGATGCCGGCGAATCATGATCCTCACATCACAGAGCAACAGTACAAGAAACGAGGTAGGAGATGCTTTTAGAAGAGTTTGATCCGGAGCGCAGAGCGATTATTGAACCGGATATGCTGGAGAGCAGGATAGAAGGTTTCCCGGAGGTAACAGTGTCATGTTTTTCACGGGAACTGTTTCTCAGTGTTCTGGCGCAGTTCGATGCCAGACAGATTGCGACGCTGCAGTCTGCAGTGGGACCGAACCCGGTATATGAGATCGAGTACAGCGGCAAAAAGATCGCGCTGTTCCAGTCTTTTGTTGGAGAACCGCTGTGTGTGGCGGAATACGAAGATCTCATGGCTATGGGCAGCAGAAGGCTCATTCTTCTCGGAAACTGCGGAGTTCTGGATAAGAATATTGAGGACTGCGGGATCATAATCCCGACAGCAGCCCTCCGCGATGAAGGCACGAGCTATCACTATGCTGAACCGGCCGATATCATAAAGGTCAACAAGAAATACCGAGAGGAATTCAAGAAGGTCCTCGACGAGTCCGGATATCCGTATGTGGAGGGCATTACCTGGACGACAGATGCCTGCTACAGGGAGACAAGGGACAAGGTGAATCGCAGAAGAGAGCGGGGAGCCATCTGTGTTGAGATGGAGTGCGCAGGCATGCAGGCCGTGTGCGATTTCAGGGGAACGGAATTCTTCCAGTTCTTCTATGCGGGAGACAACCTGGACCACTCTTCCTGGGAGCCGAGAAGCCTCGGCGGAAATGTCCGTCTGGACGACAAGACAAAGATAATGTTCCTGGCACTGGAACTGGCAGCAAGGATCATCTGATCACACGCAAATTCTAAGGAGAACCATTATGTCAGCCTCGAAAAAAGGCTATTTCGATCTATCATATCTTCCAATCATATTCACCTTGGCATGGCCTACCATGCTGGAGGAGTTGCTTAGCACAGCAGTACAGTACATTGACACTGCCATGGTCGGCAGTCTGGGTACAGAGGCGACCGCGGCGGTGGGATCCACGTCCACTGTAAGCTGGCTGTTCATAAGCGCTCTCTCAGCATTCGGGGTGGGCTTTCTTGCGTATATCTCGCAGGCAAGAGGAAGAAATGAGTTCGGCAAGGCGAAAAGAGCCGTAATGCAGGCGCTCATCATGGTCATCATAATGGGTACGCTGTTCACTGCAGTTACTCTCGGACTCAGCGGGGTGATACCCGTCTGGATGAATGTTGACCCTGCTATCAGGCAGCTGGCATCCAGATACTTCTTCGTTTCATACCTTTCCATGTTTCCAAGAACTGCGAGCATGATACTCGGGACTGTACTGAGGGCGTCGGGGGACACAAAGACCCCCATGAGGATCAATGTCTCGATGAACGTCATCAATATAGTGCTAAACTTCTTCCTGATAAATCCGACACGTACAGTGAATGTGCTTGGGCTGAATATCCCTGTTATAGGAGCGGGGTTTGGTGTGCTCGGAGCCGCCGCTGCGAGCGCTCTGGCATATCTTTTCGGCGGGATAATGATGACTGTCAGCGTTTTCAAGCATGAGGAGATATCCCCGAAAGGAATGCCTTTCAGGATAGATAAGGAGATAATGGCTCCCTGCCTTAGGACAGCTGTTCCAAATATGCTCCAGAGATTCGGAGCATCTCTCGGATATGTCGTGTTCGGCTCGCTCATCAACGCTCTCGGCGGCACTGCCACAGCAGCACATACCATTGCCAATACAGTCGAATCCGGATTCTATATTCCCGGATTTGGGATGATGACCGCTGCCGCTACCCTTACAGGAAACTACATCGGAGCAGGAGATGACGAACGTCTGCACAAAGTGACAAGGATGACGATACTCAGCGAACTCGTTCTCATGACCGTCACGGGAAGCCTGCTGTTCATATTCGCTCCTAATATGGTCAGGATATTCAGCAAGGACCCGGAAGTCATAGAGCTGTGCACCACTGTGCTCAGGATGGTCGCCTGTTCCGAACCTTTCTTCGGTGTGTCGATCGTTCTTGAAGGTATGATGCAGGGAGCGGGAGAGACCAGATTCTCTTTCGTCGTCAACATCCTGGCGATGTGGATCGTGAGGATTCTGGGAACGTACATAACTACAAGGCTTATGGGCATGTCACTGGTGGCTGCATGGGCGTGCATGATAGGCCACAACATGACGATGTTCCTGTGCTATCTTATCTACTATAGGACTGGAAAATGGGCAAAGCCCATCAACGAGGCATGATGGAAATAACGATCAAAAAAATGGAATCAGATGACGAGATCAGGGGCAAGGCATATGTCCACTGGAAATCGTGGCACGAGGCTTATCCCGGACTAGTGGATCAGGGTTACCTGGATGCGATGACTCTCGACAAATGCGAAGCGAATGCCTTCAGGTGGCCGGACAACATGATGGTCGCCAAGGACGGAGACCGGGTCATCGGCTTCGTCTGTTACGGTAATTGCAGAGACGAAGATCTCACCGATGCCGGAGAAGTCATTGCCGTGTATACCTTGTCTGAATATTACGGCAAGGGTGTAGGGCAAAGACTTATGCGGGCTGCTCTGGACCAGCTTAATCAGTCGCAGGTCGTGCTGTGGGTACTGAAGGGCAACGGGCGTGCTGTCCGTTTTTATGAGAAGTGCGGATTCCGTACTGACGGTACAGAGAAGGAACTGATTCTGAAAACGCCTGTGACTGCTTTGAGAATGATGCTGAAAAGACAGTAGAAATACGCTGGAAACTGTATGCTGCTTGTACCACCAAAAGAAAGACTTCATTTCCGTACCGTATGAACCGAAAGATGCGAGCTATCTAAAACAGCGCTAAAAACAAAAGAATAGGAGAGCAGCCATGAAAAGACTAAGTATTGAAGCAGAACAAATAATGAAAGAACGTTTTGGAAAAGACAGCGTGATCGCTTTAGCAACAGAAGAAAATGGAATCCCATATGTCCGTTATGTGAATGCATATTACGAGGATGAATGCTTTTATGTTATTACTTACGCACTTTCGAACAAAATGCAGCAAATTCGCAATAACCCTGTTGTAGCAGTTACTGGAGAATGGTTTACTGCACATGGAAAAGGAATAAATCTGGGTTATTTTGAAAAACCAGAGAATAAGCATATAGCGGCTAAGCTAAGAGATGTTTTTGCGGAATGGATCGACAATGGACATAATGATTTTTCCGATGAAAACACGATCATCCTGTGTATCAGATTGACAGATGGATTATTGCTCTCGCATGGTACAAGGTACGTATTTTAGTTGCTGCTTCGAATATGTTGACCTGTTTCTTCGGTTGTAGTCAGTTGAAACTGTATGCTGCTTGTACCACCAGAAGAAGGACTTTATTTCGGTGCCGTATAAACCGAGAAATGCTGATTATTTGAAAAGATCAAGTAGGTCAGCAGTTGGAAATCGTGGAGATGACAAACTATGACAATGAGTTATAGACAAGCAACTTTAGAAGATGCAGAACTTCTGATCGACATTTACAATGCTGCATTCTATGACGATTATTTGAGATATGGAGTTTGCCCAGGATATGGAAAAACAAAAGAAATGATGGAGGATTCAATAAGAGAATATCCAAAATACACCATACTGTGTGATAATGTACCTGTCGGCTGCATTTCCTTCAAACAAACGGAGATCTTAAAATGCTTGAGATAAAAGAAACGACGATTGAGGATATCAAATGCGTTCAACAGCTTTGGGCAGACGGGGACGTCATGAAGTTCGTCGGATTTCCGGACGGTTTGCATGAAACAGATGAAAGAATGCAGAACTGGCT
>JAFRJM010000013.1 GCA_017432285.1 Oscillospiraceae bacterium | reverse complement strand
AATCCACGTATAACAGAGTGGCCAATGCCGAGAATCTGCAACCTCCGGTCTGTAACACATGCCATGAACAATTGAATACTGCAGGTGATCCCAAGAAGAAGGAAATGCACTCTTGACAGGGGTCATTTCATAACAGGTACTTTATTCCCATCCTCTGAAGGTTCATGGCTGCAACACGGTCATCGTTAGTGGTGTATCCGCACCGTTTGCAGCAGAATACATGTTTTTGCTTGTTTCTGTTTGCTTTCTCTGTGTGTCCGCACAGCGGACATTTTTGGGAAGTATAGGCAGGATCGAGGTTAATAACTTTGCAGCCATGCCTGAACGCCTTATACTTCAGTTTTTCCTCAAGGTCATAGTATGACCAGCTTACACTGACATATCTGTCCTCAGTTCTAACACGTTCAGTCGCTGAACGGATACCGGTAAGGTCTTCCAGCACGAAAAGGGTACCCTCAGGATTATCAAGGACGAGTGCCTTTGATAAACAATGATTGACATCGTTTATCCAACGGTTTTCTCTTTGTCCCATACTGCGGATTCTTCTTCTGGCTGCAGGAGTATGACGCTTCTGAAGTTCCTGACGTATCTTCTTGTAATGTGCCCTCTTTTGCTTGACGGTATTCCCTGACGCAAAAGAAGTCTGTTTCCCATCATAGGCAACAGTAAGGAATCTTATCCCTCTGTCAATACCGACGACGTTTTTGAACTGTGATGGCCAGGGAAGATCATCGATCTCGACAGTCACAGGTATATGCAGGAAGAACTTCCCGTGTTTGAACACCAGTTTTGCAGTTCCGAACCTGGCTCCTTCAGCGAACACCCATTCCATTGCATCACTGCGGAACGGCACCTTGATACGTCCTTTCAGGGTATTCACACTGAAAAGACGTTCTGTATGATCCTTATTCCAGACTATGGAATAGTCACGGTTCCATACAAGGCTGAGCTGAGGAACCTTAAACTGCGGAATTATCTCACCGCCTTTCCTTTTATACTTTTTGAATTTGTGGGGATATCTCTCCAGGTTCGTCTGAATGGACTTGAAAGAAGCGACTACAGTCCTGATGACACTTTCAGCCATCTGTGACGGCAGATCGAACTCAGACCTGCAGTCTCTATATACAGACTTGTGTATCTCCTTATTGGATAACGGTATCTGATCAGAAACGATCTTCTGCGCAACAAAAGAACAGGCATCAGCATAAGCTCTCATGGTATCATGGAGCAGCTGAAAGTCCTGATCATCAGGCAGTATCTTCAGTTTTGCAGTCAGGGTCTGCAGCATAAGATTCTTATCTCCCGGAGATGATAATTTATTATACCTCGCAGACAGTCCAAAAATACGGACAGCACTCAAACAGGGACAAGACCAGCAAAAAAATAACCTAAAACAAGGTTTAAACCATAGAGACTTTAAAGAAAAGGAGTGTGGCGCTCCTCCCACGACTCAAGTCACGGGTGTCCGCGCCAATTATTCATGAAAAAGACAAAGAGCAGTATCAGAACTGCGGCTGCCAGACTGACGAACCTCCATCTGGATAACTGTGTTTTTTCCATATTATGTACAACTCAATCTCGATAAGTATTTTAGTTATAATACATGTTTTTGACAGGATACGGAAGACGATGATCTGCGAAATGTTTGGATATCTGTAGTTTTCCGACAGGAAAGTATGTTGTATACTTATCTGGATAACAATTAACAGAAGGGAAGTACAGATATGCAAACAGTAAAGGAATTTGTAGCTGCAAATAAAGATGCCCTTATCAGTGACATCGCAAGGCTTGTGGCCATCAACAGTGTCAGAACTGCTCCTCAAGACGGCGCCCCTTATGGTGAAGGTGTGCACAAGGTAGAGCTTGAGGCGCTGAAGATCGCTGAGGAACTCGGATTTGAAGAAACACGCGACTGCGAAGGATACATCGGTTATGCCCATGTGGGACCCAAGGACAAATTCCTCGGCATTATCGGGCACTCCGACATAGTCCCGGTAACTGAGGGATGGTTCCAGAGTCCTTTCGAACTGCTTGAGAAGGATGGCTATCTTGTAGGACGCGGGGTCCTCGATGACAAGGGACCGCTTCTCGCAGGCATGTATGCCGTCAAGTATCTTATCGAAAACAATATTCCTCTCCGCTACGGTATCCGTGTTTTGGTCGGATGCGATGAGGAGACCGGAATGTCGGACGTTGAATATTATCTCAAGAATTATCAGGAGCCGGTGTTTGCGTTCACTCCTGATGCGGATTTCCCGCTGTGCCATGGTGAGAAGGGCATCTACGGAGCAAATCTCGTATCCGCTCCTGTTGATGGCAAGATAGTTTATCTTCACGGCGGTATCGCATCCAACGTTGTTCCGGATAAGTGTGTTGTCAAGCTGAAGGATGTATGCCCGAAATGCCTGGCAAAGGCAGCCGAAGGGAACGACCGCTATGAGATCACCGAAGAGGACGGACTTGTTGTGGTCACATCGAGCGGTATAGCTGCTCACGCGGGAATGCCGTTTGATTCTGTCAACGCAAACGGACTCATTGCAGATCTGCTTCTTAAAGCTGATGTCCTTGAAGGCGAGGAGAAAAAGATCATGGAGTTCATCTCAAAAGTCACTGAGACCGTGTACGGAAGATTCATGCACATTGACGGTGAGGATGGTGTATTCGCTCCTACCACACTTATCTGCGGTATGGTCCGCAAACAGGACGACGGAAGTTTCCTCGTCAACGTAAACAGCCGATACAACACCTCCATTGCGCCTGATGAGCTGGAGAAGAGAGTAGCTGCCACAGCTGAGGAGTGGGGACTGAAGGTAAAGGATTTCGAGAACTCCGGACCTTTCTATCTCGACCCCGAGAAGCCGGCAGTCAAGATGATGTGCGACATATACAATGAGGTAACAGGAGACAACGAGAAGCCGTTCGTTATCAGCGGAGGCACCTATGCCCGCCATATGAACAACACGATCTCCTACGGACCTGACAGACCGAACGCAAAACAGCCTGCCTGGGTAGGGGGATGTCATATGACCAATGAGGGCATCTCCATTAAGCACCTTATGGAAGCATTCGAGATATACACGGAAGCTCTTGTGAAGCTCCAGGAAATAGAATTCTAAATATTTGTGCATAGTAAAAGATCCTGCAGGCTCAGTCCAGCAGGATCTTTCTGTGTGTTGAGTTATTATCAGTCTTTTGCCCAGCCTCTGGAACGTTCTACTGCGCGGTCGAATCCGGCTGTGAGAGCGTTGCGCTCCTCTTCGCAGATCTGAGGTGTGAAGCTGCGGTCAACAGCGTATTTTGCTTTGAGTTCATCCTGGCTCTTCCATACTCCCACTGCCAGTCCTGCAAGTGAAGCAGCTCCCATTGCTGTGGTCTCAACTATCCTCGGACGGAAAAGCTCTATGCCGGTGATGTCGGACTGGAACTGCATCAGGAAGTTGTTGAATGATGCGCCTCCGTCTACCTTGAGGTCCTGCATGCTGTATCCGAGATCGCTCTCCATCGCTTTGAGAACGGAGTTGGTCTGGTATGCTATGGACTCAAGAGCAGCGCGGATGATGTGATTGCGGTTTGCGCCGCGCGTCAGGCCGACGATGGTGCCTCTGGCGTACATGTCCCAGTACGGAGCTCCCAGACCTGTAAATGCCGGGACGATGTATACTCCGGCTGTATCCTTTACCTTGGATGCGAAGTACTCTGTGTCAGCTGCGCTGTCTATCATATGGAGCTCATCACGGAGCCACTGAACCACTGCACCGCCCACAAAGACAGAACCTTCAAGGGCATACTGTACTTTGTCCGGACCTGTAGCCGCGATCGTGGAAACCAGACCGTTCTTGCTGTAGCAGAGTTCCTCACCTGTGTTCATGAGGGTGAAGCAGCCGGTGCCGTATGTGTTCTTGGCTTCGCCTTTTTCAAAGCAGATCTGCCCGAACAGAGCGCTCTGCTGGTCTCCGGCTATACCGGCGATAGGAACGTTGTGTCCTGCGAAGTCCATGTATCCGTAGATCTCGCTTGATGAGCGGACCTCGGGAAGCATGCAGCGAGGGATCTCGAGTTCCTCAAGAAGACGGTCATCCCAGCGGAGGTTGCGGATATCATAGAGCATGGTGCGGGATGCGTTGGTGCGGTCTGTGACGTGTACTTTTCCACCTGTAAGTTTGTATACCAGCCAGGAGTCTATCGTTCCGCAGAGGAGCTCGCCCTTGTTTGCGCGTTCCCTCGCTCCGGGAACATTATCCAGGATCCATTTGATCTTCGTCCCTGAGAAGTACGCGTCTATCAATAGGCCTGTGGTCTGCTGGATGTAATCCGACAGTCCGCGTTTAACGAGATCTTCGCAGATGTCCGCAGTCCTGCGGCACTGCCATACGATAGCATTCGCGATGGGCTTTCCGGTGTCTTTCTCCCATACGACTACAGTTTCGCGCTGGTTGGTGATACCGATGGCTGCGATGTCGCCCGGATCGATACCGCTCTTTGCGACTGCCTCTGTCATGACACCGATCTCTGTGGAATAGATCTCTGTGGCGTCATGCTCGACCCAGCCCTCCTTGGGATAGTACTGTGTGAACTCGCGCTGTGACACGGAAACTATGTTGAGGTTCTCATCAAACAGGATAGCTCTGGAACTGGTTGTTCCCTGGTCTGCTGCAAGGATATATCTCGCCATAACTGGTTCTCCTTTTTTCTTTTAGTCTGACACTATTATACCTTATAATTATCTAAGTAGGATTAAGCAGCTATCACATTTTGACAATTTTATGGAAAAGCAAAGACATCTAGAAAAGTGGTTTTCAGTATACGAGATAAGCTACTGGGCTCTATCATTCATAACGGACGGAGCATACGGAAGTTATCTTAAATCTTTGGGATACGGCGAGGCTTTTATAGGAAAGACACTGACCGCTTTGGGACTCGCCAGTCTCATCCTGATGCCGCTGGGCGGATATATCGCAGACCGCGTAGGGAGATATAGGACGCTAACGGCAGTCTCATCCGTATTGATATGCGCTATGCTCTTCGCAGTATCTTTATTTGCTTCTGATGCCATGGTCTATCTCTATGCGGTCATAGGCGGGGGATTCACCAGACTGCTTTCCGGATTTCTAGACTCATGGATAACGAAGATGTCCAAGGAGGAGCCTAGACTGGATTACGGCAGGATACGCAGTATGGGATCTATCTCATACGCAATATCGTCTCCGCTGATAGGAAATATGTTCACACGCCTTGGGTACAGGATCCAGATCCCTCTCGGAGCTGTCCTGCTCGTGCTATGCCTCATCTGCAGCGCAAAGCTGCGGGATCCGTCATTGGAAGAGGAAGAGGAAAAAGGTCCGTCATTCAGGGAAGCCATGGGATATCTGCTGGGCAACCGCACATATCTGGTATTCCTGGGATGTTCGTTCATCATGAATATGTCCATGCAGAGCATGTTCGGATTCATCGGGCTTCGGATAGAAGAAGTGGGAGGAACTGTAGCCTCCCTTGGGACTTTCTATTTTGCCCTGGCGCTTATTGAGTTCTTCGTGGTGAGAAACTATTCCAAGGTGCTCGCCAGGCTTGGCATGAGGAAGACAGTGCTGCTCGGGATGTTCGGAACATTCCTGAAACCGTTTCTGGTATCGATTGCTCCGTCTGTGCCGTGGATATATTGCTGTGCTGTGACACAGGCAATATCTCTTGCTCTGACAGTGCCGACGAACGCGGTATATCAGGGAAGATGTGTGGAAAAGAGATATCTTTCTACAGCGCTGCTTGTTATGCAGACATGCTGCACCGGACTGATAACGTTCCTATTCTCTTCTTTATTCGGGAGGATAGCGGAACAGTACGGATGCGGAACGATGATAAGGATATTCAGTTTCTTCTCCCTTATAGCGATGGTCCTGTTTTGGATTCTGGCACCTAAGGATGGAGAAGAGGAGGTAATAGAATGAGTGAAACGGTACGCGTCGGGCTGGCGGTCCTGATCTTGAAAGAGGGGAAAGTCCTTCTCGGACACAGATCTGCTACAAGAAAAGACACAGGAGGCATATTTGAGCCGGATACATGGACAGTCCCCGGCGGAAAACAAGAATTCGGGGAAACAATGTTCGAAGGAGCAGTGCGCGAAGTTAGAGAGGAGACGGGACTTGAATTGTCAGATCTCAGACTGTTCAGCGCATCTGATGATGTTCAGCCGGATCGGCATTACGTTACTTTGCAGTTCATTGCTTGTACGGAAAGCGGTGAGCCAAAGGTCATGGAGTCAGATAAAGAGGACGATTGGAGATGGTTTTCTCTGGATGATCTCCCGTCCAATCTATATTCTCCTACAAGACGATTTTTGGATAAATATAGTGCTTCCATAAATGCTATTGAGAGAATTGAGCTTAGACCGGTAAGGCAGAATGATCCGGACGTCAGGCTTATGCAAAAACTAAATGAGGAGGCATTCCCTGAAGCGGAACGGGTGGATCCTGATGATCTGTACGAGTCAGGAAAGAGCACGAACCTCGATGTTCTGGGAATATACAGTTCAGATGAGTTTGTGGGATTTATAGTGACCAGGCTGTATTGGGGCATAGTGTATCTCGCATTTCTGGCAGTCAGGCCTGAAGTTCGCTCCAAAGGAATTGGAGGAAAGGCTTTGCAGAAACTGAAAGAGTATTATCCCGGAAGAGAGATAATCGTAGAATTTGAGGCACCGGACACAGATAATAGAGACAACGATATAAGATCACGAAGAAAAGGGTTCTACCTCAGAAATGGGTTCAATCCCACAGGCTGGTACGCGTTTTACTGCGGAAGCGAATTTGAGATAGCAAGTACTGCCGAACATCTTAATGAAAAGAGATATTTTGCACTTGTGGATTATCTCCGCTCCCATATAAAGGATTATGACCCGAAAATATACAGGAAAGAGGAAACTTGATGAAACGACTTCTTATAATCTCACTAGTAATAGCGCTGGTGTTATGTGCTGCAGGCTGTTACATCAATTACAGGGAATATAACGACAGGCATTATCTTAAATGGTCTGTTAAGCATCACGGCGGAGAGATCACTATAGAACATGGTTTCGGATGGCGATCTGTTCATATCTACGGAATGAGCCCTGAGGATCACGACAGCCATAAGATAGAGTTCTCGCTGTTCAGCCTGCTGCTGTCTCTGGTATCTGTGTTCGCTGTATGCGTTTTGCTCGGACTGCTCATATCTGCTCTGCTGAAACTGAAAAAAGCTAAATAATTTCAGCCCAAAATCAAGAAAAGTGTTGACAAATTTATCGTAATACGATAAATTATAGCTGTAAAACAAAAATATTACGGCTATGGAGGCTGAATCATGGAACAAAAGAACCTGGCGCGGTGGCTGAAGTGGATCATAGCAGGAGTAGGGGTATGCGGACTTATAGGTTATCTGAGCGTCGTCCCGGGATACGGGCAGTCGCTTATAAGGAGATACCCTGAGTTCTCATCCTGGTATATACCTTGGTTCGCAGTGATACTTCTCACCGCAGTACCTATATATATCGCTATGTATTACGCGTGGAGGATCGCGGACAACATAGGGAAGGACAATTCATTCTGCTATGACAATGCTGATTCTCTGCGCAAGATCGCAAGGCTCGCAATAATAGATGTCGCATATTTCTTCTGCGCGAACATTGTGATGACTTTTCTGGGGATGAACCACCCCGGCGTTCTCCTTCTTTCCTTCGCTGTCGATTTCGCGGGAGTTGCTGCGTCTGTGTTTTTCGCAGCGCTGTCACACCTGATACTGAAGGCAGCAAAGATGAAGGAGGAAAACGATCTTACGATCTGAGGAGGGGAGAACAATGGAAGGTGAGATCATCTTCAACATCGATGTCATGCTGGCCAAGCGCAAAATGAGCGTGACCGAACTCTCCGAGAAGGTCGGGATCACGCTGGCCAATATGAGCATCCTAAAAACAGGAAAAGCAAAGGCAATAAAAGTATCTACGCTCGCCAAACTGTGCGAAGCCCTGAACTGCCAGCCGGGAGATCTGCTGGAGTACAGACAGGAGGAATAGTATCCGCTGGTGGAAAAGAAGGCGGACAAATTAAGAGATTTTTATCTGCTGTGGAGCACGCAGGCACTGTCCCAACTGGGCAGTGCCATTACTGCATTTGCGCTGACGCTCTGGATCTATGAGAAGTCAGGGTCTGCGCTGCACACAGCTCTTTTGACTATCTGCAATTATGTTCCTTATGTGCTGATGAGCATAATAGCCGGGGCTATGACCGACAGATGGGACAAGAAGAAGACCATGCTGGTCTGCGACCTTCTGGCTGCACTCGGCACGATCGTTGGGTTCGTGCTTATACGAAGGGACCTGCTTCAGGAGTGGCACTTATATGTGATAAATGCCCTGAACGGACTGATGAACACCGTGCAGCAGCCTGCCAGCGAAGTGGCTGTGACGCTTGTGACTCCCAAAGAGATGTATCAGAAGACAAGCGGACTGAAGTCATTTTCCAGATCTCTGATATCAATAATGCACCCCGTGATAGCTACTGCTCTGTTCGGGTTCGGCGGAATGAATGTCGTTATTGCGTTTGATCTGCTGACTTTTGCTGTGGCATTTCTGGTGTTGCTGCTTTTCATAGAGATACCTTCCCATACGGACAAATCCGAAGGTGAACCGCTCATCGAGACCGTTCGGCAGGGATTCAGGTGCCTCAACGAGAACAGGGCTGTCCTGTGGCTTATCCTGTTCCTCGCCGGAGTCAACCTTGTCGCTTCAATGTTTGATGCAGTGCTGCCTGCGTTTATCATCCCTCAGCCAAACGGGGGAGAGAAGGTCCTTGCTTATGTGACCGCTACAGCAGGCGTTGCCATGCTGGTGGGGAGTTTGATAGTTTCTGTGATGCCGGCTCCGAAAGACCGGATACTGGTTATACTCGCAACTATGCTATTTTCACTTACCACGGACAACTTCCTTATGGCGTTATCGGACAGCCCGATCCTGTGGTGCATTGCTCAGGTGCTCGGATATGTGCCTGTAACTATTATGAGCACAAACCTCGATGTGACCATAAGGGAGACCATACCTACCGATATGCAGGGAAGAGTGTACGCGTGCAGAAACTCGCTGCAGTTCTTCACCATCCCATTGGGTTATTATTTGGGAGGCTGGCTTACAGATATGGTGTTTGAGCCGTATATGGCCGGACTTGGATCTGGACATGTTTTTCTCAGACTTTTCGGCGAAGGCAAAGGATCCGGAGCAGGGATGCTGATCTTCCTGCTGGGAGTAGCTGGTATGGTGATATGCACCGTTTTCTGGAAGATTCTCGACAAATACAGAAACAAAGCGCACGCATGATATATGGAGAAGAGAAGATGCTGCTGTTGGAACCTACAACCGAATATGCGCAGCAGATACGCGAGTACCGCAGGGAGTTCCTGGACAGCGGGGATTCCATGGACGGCACCGATGGGCTGAGGGAAATGGAAAACCCTGAGGAATGGATCCGGCACGCGGAAGATTTCAAGTGCCCTGAAAAGGTCACTGCCGGCCGTGTTCCGGCTACACAGTACATCTATGTAAGGGAAGAAGACCGGAAGATAGTAGGCATGATCGAGATAAGGCATTTCTTTAACGATTATCTTGAGAAGTTCGGCGGGCATATAGGGTATTGCGTTTCGCCAAGTGAGCGCAGGAAGGGATATGCCACTGAAATGCTTAAAGCAGTCCTGCCGGAGTGCAAAAAGCTTGGCCTGGACAGAGTTCTTGTAACATGTGACGATGACAACGAAGGAAGCAGAAGGACCATACTGAACAACGGCGGTGTCTATGACGGCACCGTGTATGAGCCGGATGAGAATGTGTACCTGGAGCGGTACTGGATAGATATCGAGTGAGAGGAAACGGGATGCTGAGACGGGATCTGATAGAGAAAACAGAGAAATTCGTTAAACAGAAATTCGATGAGGGTGAATACTTTTCCTCCCACCCTGAGGACAAGGCATATCGCCTTGAGCACACATACCGAGTGGCTAATATAGGAAGAGAGATAGCCAAAGAAGAAGGCTTCGACGAGACAGAGATGGTCCTGGCATGCCTTCTCCATGACGTATCATACTGCGAGACATTCGGCGAAGAAGGAAACTGGCCGAAATGGAAGGATCACGGGAGATCTGCCGCAAGGATAGCAAGACCTTTTTTGACAGAGTTAGGACTTCCCGAGGACAGGGTCCAGGACATCTGCTACGGGATAGCGATACATGTGGACTACGAGTCCGATTTCCCCGGTGAGAAGACACCGTTCGCGCTGGCGATCTGCGAGGCGGACAATATAGACCGCTTCGACGTGTACCGGATCCATGAGACTCTTGTAAATGACGGATTTCTAGGTATGAGTTTTGACGAAAAAATGGCATATGTTGAGAAACGGCTTGCCAGACTGAACGAACTGGAAGACGTGCCGATAATGGTGTCCGGTGCGTCCAAGAGGATGTGGAAGACACGCCTTGTGTTTTACAGGGAATTCTATCAGAAACTTGCTGACCAGCTGCGGAGCAGCACGGAGGTATTTGACTAAAAAAGGAGATAGATATGGCTTCTAGCAAAGGATATCTTGAGTTCGTACTAGACCAGCTATCCGGACTGCGCGGGATAACGCACAGGGCGATGATGGGCGAGTATATAATCTATTATCAGGGCAAGGTCATCGGAGGGATCTATGACGACAGGTTCCTTGTGAAGAATACAGCATCCGCAAGACAGCTTATGCCGGACGCTCCGCTTGAGATGCCTTACGAGGGAGGCAGCCCGATGTTGCTAGTTGAAGATATAGATGACAGGGAATTTCTGGAAAAGCTTTTCGATTCAATGGTTGACGAACTGCCCGCTCCAAAAACTAAGAAAAGAGGATGATGCCTCATGGAAAGTGAGAGACTGATCATACGCTGGATGCTGCCCGAAGACGAAGACGCTTTCGTGGAAGGAACAGCAGATAAGGAATTGCGCGTAAACTACGGACTGCCCGCTGAGATGGACACCGACTTTGCACGCAGGATATTCCAGAGGTTCTGCGCGGTGAGCAATTCCTACTCCATAGTGGAAAAGGATACCGGGACTATGGTCGGATTCATGCTGGACGTCCCGCCTGAACTGCCTGAAGATATAATGGGGATGCTCCCCGAGAAAGGACGCACTCTGACTTATGCGACGTTCACTCCGTACCAAAGGCGCGGATACATGTATGAAGCGCTGCAGGCTGTGACTTCGTACAGACTGGAGAAGATGGATTACATCCACTGCGGACACTATGAGGAAAATATCCCAAGTAGGAACCTGCTAAGGAAGCTGGGATTCAGAGAGTTCTCAACGCACAAGTTTGCCGGCAGGGACGTGATAGACGAGGTCCTTCTCCGAAAATAATGAGTAGACCGAGATAAGAACCGGAGTGCAAATATGACTGAAAAACGGAAAAAGATACTGACTGTACTCATCTGCAATCTGCTTCTTCTGATTGCGGTAGCTCTCATATGGAATTATTTCCTGAAGCCTGTGATACTGTTCCCGGATGAAGATTTCGTTCTAGAGATGGGATGGGAGTATCCTGCAGAGGACTTTATAAAGGAGACTAACGGCAAAGTGACTCCTGAGCGCAGGCTGCTCTATACTGATGAAGTGGGCGAATATGATATCCAGTATGAAGTCAAGAGATTCCTTGTGACCAGGACTTATTCCATGCATTACACGGTAGTGGATACGACGCCTCCTGAGATCACTCTACTAACGGACAGGATCGCGCTTGATGTAGGTACTCCGTACACGGAAGAGGATATGCGCAGCAACACCCTTGTGAATGAGGGCGAGCTCTCATTCGACACAGATTACGATCCGGCGTTCCCGGGAAGTTACACGGTTTTTGTAACTGCAACAGACCCTTCAGGGAACAGGACGGACGCCAGATACGAGATCATCGTGGGAGACACAGAAGCGCCTCTTGTGTTCCGCAGCGGAAACGGTGCTCAGTACGAGATCGGGGAAGAATTCAATATAAGTAGGCTGCTCAGCTACGGCGACAATGCTGACCCGGCTCCTGTTCTGGTCACGAGAGGAGAAGTGAACACAAGCGAAGTAGGGAAATACACCGTCCACGCATCTCTCACAGATGTATCAGGAAACAAGACTGAGTGGGATTTCACTGTTGAAGTGGTGGAGGAGATCGAGACCGACGATACCCAGCCTCCGTTCTATCCGTTCTCTTCATTTAGGGAGGATCATGCCGGAGAAGGGAGACATTACGGCATCGATATCTCCAGATGGCAGGGAGATATAGATTTCAACAGAGTAAAAAATGCCGGCGTGGAATTCGTGATTATGAGGATAGGCTACTCCGAGGAAGGCGAGCTTTTCCTGGATAAATATTATGAGCAGAACATCGAGCGGGCAAAAGCCGCGGGAGTTCCTGTAGGACTGTATGTGTTCAGTTATGAAAGCACAGAAGAGGAAGTAAGGGCTTCCACCCAAATGCTGCTGAAACAGATCGAGGGAATGGATCTGGAGCTCCCGATAGTGTTCGACTGGGAGAACTTCAGCCACTTCCAGCAGTACGGCATAAGCTTCCAGCAGCTGAATCACCTTTACGATGTATTTGAGGAGGAAGTTACCGCTGCGGGCTATGACTCCATGCTTTATGGAAGCAAGTACTATCTGCAGGCTGTATGGGCACACACTGATACACGTCCTGTGTGGCTCGCGCACTTCACCAGCCAGACCAACTATGAGGGCCAGTATAAGATATGGCAGGCATCTGCGACCGGGCAGGTACCGGGGATCGATGCATATGTGGATATGAATATCCTTTATGATTAGGTCCGTTTTGAGGAAAGAGAAATGAGGATAGCAGTCATTCAGGCAAGTTCACAGGCGGAGAAGAACGAATTGCTTTTTGATACTGTGAAGAAATATGCGGCAGATTCTGAAGTCATCAATTTCGGATGCAGGCCTGATGAAGAAGTGCAGTACAGTTATATTGATGTCTCGATCATGGTAGGGCTCCTTCTGGCAAGCGATGCAGTAGATTTTGTTGTAACAGGATGTTCTTCCGGTCAGGGAATGATGCTGGCGTGCAACAGTATGCCCGGCGTCATCTGCGGATATGCGCCGACTCCTATGGATGCATATCTCTTCTGCCAGATAAATAACGGGAATGCCATCTCCGTTCCGCTGGGAGAGGAGTATACATGGGCAGGCGGCGAGAATTTAGAGGCAACGATAGCCAAACTGTTTTCTGAGCCATTCGGGCAGGGTTATCCCAGAAACGAAGCAGACAGAAAACTGCTCGATACTGAGAGACTGAAAGCAATAAGAAAGATGTCTCAGACAGACTTCGTGTGTCTGATGGAAAAATTAGATACAGCGGCTATACAAAAGATCATGACGAAACGAGATGTTGTCAGTTTTATTCTTGAACACGGGAGAACAGAAGTCACAGACTGGCTGGCAAAGCAAAACTATTAAATTGAGCAAAATATATTAAAGATAGAGGGTACAAGAAATGAATAAACGTGCTTTGAAGAAGATATTCACAGACACAGATTATGTCCATCGCAGCGGAACTCCGGAGGAACTGCAGGTTGCTGAGTATCTGAAAGCCCGGTGCGAGGAACTCGGCGCAAATGCATGGATCGAAAGTTTTCCTGTTGCAATGGCTGAGATAGAGGAGGCTCATGTCTTTGCTGACGGGAAAGAGATCCCCTGCAAAGGATTTTTCTGCTGCGGCAGCGGAGAGGAAGAGGGAGAACTGTTTTATATGCCAGGGCAGGATAAGGTCTCCATCGCCGGCGCAAAGGACAAAATAGTTCTCATGGATACTTCGGGTATCACATACTTTACATATCAGGACCTTATGAAAGCCGGGGCAAAGGCGATCCTCTTTCAGAACGGAAACCTGCATTATTCTGATAGGGACATCGACGAACGAGACTTGCGTGATGTGGTCATAGGTGAAGAGCGCAAAGTGCTCTGCGCCATGATCCACACTGAGAGTGCTGTCCAGATGGTTAAGAACGGAGTCAAAAAGGTCAAGATAGAGATCCGTCAGAATGAGTGGGAAGGCGAATCCCACAATGTTGTTGCTGAACTGCCCGGTGAAAGGGATGAGTGGATCGTACTATCAGCTCATTATGACACCACGGCTCTCTCCCATGGATCATACGACAACATGACCGGATGTGTCGGTCTGCTGGGCGTGATTGAATCTCTTCGCGGCAAAAAACTCAACTACGGACTGCGGTTCGTGTTCTGCGGAAGTGAGGAGCGGGGATTGCTCGGATCCAAAGCTTATGGCAGCGATCATGAGGAGGAGTTGTCCAAGATCGCGCTGAACATCAATCTGGACATGATCGGCACCATAATGGGCAAGTTTATCGTTTGCGCATCAGCTGAAGAGAAACTGGTCAATTACCTCACATATATGAGTGCAGAGATAGGCTTCCCGCTGGATGCCCGCACAGGTGTATATTCCAGCGACTCGACGCCGTTCGCAGACAAAGGAGTGCCCGCAGTTTCACTGGCCAGGATCGCCGGAGGGAACGTTGCGCCGATACACTGCCGTTTCGACAGACCTGACGTGCTGAGCATGGATCAGCTTCAGAAAGACATCGGTTTTATTGCCGAGTTTACCAGGCGCATGGCTCAGGCTGTTGTCTGCCCGGTAGGACGTGAGATACCAGAGAATGTCAAAAAAGAGCTTGACGAATATCTCTACCGCAAGAGGAAAGATTGATATGAAGAAGAGTCATAAATTCCAGATACTGGATGGGACTATGCTGAAGATCATAGCGATGATAAGCATGGTGTTTGATCATGTGGGGGATTTGTTCTTCCCTGAAGCGACGTGGATGAGGATAATCGGCAGATTAGCTATGCCGATCTTCTCGTTTTGCGTGGCGGAAGGGTATCACTATACAAGAGACAAGAATAAATACCTTAGGAGACTCAGTGTTTTCGCGCTGATAAGTGAAGTACCTTTCGACCTCGCTTTCTCCGGTAAAGTAGGGACTGAACATCAGAACATTATGCTGACATTCTTCATCGCAGTCCTTGCGCTGATGATTTATGATGCGATCACCGGCGGCGCTGGACCCTTTGCGAACATGAAGAAGACGTTGAGAACTGTCCTTGGAACGGTGGCGGTGCTGCTGATGAGCATATTGGCGCTTATTCTTAAAGCAGACTACACGGTTTTCGCTGTGCTTGGAGTGTTCATCTTCCATGTCCTGCGGAATAGACCGTATCCTATCCCGCAGGCGGGAGGAGTTGCGTTCCTGGCAGCGACAAGGACTGTGGGTATCTACGCATACACAGGCCTGAGCCTGATCCCGCTACTTCTGTACAACGGGAAAAAGGGAAAAGGTCTCAAATGGCTTTTCTATCTGTTTTATCCGGGGCACCTGCTCCTTATATTTATTATCAAACTGATAGTTAGGAAATAAGAGGGGAATAAAATGGATTTCTATAACGAGTACTTAGTACCGATCCTTAAGGAGACTGCAGCTGTCATAGAGCAGACGGACCATATGCAGGATATCCTTCATGGAACCATGTCTCTGGAGAGGATGCGCTTTCAGATCAAGCAGAACTACCAGTACCTAATGGACTACACGAGGTGCTGGGCAGTGGGTTTTTCCAAATGCGAGAGTTTTGAGGACATGGAGATCTGGTACTCCATTGTGAAGAACACTATGGAGAACACCGTGATGATGAACCGCACCTATTGGGCGGAGCAACTCGAGATGACGGTGGATGAGATGGATGCAGTCATCGAGGCTGAAGGGAAAAGGAGTTATACGGCGTTCCAGCTCATGACAGCCCACGAAGGAGATCTGGCTAAGACCATGATGGCGCTCTTCCCATGCAACATCCTGTACCGCTACTTCGGAGAGGATCTGCTTGATCAGTGCACGCTGGATAAAGACAACATGTACTACCAGTGGCTGGCATACTATGTTTCCGATGAATACATCAAGAAGACAGAGAACGAGATAGCCATTGTGAACCGCCTTTGCGGAAACAAGACGGAGAAAGAGATAGCAAGGCTGCTTGAGATCTTCGCTACCAGCTGCAACTATGAGATCCTTCAGTGGTCTGACATGTATCACAACATGACGACATGGCCTCTTGAATCCATATTCTCGAAAAAACATACCACCATTAAAGACTGACGGATTAATAAAGATGATCAAAGCAGTTAAAACAACGATAGAGAGCAAAAGGATCCCACTTTCGTTCGATGGATTCCGCATAGTGCAGGTGACCGACCTCCATGACGCTGTTTTCGGAGAGGGACAGTCCGAGCTTCTGCAGACTATAAAGGAGCAGGGGCCGGATATCATAGCACTCACCGGAGATTTCACTGGAGAGAAAGACGCAGATCCGGAAGATGCCGTCCGCTTTCTGGAGAAACTTCCTGAGATAGCACCGTGTTTTTATGTGACCGGCAACCATGAGTACAGACTTACAGAGGACCATTACACTAAGCTAATAAATGGGATCACAGATTCGGGGATCCATTTTCTCAACAACTGCACCATGGATGTGGAGAGGAACGACGAAAGGATACAGGTCGTCGGAGTAGAGGATCCCGCTCTCATGGGTGAGCATCACAGAGCTTTGGACGGTGCGAAACTGGCTAAGGAGATAAAGGATTCCCTGTTTGATCCGAACATATTCACAGTGCTTCTGGTTCACCGCCCTGAACATCTTCATGTGTACGCTCAGGCAGGTGTGGATCTGGTTCTGTGCGGACACAGCCATGGCGGACAGATGAGACTGCCACTGGTAGGAGCGTTCTATGTGCCAAGCCAGGGTCTGTTTCCGAAGTATGACAGAGGTCTGTTCAGGGAGGGAGATACTCAGATGTTCATCTGCAGTGGCCTGGGAAACAGCGTTGTGGATAAAAGGATGCTATGTCCGCCAGAGATCGCGGTTATAACACTTAAGAGCACATTTGTGCCGGATGTTATAATACAAGAAGAAAAAAACTTTGATGAAAAAGGAGATACAGACAATGAGCAAGGTCAATGATTATTTATCAGAATGCGGCACCTATTTCCTGGCAACCACAGATGGTGATCAGCCAAAACTGAGACCTCTAGGTCTCCACTTTGAGGCGGACGGCAAGACCCTTTTTGGCCTCGGAGATTTCAAGGATGTATACCGCCAGATGGTAGCAAATCCGAAGGTAGAGATCGTAGCTCTCAAACCCGACAGACATCACTGGCTGAGATATACCGGAACAGCTGTTTTTGAGACAGATCCTAAGTATGCGAACTCGATTCTAGAGAGTTCCCCGTATCTGCAGACCATCTACAATAAGGAGACGGGATACAATCTTGCTATCTTCCATCTCGAGGATGCCACCTGTGTGGACATCGATATGATGGGACCGGGAGATGACCTGCTTACAGAATAAGGAAAGACCATGAAGACCCTGGAAGAAAAAGCAAAGGAAAAGATAGAGGCCGGAAGGAAATTCGTTTACGAGTGGGAACCGGACGAAAAGGATTTCGGAGATTATCTCTCCGACTAGGAGAAGAGACTGCCCCAGCCTCCTCTGACCAAAGCTCCTATGACCGAATGTGTCATGGATCTGCCGAAGGACTTTTCCATACTTGACATAGACAATGATTTCCTGCATGTCATTAACAGCAGGGAGAGCCACAGGGTGTACACAGGAGAAGCTATGACGCTGGACGAACTGTCTTATCTGCTGTGGTGCACTCAGGGCGTTAAAGAGATCCGCGGGCGTGCGTATGCCACCCTGAGGACTGTCCCCTGTGGAGGAGCCAGGCACGAATTTGAATGCTACTTTGCAGCAAGGAATGTGACTGGGCTGGAGCCAGGCCTTTATCACTATCTTCCGATGCATCACCAGATAGAGTACCTGGGAACAGTGGACGATCTGGACAGTTGGATAAAGAACTCGCTCTGCGGACAGGCATGGACTGCCACCGCAAATGTTGTATTCTACTACAGTGCAGTCTTCTACCGCGCCGAGTGGAGATACGGCATATCCTCACATCGAGTACTGCTGATAGATGCAGGACACATTACAGCGAACATGTATCTCGCAGCAACATCCATAGGACTGGGAGGATGCGCCATCGGCGCCATAGATGGCAAAGCAGTGGATGCTGCGCTTGGCCTTGATGGTAAGGAAGAGGCCTCCTTCTATGCGATGCCTGTGGGAAAGGTCGCGGCTAAAGATAAAGCAAAAGAAAAAGCCTTCTACGCTTTTGTGGACGAGGAAGGTTATTAAAAACACTTAAATATGAAAGATCTCACACGATATGTATTCGTGTGAGATCTGTTTTTTAGTAATCTTCTAGGAAGAGGTGTACTTCTCCATTCTTTTTTATTCCAGGGAATGTGTCTATCTCTACGGCATGGAGACTATTGAATATGCTTATATCTATATCCGGATTATCCTTCTTGAGCTTGCGAATGAGCTCCTTTATCTCTTTTCTCTTGCTCTCCGATTCACCGGACTCTGTGTTCTCCGTGAATCTGCATGCACACTGCAGGAATGAAAGATCATTGTACTTTGCCCACTTGATGATGTTTTCCTCCCGGACACAGTATAGAGGCCGGATGAGTTCCATGCCTTCGAAGTTTTTACTGCGGAGTTTTGGCATCATGGCGGACATCTGTGAGCTGTAGAACATGCCTATGAGGGTGGTCTCAATGACATCGTCCATATGGTGTCCAAGGGCTATCTTGTTGCAACCAAGTTTTTTTGCTTCAGCATACAGGTTGCCTCTTCTCATCCTTGCACACAGGTAGCACGGTGAGTGATCCGCACTGTTGGCAACATTGAAAATGTTGGACTCAAATACTGTTATCGGAATCTCAAGGAGTTTAGCGTTGTCTTCTATCTTCTGCCTGTTTTCCGGAGCGTACCCGGGATCCATTACGAGGTATACAAGTTCGAACGGGAAGTCAGAGATCCGCTGAAGCATCTGCATGAGCTTGGCAAGCAGCATCGAGTCCTTTCCTCCGGAGATACAGACAGCGATCTTGTCTCCTTCTTCGAGGAGGTCATAGGTCTTAAGCGCATTGATGAAAGGTGTCCAGAGTCTGTCTCTGTACGTCTTCTGTATGCTGCGCTCTGCTTTTTGGCACGCTGTGAGTTCTCTTTTGGGAGGCATTATTATAAGCCCTTTCTTATCAGATCAGATTGCTGTTCTTTGAGTTCTTGTCCAGGAACGGAAGGTTCAGTGGTGTGGGGACTTCAAGGTTGAAGAACATCTTTATAAGCCAGCTGAAAAATACAAATACAAGAAGCGGTATGAGGCACGATGTGACTATGAGCACAGAGATGGCCTCGATCATGTTGGTGAGGGTGATCTCGAATTTCTTGGTGAATGCCGAGACGCCCCCCTTAATGGAATTTATGAGGGATTCAAGAAGCCCCTGCTCCTGAGAGTTCTGTATCTCCTGGGCATCCTCATTTGCTGTATCTATGGTAGCCTGTATAGTCTCCTGATATGTATCTTCGATGGAACGGGAGAGAGCGACGCTCACCGGAACTGTGAGTACGATGATCACAGCAAAGCAGATGAGTTTCAAACCAAGCTGACGCAGCCTTCTCGATCTCAGTGAAAGGAGATTCACGATGAGAAGCAGGCAGGCTATCGGGATGAGCACTTTAAATGCCGCAGCTCCCGTAATAGTCACCAGATATTTCTCCAGAAAGATAGCACACAGGATAACGATCGTGTATGTGCTTATCTCTGCCAGTTTGTCTGCTATAGGAGTGCCTACGTCTCCTGGCAGCATGGTTATGGCTGCAGATGCAGCTGTAGCAGCCGCGGCAAGCCCTACCACTGTTGTCTTTTTCCCATCCAGATAGGAGTACATTGGATACTTATATGAATCTGTGGTGAAGAAACTGTAGAACACGGTGAATGACAGAACTGTAAGCAGAACGAGCGCTACGAGTTTCAGGAGCCACATAGGAGATGTTTGTGTGTTCATTAATTGACCTCCGCATTTTTTGTCATATTATCATATACATCTAATGCTGAAATCCGGTTTAAAGAAACCTTAATAATATGTTTCGCAATTTGCAAAAAATCAACGATTTAATTAAATGAAAGATGCTGAGACGGACTGCTCTATATACGCGCGGATCGCTGCGTTGGTGGATACACTGAGAGGATCTGATACAGTATCCCTGTATCTAACGGCAGCCTCTGCAGCGGTGCTCCTGAACTGTTCACAGAATGCGGTGTACAGATTCTCCAGGCTCTGGTTCGAGAGTTCAGATTCAATGAGTGAGCGTATCTGTGTCATGGTCAGAGCGTTCTTGAGAATATAGATCATGATGAGGTACACGAGATGGATCTTTGTGTATCTTTTTTTCTTCGGTGCGGGCATAACGCCCTGCTTTACATAATTGTTGACCATGGATGAAGTGATGCCCTTGTCGTCTGATGCAGACAGAGGTCCCAGATATCTTTTCATGAGAGAAATCACCTGATCCATATACAGGTCAAGGTCCGGGATATCGCTCCACGCAGGAAGAGAAGTGCCTTCCAGCCTTTCAAAAATCGAACTGTTATCTGCCATTATGATCCTCCTCGCTAGTATGAGTAAATATTAGCAAGGAATAACGGAAAAAACAACACGCACAGGCTTACTTGCTTGACAAAATAATAAATACGATATAATCTAGTATCAGAAACTAGATACGGAAGGAGGAAACACCGTGGGAAAGAAGTGGAAGGGCGTGAAGATCCCCGGATATACCGTGACGGAAGAGCTAATAAATGCCATTACACACGGACTGGGAGCTGCATTCGGAATAGTAGCTCTGGTCCTCATGGAAGTGAAGGCCAGAACAGCCTTAGGACATGTTACTGCAGCGTTGTTCGGGGCAGCTATGATCCTTACATATACCATGTCTTGTGTGTATCATGCTTTGCCTGCGAGATTTGAAGGCAAGAAGATACTTCGCGTGATAGACCACTGTGATGTGTTCCTTCTTGTGTTCGGGACATATATCCCTGCAGTGCTTATAGCCGTTGGGGGATGGTTAGGATGGACACTTTTCGGAGTTGTAGCTTTCGTTACTCTGGTAGGGATAGCGCTATCGATAGTTGATGTTGATAAGTATGCTGCTGTCGAGGTAGTCTGCCATCTGGTGAACGGATGGTCCATACTCATAGCATTGCCAAAGCTGCTGAAGTATTCAGGGGTAATCGGAGTGTTCTACATGGCACTCGGCGGAGTGATGTACTCCATTGGTGCAGGACTGTATGCTGTTGGGGCAAAAAAGAGATATATGCACTGCGTCTTCCATGTGTTCTGTCTCCTTGGGAGCATGGCTCATTTCTGGGCTATCTATAAATACGTGCTATGAGCGTACTTTTAAAGAATGTAGGCAGCTGCAGTTCAGCAGCTGCCTTTTCCATGCTATACTTTGTTTGGTAGAGATGTGCGATGTTATACCGGAGGGTACCATGAGCGAACGCATCGTATTTAATGATCTGCGGGTGGACGTTACTGCAGAGGATATAGCGCCGCGATTCGGAAAAAGAGCGGCGAAGCTTGATCTGGATGGATATGCTGCTGTTCTAAGAGAAGTTGCGAGACCAAAGGCCATATTGAGATGGGCAGATTCAGAAGTCATTGACGACAGGCATGTAAACATTGCAGGACACGTCTTTGAGAGTTTCGTTGTCGCAGATAAGCTCAAGGACGTTCACAGAGTCATCCTTTATGTTGCTACGGCAGGAAACGAGATAAAAGACTGTGACCGCATACATCCTGAGGCTGCCAAAGACATCCTTTCCGGCATTGCCCTAATGAAGGGAAACAGGGAGGTGCGAAGATACCTTTCTGAGGATATGGGAATGACAGGCCTTGGCGCTCTGAATCCGGGCTCTCTTCCTGACTGGCCTATTGAGAACAACCATGCTCTCTGTGACCTGATAGGGGACGTGGGTGAGATAGGTGTCACTTTGAACGAGAAAGGCTATATGCTCCCGTGGAACTCGTCTTCAGGGATCCTCTTCCCCGGAGCAGACGGATATATGAACTGCTCACTGTGCACCAAGCTGGATTGCATCGGAAGGAGAGCTCCTTTCAACAAGGATGAGTACATAAGACTTTTCAGAAAAAATAACTAAACAGAACAAATAGAAAAAAGGCTGCCGTTCGGCAGCCTTTGGTTGTTGTGTACTATTTGCAGAACAGTCCTTTGCGTTCCCTGAAATCGGTGATGCGGTCGTCAAGGATGTGTCCGTTCAGGATCTGTACGGCAGGAACAAGATTCTCAGGATAGTCCTCGTATTCCAGTTCTATTACTGCATTGATATATGGCCAGATGCCTTTGCTGAGCTCTTTTGTGACCGTGATGGGGTGCATGGCGGGAGTGTTGTCCACTGCGTAGTGCATGACACCGTCTATGATGTAGAACGGATAGTCTATCGTAGTGGGGTGGGATGTCTCGATCTCGAGCTCCGGGTCGCAGCTGATGTCCACGATCATGGCGCCCGGTTTCATCTTTTTAAGGTCTTCACGGTAGATGATGTGGTCGGTGCGCCTTGTATCCCACATGATACAGTTGACTATGACATCGTAGTCATACATCTTCTGCTTAAACAGGTTTTCCTGCTTCGATGAGTAGACGTCCACGTTGGCTCCGAGACCGTGAAGGATGCGCATAGCGCCTTTTGCGGTCTGACCTCTGCCGAGAATAGCTACATCGCACTCATACGGCATCTTGGGATAATATGCAAAAGCCTGAAGGACTCCGGCTTCTCCGGCGATCTCCCTGTTGCGGTAGAAGATATAGCGTCCATTTTCAAAGATCTCCTCCCATGCGATGACAGTGTGATCCATCTCGAGAGCAGCGGAGGTGAAATCTGTCATCTGAACGGCGTGAGCCCATCCGAAAAGGACTTTGTTGCGGTCGATATCCCTGAAATAATCCCCGTCTCCGAGTTTGACATCTGTGAGGATATCGCATTTGAGGGCTTCTTCCCTGGAGACTACGTTTGCCCCAGTAGCTTTGTAAGCGTCATCGCTGACGTGGACCGATTCGCCATATCCGTCTTCGAAGAAGAGAAGTTCTGGATGATGGATGTTCTTTATATGCTCCGGAAGGATAGCGCGTCTCTGCTCATTGTTTTTGTGGCTGATAAGGAATCCCATAGTCTTCATGAGGTGTACCGCCTTTCTGCGCTGTATCTCTAGACGTATCATTGAGACAAATACCTTTATAGTTTTATTTTACACAATACCTTTTTGCTGCTCAAGAAAAAGAGCCGTGCTGCAGAATGTACTGCAGGAGTGGCTATCCATGTATTATAATTGTTGTATCAGACTGGGAGGGGCAGTTATGGAAGAACGCAAGAAACTTATCATAGACACCGACTGCGGATCCGACGATGCTATGGCTATCGCTATGGCTCTGAGAGATCCGAGATATGAGATACTCTGCTTCACGACTGTGACAGGGAACGTAGATGCTAGGCAGGCCGCACAGAACACTCTGTTTACGATAGAGGCGGCTGGGACCTATGAACCTCCTGTATACATCGGATGCGAAACGCCTCTGCTTGTTCCGTTTGTCGGGGCTGCTGAGACACACGGAGACGACGGGATGGGAGATATAGGCCTTGTTCCAAAGCGTCTCAAGGTCGCAGAGGGTAACGGAGTCCTTAAGATGGTCGAGCTGCTCCGTGACAGCGAGCAGGGTGAGATAGATATCATCACGCTGGGTACTCTTACCAATATTGCGGTCGCCATGAGGCTGTTTCCTGATGAGATGAGAAAAGTCGGACGCATCGTAATGATGGGTACTGCAGGTCTTGGAACCGGTAATGTTTCTCCTGTGGCGGAATTCAACATCTGGCAGGACGCCGAGGCGGCGAAGATAGTGTTTGAGTTCGGTGTGCCGCTCATGGCTGTGGGCTGGGATGCCTGCATAGATGAGGCCATGCTTGAAAGAAAAGATCTGGACAGACTCATTCAGAGCGGTCCTCTCGGCAAGGTCATGGTGGATTGCAACCGTGTGCTCATGGAGATGAATTATGACAGGTTCGGAAGAGACTGTCTTGATATGGCAGATCCGGCTGCAATGGCTGCGGCATTATACCCGGAATGTATAGATGACTGCGACGATTACTACTGCGAAGTGGACACGAGCAAAGGACCGTCCTACGGCGGGGTGCTTGTGGATCGCTATCACTTCTCCGGCAAGCCAGCTAACTGCGCTGTCTGTTCCAAACTGAAGCCGGAACTGTTCAAGGAATATATATTCAGGACTTTGGGGGCATAGGATGCAGCCTAGAAAACTGGCAAATCTACTGAGTTCATGGGCATATTGCTTGGTGGGTTCGACTTACGCAGCCTATCAGGTGCTTATCCCGCGCATAATCGCCACGCTTGGAGGCAGCACGCAGGCTGTTTCTCTGCTCGTGGCATCCTTGTTTCTGGGATCAGTAATGACTACGCTGATAAGCGGGGAGATATCCGAGCGATACGGAAAGAGGACTACGCTGCTCATAGCTTCCTCGGCATTGGCAACAGGATGCTTCTTGGTATTTTCCGCAAATAGCATCTGGCTGGCTATAGCGGGGCTCATGCTGTCCGGATTCGGGATAGGCGGAACAGAGGGATCTACTTTATCCATTGTTGAGGATGCCAACCCAGACAATTCGGACAGGATCCTCTGTTATGTCATGGCACTGTACGGTCTTGGTGGATTCGTTGTTCCGCTCCTGATAGAGAGATTCACCGACAGCAGCGCTTACAAACCTGTTATGATCGTGTTCGTAGTGCTTCACATACTGTCTCTGATGTTCACGGTATTAGGGAAGCGTATAGAGGAAGTCTGCGTGTTCAGCGGAGGGAACAAAGATGGGCTAACTGTGTCCATTATTTGGACGAACAAGACTTTGCTTCTTTCGATAATCGCTCTTGCTATGTTCTGCGGACTGGAGAGCGGATTAACATATTACGCCACTGAAGTATTCGGCTTCTTCGGAAGCACATCTGCCGGTTCGTATGCCGTTTCCGCATACTGGCTGGCGGCAATGACCGGATCCTTCCTTGCAGGAACTGTAAAGAATTCGGTGAAATACCTTCCTGTGATGCTGATCCTGGGAAGCATGTGCGTTGCTGCGGTGCTCCTGATCCCTTCCATAACGGTCAAGCTGGTGATAATGCTCATTGCCGGGATCCTTCTCGGACCTGTATACAGCCTGACAACATATCTTGGAGGGCATTCAGCTCCTGAGAATACCGGAATGGCATACGCTGCCATGGCATTCGGAGCGAGCATAGGAGGAGTGGCATTCCAGCCTCTTGCGGCTCTGGCAATAGGTTCGTTTCCGGTGACTGCTGCATATGTCCTTGTAATAGTGCTATGTATACTTGATTCCTTCCTTATCAGGGTCATTGAAAAGAAAGAAGATATGTAACCGACAAGCATTCTAAGATGATGCTAGCAAAGGAGAAATATTATGAAGATATATTCTGTTTTTGACGACAAGTTTCGCTGCTATGGCAGGGTGATCGAGGGCTACGATACATCTGAGCTGGTGAAGACGCTGGCGGAGGTGACACCTCTGCCGGATGGTGTTGATTATGTCGCAGAGCAGCCTGAATTGCAGGGTCTTCCTATAACCGGGGAGCTGAGCAGCAGGTTCTACGGAGGGATGCCGATCCAGATGGGCTGGTGCAACGGGCACAGCACAAAGCTCAATTGCCTTGAATACCACAGATGCAGTGAGATAAATATAGGATCAGATGATTTCGTCCTGCTTGTGGGGAAACTGTATGATGTGGATCCGGAGGACGGGCTGTTCGACACCTCCAAAGTGGAAGCCTTCCTTGTCCCTGCCGGTGTGGTTGTGGAGATGTATTCGACCACCCTCCACTATGCTCCATGCTCCGCGGCAAAAGATGCGGGATTCCGCGTGGTTATCACGCTTCCCAAAGGTACTAACGGTGAGAAACCGTTCATTGTTCCCGGAAACCGTGAGGATACTCTGATGACTGCCTGCAACAAGTGGCTACTGGCTCATCCAGAGAGCTCTGAAGCTAAGAACGGCGCTGTTATAGGGTTAAAGGGATTGAACGTGGACATCGCTGATTACCTTCCATAAGACCGAAGAGGAATTAAATGAAGATAGATCTGACATACAAGCTCACACCGAAAACAGTGACAGATGCTGGCGGTAATGAGAAGAAGACTCTGACCGGACACATGGGAACGCACTTCGACGTGATGGATAAGGAATTCCCCTTGGACTACACCGAACTCGAGGGGATAGTTTTCGATGTCTCATCAGTTAAAGACAGGGACATTTCTGTATCCGATATCGATCTCAGCAAAGCAGAGACAGGGATGTTTGTTGCATTCTATACAGGATTCGTAGAGGAAGCAGGATATGGTACTGCAAGATATCACCACGAACACCCGCAGCTTTCCGATGAGTTGATCAATGCACTTCTGGACAGAAAGATATGTCTCATAGGGATAGACTTCGCCGGAGTCAGGCGTGGCAGGGAACACACACCAAAAGATCAGTACTGCGCGGAAAAGGGAGTGTTCATTATTGAGAACATGTGCAATCTCAAGGATGTCGTTGATCTGGGCGGGCGGTTCCATGCTCACACATATCCGCTGAACTACAGCGGTATGAGCGGACTGCCATGCAGAGTGGTGGCGGAGATCTGATAATATCTGAACAGAAAAAGAACTGGTGCAGGCCTTAGGCTTACACCAGTTTATTTTTTGCCATTATCAGAGAGTTGCTCGAAGCTCAAAGACCTTGTCCATGAACTCTTTTACATGGGCAGCGCACACGTCTCCTGTGTCTTTTCTTGTGTCCTTGAACGTGCTGCCCACGATAGCGGCATCTGCAAGCGACAGTTTTTCAAACACGGTATCCGGAGTCATGCCTGCTGCAACTACGAGGGGAAAATCCCCGACTGTTTTGCGGAAGTCAATTATCTTTTGCGTGGGAGAATCTATTCCCGTGCCTTCGCCTGTGACAGCGATGGCGTGGCAGCGCTTCATTCCGATGCGGAGATCAGTCTCGACATCGTTCCCGGAGCAAACAGGTTTGTATTTGAACCTCACTCCGCCGATAACGTACATGCCGCCTTCCTTCATATAGCGGTCTATCATCTCACCGTACGGGATATCATCTTCCGGTGTGAGATGTCCGGCAACAGAGTCCACCTGGATGAACTTGGCACCGTACTCTTTGGCATACTTCCAGCTGAGCTCCCAGTTGTCCAGTACGTTTACACCAAGGGTGAAGCCTCCTCTCTGAGAAAGCAGCTCGAGTCCGGCCCTGACATCATCTGAGTCCCCGAAATAATCCTCGACGATCATAGCGTCAACACCGTTTTCGCGGTAGATTTCTGCTTCTCTGAGGCATCGTTCAAGTTTATCTTTGCGGGAATCCCCCTTGAAGTGAAGCATTGCAAATACCGGTTTCTTCACCGGAAATAGATCCAGAAACATCATTGATCCTCCAGATGTTGTTTAAATAATTCTTCTGCCTGTTCTCTCATCCAGGACTTTACTTCGTCTGAATAGTGCGGGAATGGGCCGTATTGTCTGGCATTTACGCCGGCAGCAACATTGGCCAGATAAGCTGTGAGGAGAGGATGGCATCCCTCTGCGAACCCGTACATAGCGGCTCCGGTGGAGCAGTTGCCGCATCCGGTGGGATCCACGCTTGTTTCGCTCTCGACAGAAGGCGCGAACCAGGCTTTTCCGTCCTGGATCATGTATGAGCCCTTCTTTCCGACACGGAAGAAACAGGGCTTTCCAAGTCCGATGATAGCCTGCACAGATGCTTCCTCACTGTCCGTGCCGAACAAGGCCATCGATTCCGGAAGATTGATGGAATAGATGTCCATCTTTCCGATGTGTTCGAAAAGGCGGTCCTTCATGAGCGGATCGTGGGTCTCTTCTGTATACAGTTCCGACATGATCTTCGCGTTCGGACATGCTGCGCGGATCCTGTCCAGATCGTTCCAGACGGGTTCGCGGACTGCGGATTCGAAGTATATACCCTTGACGTCCGGACCTCCGAACTTTTCGATGTATTCCGCTTTAGCTTTTGGGAATCCGTATTTCTCAAAGTATTCATCGCCGTACAGGGAGGTCTCTGTCCATTCACCGGTCTCCTTGTACTTGACGACAGTGTAGCACGTCTTGGGATAGACATACTGCACACCGTCCATAGAGATGTGGTTGAGGCGGAAGTAGTCCCCATAGAAGTCGTCAAAGTCGGGACCGGCCTCAGACAGGAAAAGGAGATCTTCCGTGTATGGAAGAACTCCGTTTACCGTGTAGAGAGCTCCGCCCAGAAAGCCTTTGACTGTTCTTCCGTCCGGATACAGCATGTCGTTGACGATCACGCCTGCGGCTATCAGATATCTGGCCATCTGTCAGTTCTCCTGTGATTCAGTTATAGTCTGCCTACCAGCTCGTCGCAGAACAGGATCCTTCCGTCCATCCCAAGCTGTTTTGCAAGTTCACCCATCGCGGGTTTCTTTATTCTTGCGTCCGCAAGGATCTGGTCGTCCCAGAAGATGTCCTGGGCTGTTCCGTCCTTGATGATGTTCTTGTGGGCCATGGCGATAACGCGGTCAAAGTTCTGGACTGCGAACTCCATGTCGTGGGTGATGGTGATGACAGTGATGCCGTCCTTTGTAAGCTGGTCCACCATATTGGCAAGCGTCCTTGTTCCGTGCAGGTCCTGACCCGCTGTGGGCTCGTCCAAAACGATGTATTTCGGGCGGGATGCGATGACAGCGGCGATAGCAACGAACTTGCGAATAGGATACGGGATCTCATACGGGTTGATATCCATATATTTCTCGATATCGCAGATCTTTACCGCATAATCAACACGCTCTTTGACTTCCTTCTCGTCCAGCTTGTAGTAGCGTGGCATGAATTCTATCTCGGCTCTTGCAGTGTTGTTGAAGATCTGTTCGTCCGGGTTCTGGAAAACATATCCGACCTTGCGGGCGGTAGTTGCTACTGTGACATCCTTTGTGTTGACGCCGTCTATGATGACATCGCCTTCAAAGGGACGGTTGAGTCCGTTCATCATCTTGACGCATGTGGTCTTTCCGGCGCCGTTCTGTCCGACGATAGCGACCTTCTCGCCTTCGTGAATGGTGAGGTTGATATTCTCCAGTGCGACAAATCCGTTAGGATAGCGGAAACTGGCGTTTTTAATCTCAATAGCCATTATCTCGCACTCCTTTCTTTAACAAGCTTCAGAGCCTCTTCCATGGTTACCGGGATCTCTGCCAGAGGCTTGCCGGCATCTGCCATGGCGTGGCCGAACTTGGCGACTTCCGGGATAGCGGCATTGTGGTCCATAAGACTGCGCTGGGAGAGGATCTCCTTTGTAAGTCCGCTGCACACGACTGTGCCGTTCTCCATGACGAGCACTTCATCGCAGAATTCGGCAATGAGGTCTATCTTGTGCTCAACCAGAATGATGGTCTTGTTGGAATGTTTGAGTGTGTTGATGATGTTGAAGACGCTCTCCGTTCCCTCAGGGTCAAGCTGTGAGGTGGGCTCGTCGATGACGAGGGTCTCTGTGTCCATAGCAATGATGGACGCGAAAGCGACACGCTGTCTCTGGCCGCCAGAAAGCTCATTTGGGTTGTTCTTTATTAGGTGCCCGATGTCCAGCTGTTCGCAGACATTGGTCACGCGCTCGAGCATCTCCTGTTTCGGAACGCCGAGGTTCTCAAGACCGATGGCGACTTCCTCGAAGACGGTCGGCTTGATACCGGAGATCTGGGTGAAGGGGTTCTGGAAGACGAATCCGATCTTGGAGCAGAGGTCTGCTGTATCCCAGTCACGGATGTCCTTTCCTTCTACAAGCACATCGCCCTCGAGCTTGCCGAGATAGAAGTGGGGGATAAGACCGCGGATGACGTTGCAGAGCGTGGTCTTGCCGCCGCCGTTCTCTCCGATGATCCCGTAGAACTTGCCCTTTTCAAAGGAGCATGTCACATGCTGAAGAGCATAGTCTTTTGTATAAGGGTATTTGTAGGAAACGTCCTTTAATTCAATAAATGCCATATCGCACCTCCTTACAGAACACCGGTCAGGCTGAGGACCTTCCACACGATCGAAGCGATAAGACACAGGATGGCAAGTGCATCCAGTGCATATTCAACTTTAGAGATCGGGCGGAGGACACGCAGATAAGTGTGGCCGCCTTCGTGTGAGAATGCGCGGGCATCCATGGCGATGGCCTTCTCTTCCGTTCCGGACATAGCACTCAGGAGGATAGGTCCGAGGATGGGGAAGAAAGCCTTCATGCGGACCATGATATTGCCGTCCGTTTCGATGCCGCGAGCTTTCTGGCTCTCAAGGATAGTCTCTGCGGATTTGCGCATATCGATGACGCTCTGCATGGAGCTGAGCATGATGTAACTGGCGACGTGTGTCACGCCGCGGTTCTCCAGAGCCAGCATGATGTCACGCATCTCTGTGGTCTGGAAAAAGATAAGTAACGCGCCAGAGCACCCCATGATGTATGAGACGATGTTAAGTGCAGCTATGAACGGCTCCTTGTACCACTGCCACCCGAAAACGTTGATGAACGGCGTGAAGTCCGGCTCTTTCATGCTGAACTGACGAACGATGATCGTCAGGAAGAAAAGGATAATGCTGATCGCGAAATAGTTTTTTATGAATCGCGGGAATATGCCGATGAGCAGAGCTGCTATGCAGTATAAGAGGCACAGCGAGAATCCGTACTGCCAGCGGCGCACGACAACGGCTGTGAGGCCGATGCAAAGGCAGATGCACAGTTTGGAGAGAGGATTGAGGTTGAACCAGGCATTCCCGTTATCGACATAATCGTTATAAGAGTTGATAAACTCTTTGTCCATAAGGAACCTCCAACTAGAAAGCGGCAGGAGTTGTGATGTGCTCCCGCCGCTAGTTAATTAAGAGCGCAGTATTTGCGTCTATGTTCTGAAATTACTCTTCGAGAGCTTTTGCCTCGTCGCTGATATAGATATCGCCCAACGGGAGCTTGGAGAGGAATCTGGTCGGGAATGCCTTCAGGATGAAGTAGCATACGACGACTGTGATGACCTTATCAAGCAGGTCGCAGAGGAACTCGCCGATGATCTGGCAGATGAATTTCGGAAGTCCGGTTGCTGCATAGAGAGGCAGAACAACGACGGATGTTGTGCCGCTGCCGAAGTCAAATCCGAAACGAGCCCAGGTGATCAGAGCACCGATAACACCGCCGATGAAGGCGAAGCCGAGGGAGCTGATAAGTGTGGGAACGAATTTCTTGAAGACACCTTTCTTTGAAAGATATGCTGCGAGAACGGCGAATGCCATGTTCAGAGGAGCATAAAGAAGGGTGCCGGGGTCGGTAATAGCGTTAAGAATGTTGGATACGAGACCAACGATAACGCCCGGCCATGTGCCGCAAAGTGCTGCTACGATGATCGTGCCTGCGCAGTCGAGGTAGATCGGGAGCCTGAGCATGAGAACGAGTGTACCGAAAATAAAGTTGACCGCAACACCGATCGGTACCAGGAACCATGCAAGTTTGTTATCTTTCTTCATGATAGATTTTTCCTCCAATAATGATATTGAATAATGATCGTCAGCCAGTGGCTGCATTAAATGTATTATATACACATTTGACCAGTCTTTGCAATTCTTACCAGTATGGGTATAATCATTTTAGGCAATAGCACCAAAGAAATGTGAACAATTTGTGAGGATTGCAACATGGGTCGTGAAAAGGGTTCCTATAACGTATATATAGGGGATGTTGCGCTGGATGAATATTACAGGGCAGACCGCTGGCCGGGCACAGCTGATAAGGAGGAGGTAGAGACTCTTCCCGCGGTTCCCGGTGGAATGATCGCGAACGCAGCCTGTGTGAGCGCAGCGCTAGGACAGGACACTCTGTTCTGGACCGCGATGAACAGCGGAGCCATCTCAAAACTCCTTCTGGAAGACCTGGAGAAGCAGGGCATAGACACATCCATGTCTGTGGTGGATGACTCCCTGCCGGATTCCAAGACGATGATCTTTCTCGTGGAAAACGAGCACACCATCTTCATCCCCATCCTTCACATAGAAAAGATAGAGCTCACTGAAGAGCAGGTGGAAGTCCTGAAGAATGCTAGATATATCTACTCCACGTGTGGTGTACTTGCCACGCTGCGTTTCGGAGACAAGATCTGGCAGGAATTTGCCCCTGAGATCCGCGCTGCAGGAGCAAAAGTAGTGGTGGACTATGACGTCGACTACGAGCGCAACGGAGATGAAGTAAGGTTCATGAATGTGGATATAGGCTTCTTCAACGAGACCGGGTTTGACAGCGTGCGCGGTGAGCGTTCCTTCCAGGAGGAGGCAGCCAGACTGCACGAGCTGGGGATGGATCTGGTGGTGGTGACGCTTGGCGCTGACGGATGCGTTGTAGACAAAGCCGGCGAGATCCCGTTCCATGTTCCGGCTAGAAACGTCGAGGTAGTCGATGTGACCGGAGCTGGGGACACCTTCTGCAGCAGCTTCATTGCTGCCCTGGAGGAGAACGGCCTTAAAGAGGCAGCTGAGTTCGCCACAGCGGCGGCATCAATATGTGTTTCGCACATGGGTGCTAGGAGCGGAGCTGTGAGCAAAGAAGAAGTTCTGAAAGTATTGAACGGCTGAGCAGACGCTCAGACAGGAGTTGATTATGAAAGTGTCTGAAGAAGAAAAGAACAGAAAACTGTCTCCCGCGGAGCAGAAGCGAATGGACAGACTGGATAAGATCACTGAAGAACTGGAGAACAGGGGATATACGAGGAATGACAGGACCATCGATATAGTAAAAGCCAACGTTGTGACCGTTTTACTGTCCCTTCCGGTGATGGCAGTTACTGTAGGCTTGTTCTTCCTGGTTAACAGGAGCGGACCGGCAGACAGCTTTGGCAAGTCGTCTTTCTGGATCTTTACAGTCTCATACATCGTGCTGATTGTGGTCCACGAGCTGATCCACGGCCTGACGTGGAGCATTTTCGCGCCAAACCGCTGGAAGGACATTGAATTCGGATTCATGGCTCAGTATTTGACTCCTTACTGCACTTGCGGAGTTCCGCTGGAAAAAGGACAGTATATCCTCGGAGCGCTCATGCCGCTTATTGTTCTGGGACTGATCCCTGCGGAGGTCGCCATATTCAGCGGATCGTTCCTGCTTCTTCTGATAAGCGTCGTGATGATAATGAGCGCGGGCGGGGACGTGCTGCTGGTACGGGAACTGCTCCGGTTCAGGACTGATGCAAAAGAGCAGCTGATCTACGACCACCCGACTCAGGCGGGATGCATAGTATTCACAAGATAGGAGTAATACATTGAAAGATCTGACGATTCTTCATACCAATGATATGCACGGGGACTTTCTCATCGAGGAGAAAGACGGGGTTGAGACAGGAGGGCTTGTGCGCTTGTCCGGATACGTCCAGCACGAGAGGGAAATCAACCCAAATACCCTGTATGTGATGGCCGGGGACATGTTCCGCGGATCTGTTATAGACTCGGAATACCTCGGGCTCTCCACACATCAGAACCTCGATCCTAAAGTGGAGGGAAGGATCGTCATCGTGGATTAGTAGAGGAGGTACGGTATGTTTAAGAAGATATTGCTTATAGCCGCAGCACTGCTGCTGATAATTATTGGTGCTTTCGAGGTGTTCTTTTTCCGAAGCACAAGCGGGCAGCAGTATGACAATTATCCGTATGAGCCGGACACGCCTGCACCGGATCCACACAAAGGAACATTCGTCTCCGAGCACGGGACGCTGACTTTTGATGGCGAAGGTCTAGTAGTCGATTACGATTTCGATGACGAACTCGCCGCCTTGACAGGACTCCCTGCAGGGGCAAACAGAGCCGAATATATCTTCCTGAGCGGTGATCTTCCTCCGCACGGAAGCGTGCCGGTCCGCTACGATGTGGCGCACGAACTGAGTTTGAATATTCTGTCAGAGCAGGCAGTCATTCAGATCGGTATAGCAGCAGAAGATGGTTCCACGGCTACAGTAGGGGTAAACATGGTGACTCCAGACAGGATCCCGTTCCTGTTCCGCGACGAGAACGGCAAATGGTTCACTGTGATGTTCAACAAGAAATAGAATTCAAGGAGAAATAACATGAAAGAAGTTAAGAAACTTATCGCTGCACTTGTCGTTGCGGCACTGTGTCTCGGGATCGGCAGTTTTACCGGGCTCAGACTTGGCGAATTCATTGGAGAGATGAAGATCAACGTACTGTCGCTCCTCAAGGTGCTGTCAGTCGTAGGTCTGCTGATGGCAGTAAAATATGTCCTCAAGCTTGCGCTCAGCGCTGTCAAAAAGGAAAGTACTGTTCTGACTATAGTCAGAAGTTTGCTTGATTATTCTGCTGTTATTCTGGCTGTAGTGTGGTCTCTGCGTATCCTTGGTGCAGATATCAACGGCATCATTGCAGGACTTGGAATTTTAGGCCTGATCATCGGTATGTCTGCACAGGATCTTATCAATGATCTTGTGACCGGTCTGTTCCTTCTCTTTGAACAGGAATATAAGGTAGGGGATATCATCGAAGTGAACGGGTTCACCGGTAAAGTAACTGAGATGGGGGTCCGCACAACTTGCATTACAGATAACGGCGGCAACGAGAAGATAATCAACAACTCCTCGATGAAGAACATTCTTAACCGATCTTCCTATAAATCTACTGCTGTCATCGATATCAGTGTGCCGACCGCGAAGCTTAAAAGGGTCCTGGAAGCAGATTTCGGAGACATCAAGTGCCTTGGTGTTGAGAAACTGGGCACCGGAGAAACATCTGTCCGTTTCATCAGAGAATGTGATGAGAAGGATATCTATGATACAAGAAGACAGATGAATCTTGCTTTACTTAAGAAGCTTCAGGAAATAGAGGTGCTTTGATATGCTGAACGCTCTTCCAAAAGAATTCACGGAGATCCCGGATGAGTTCGAAGGGCAGAAGAGTTACACCGAGCCGGAGCAGGAAAGAAAAAGGAATGGATGGAAGTGGCTTATGAGCGCTGCTATGATCCTTCTTATCATTCCTGTATCGATCTTCCCACAATTCCTCCATGCGGAAGCGTTCGTTCCGGAGGAGATAATCGAACCGGAACCTGAGCCTGAACCTGAGCCGATAGATATAGTGGAACCTCCCGAAGAAGGAACGCATCCTGACTATGACATCATAGGTCTCTGGTATTATGAGGGCGAGACATACTGGTTCTCACCTGACGGTGGCGGTTTCTATTGTAACGGCGATTATTATCTCTTCGTCAACTGGGAGGAAGCCGAGACGGATTATGACTATTCCGGAGGCGGTATGACCGGTTATGAAGGAAGGGAGACCACAAGTCTCGTGTTCAACAACACGACACACCCTGGCGACGGAGGCCTGTATCTCGAGTCCCATGTGACAGGAGGACAGCAGCTCTTCACACCTTCTCCATCCATATATATGCCTGAAGATCTGATGACGGCATTGGATGAGGAGCCGGAGGACAGGGTCAAGGGATACTGGGCTATGGAAAAATCCCTGGATCCGACATGCAGCGTATATGCCTACTACGTAGACATTGCCGAAGACGGCAAGGCAATGCTGCATATGCATTCCTATACCGGTGAGGATTATTTCATCGATCTTAAATACGAACCGGATCCGGATGAACCGTTCCGCCTTGTTCTCAAGGACGCAAAAGGAGGAAGCATCTACTATGAATTCAGGGATGAGATGGATTTCCTCAACACTTACACGGTGGATGAACTCTATGTTCTCTATTTCGTTGACAGAGACGGAGAAGGAATAATCATCAATGATTTCAGCGGCGGAACGCTTCTGAGAAAAGACGTGGATTACTAAAAAACAACAAAAAAGAGCCTATCCGATGCCAGCGCTGGCAGATAACGGATAGGCTTTTGTTATATTGCTGGGATTACAGACAGACAAACCACTCTTCGACGAAATAGTATATATTCTCTCTTTTGTATGCGAATGAGCTTCCGGGAAGAGCGATGTGAGGTTCAAGAGTTATGGGCTTACCGTGTTTGCGGACGCTCTCATAATTGTTTTCCTCGATGCATATCCTGTCCTTCTCATCTTCCTCAATGCTGTGACCGAGATTCCCGTGGAAATCCAGATTCTCAAAGCCAAGAGCCTGGATCTCATCCGTGAGTCTCCTGAATATCTCGTGATACGTCATGTCCGGATTGAGTTCTTCCGTCAGAACGCGGTGGAGATGCAGTTCCGCCTCTAGGCCGCGCACGAATTCCGGATCCTGAGGCGAGTCTTTGGGAACACCCTGCCCGTTCTCAATGAAGAACGTTCTGGCATAGTCTCCCCATGCTCCGTTGAAGGTGGGAGAGCAGTCTACCGTCACTACGTCCCGCTCACTTATGCGGTTGTTCTCGTCTGGAGAGTAGTCTTTTCCGCTTATCGAGAGGCGTCCGCGGTCACCCAGAAGGACCATCGCGCCTAAACCATGGTACCAGAAATCCCCGGAGCCTTTCTCCTTCATCCTTGTACAGACAAAGTCATAGATCTCCTTTTCGCTCATGCCGACATGCAGGATAGCATTAAGCTCGTTGAGTGTCTCTCTTGCTATCTGCTGAGCCTTCTGACTGTCTTCCAGATATACAGGTACCATGATCTGCTCCTAAATCGTTAGAATTCGGAATACACTTCTTTTCCTGCCTGATATGTCGCGCGTACATTATGCAGATTGGATACGTTCTTTGTAGGATCTCCCTCAACGAGTACCAGGTCTGCTGTGTATCCTTCCTTTACAAGACCGACATGATCTCCTACACCAAGCAGATCGGCGCCGTTCTTGGTGGCGCACTCGAGCGCTTCAATAGGTTTGAGCCCGCACTTGACAAGATATTCGCATTCAGTAGCAACAGGGGACGAGCCTTTGTAATCCGTGCAGTCTGTATCTGTTCCTGTAGCAATGCGGACGCCGAGGTCAAACAGCGGCTTGATGTTCTGCGGGTAGCATTCCACTGACTCTTTCAGGTAATTGAATACGGACTTTGGATCATCTTTCATTGCCTGCGGGACATCGAGAGCAGCCATCTCATCATATACATAATTGAAAACATAGATGGTGGGGACCCATGTGATATCTTTTTCCACCATCACTTTTCCTTGCTCAGGGGTGAGGTGCGTTCCGTGCTCGATGGAATCTACTCCTGCTGCAAGGCAGCTGTCGAGAGAAGCGCCGTATCCGGCGTGCACCTCGATCTTCATATCTAGCCTGTGAGCTTCCTGGGCTGCGAAGCAGATCTCCTCCTCTGAGAGTTCATCACCTCTGTATGCCTCACTGGTAAGGAGTTTGATCCACTGTGCTCCGTTTTTCTTGTTGGTGCGTATAGCCTTGCGGATCTCATCTATCCCGTCCACTTCCCAGATACCGGTGAAATCGCTCTGGCCGGAGCCGTGACCGCCGGTCATGCAGAGACCTGAAAGACAGGGGTATACCCGGGGAGATTTGATCCATCCTCTTGCTGCAGCTTCGTTCAGAGCAACTCCGATACAGTTTCCTGAGCTCGCCTCCCTGATGGAGGTGACGCCGACTTTGAGAGTTCCTTCCATCTTGCTTGCAGCATACAGGGCATGCATGCTCACGCTGTAGGGCTTCCCGCTGAGAGCAGGATCCTCGCCCCAGCCAATATGGGTGTGAAGATCTATCATTCCGGGGATCAATGTGCATCCGGGAGCATCCTGAACTTTCTCGTCCGGAAAATCGGTGAGCAGTTTTGCAGCTTCGTCTATCTTCTTTATAACTCCGTCCTGAACAAGAACGGCCTTCTTTTCCAGTACTGTATAGCGGTCGCCTACAGCGATCCTGTCGGGAATAATGATCATTTCGTGCCTCTTTCTGCGCAATGCTTTTTTGTTTAATCAATTTTAACACATCAAATCGGTAAAGCATAATTATTTCTCAGCTGTGGTACAATATAATTAGAAATTTGACCTCTGATCGGAGAACAGATATGGAAAGGAACAAAAAGATGTGGATCTTCGTCGTATTGCTTGTGCTTGCGTTTCTTCTGTTTGCCGGATGCAGCAGGCAGAAACCTGATCAGTACCCTTTGGATGGCCCCGGCATGGTTAGAACTTATCAGAGGATCACTCAGGAACAGGCTGCGCAGATGATGAAGGATGAAAAAGACTGCGTCATCCTGGATGTCCGCCGCTGGGATGAGTATAAAACAGGACACATCCCTGGAGCGATCTGCATACCGAATGAGGATATAGGGGACACTAAGCCTGATGAACTGCCTGATCTTGATCAGGTCATACTTGTATACTGCAGAAGCGGAAACAGGAGCAAAGAGGCTGCAGACAAGCTCATAAAGATCGGCTACTACAGGGTATACGAATTCGGCGGGATCCTTGACTGGACAGGTGAGGTTGTTGAGGGGATCGAGCCTTACGGCGGCTACGACATGACGCCTACATACACGATAGTGGCGCAGATAGGAGACGAATATACGTTTCCTCTAGATCTTGAGGTCAACTCAGCGACAAATGCCCTTCTGAACAAGCTGGAGCACGAATCTCTCACTATAGAAATGCATGATTATGGCGGCTTCGAGAAAGTCGGTGAGATCCCGTGGGGTCTGCCCAGAGACGACAAAGAGATAACGACAAAGCTGGGTGACATAACTTTGTATCAGGGCAATCAGCTGGCTATAAGCTACGCTGAGAACACATGGAGCCTTACAAAGATAGGCGAGGTATATTACTGGGGCGAGGAAGACAGGCTGATGAAAGCCCTGGGAGACGGAGATGTCACGGTGCATATCTATCTAGAGTGGACTGAGTGATCAGGGAGCAGGGAGAATAGGATGTATTATCAGGAAAGAAAAGGACCGGTCCTGCCTGTAAGCGACGAGTATCCGGGTATAGGATCTCCGGAGGAACTGTACAGCGCGATGCTGGATGTCTGGTGTGCGGATACCTGCGCTCCAAGGATGCGCAGCGACTGGAGCAAAGACAATCCGTCTCTGGGACAATGCTCCATAACGTCTTTCCTTGCGCAGGACATATTCGGGGGCAAGGTATACGGGGTGCCTCTCCCGGACGGCAACTTCCACTGCTACAATGTTGTTGGCGAAGATCTGTTCGACATTGCAAGCGAGCAGTTCGGTGAGGAGAAACTGAATTACAGGGACAATCCGGAACAGTTCAGGGAGATCCATTTCGCCAAGGAAGAAAAGAGACTCAGATACGAGGAGCTCAGACGGCTCCTGAAGGAGTACCTTAAAACAAAATAGTCATTTCGGAGGAACAGAATGAGAAGGAAGACGGCAATATTCTTTTTCCTGACAGTGATCTTCATGACGCTGTCGGGTATCGTTCCTGTTTGCTATGCTGATACTGAGAAAGGGGATACGACCATGGAGCAATTAGTGATAACACTGGACCGCATGCACAACAGATGCTTTGCCAAATGGGAAAAACCTTCTGTAAGCGGCGGAGGTGAATATACAGCCATTCTGGAGGCAGTTGATGAGAGCGGGAACGAAAAGGAAGCGATCAGGACACAGGTATACTACAATTCCTTTGACGCGGATCACTACGTGGCGTATGCGTGCCAGGAGAACGGATTCCCGTACAGGATGCGCGTGAAGGTAGAATACTACGACGGCGATCAGCTGGTGGCTGAAGGCGTAAGCGATACATTTGATCCGCGTGAGGTGTTCCCTGAAAAGGAAGTCCTTGAATTCGGGACTGATATCTCTCTGGATGCAATAAGAGCTTTCTCCTGGGATTCGTCCGGAATGTCCATTGAGGCGAACTGGCACATGAGTGCGGCTCATTATGGAGATGATTATGTTTTCTATTCTTCTCACCCACCAAAAGCTGAGAAAGAAAAGAAGATGAAAGAGTCCGAGTGGGACCAGCTTGTTTCCATAATCGCTAAGGGCAGGATAGAGCGGGACTATATCCGTGATCCGGAGATGGTGGAGCTGGACGGCGGCGGAGAAGGTTTTGCGATCTCATGGAATGATGAGGAACACGAGAACTGGCAGACCTACTATGTCTATACCGCTGACGCAGAAACAGAAGAAGAGCTGCAGAAATGGCTCGAAGCCAAGGATAAGGGTGCGCTGGGAGGACTGAAGTTCTGGTCTCTTGTAGTTCCTGTGTTCCTTGGAGCCGTAGGAGCTGTTATAACGGTCATCAGAAGCAGGGCATAGCAGCTGTATTTCAAAAAATCGTACTGTCCAGACTTTTGGACAGTACTTTTTCTATAATATAGAGTGTAGAGATTTACACTTTTTCAAGTAATATTGGAGCGTGAAAAAATGGACGCATATCTGAACGAAGCGCAGCTCGAGGCGGTGACATCAACAGAGGGGTATGTGCGCGTGATTGCAGGAGCAGGTTCCGGAAAGACCCGAGCCCTGACTCACAGATTCGTATATCTGGTGAATGAACTGGGAGTGTTGCCGGAGCATATCCTGTGCGTGACTTTTACGAACAAAGCAGCCAACGAGATGCGGCAGCGTATTCACAACCTCATAGGGGACAGTGATACAGGTTATATCAACACATTCCACGGTTTCTGCGTGGCAGTCCTTCAGGAGGACATAAACGCTGTGCAGTACCCGAAGAGCTTTCTTGTACTGGACAACAGCGATATAGACTCAATGCTCGGGATAATCTATGAGGAGAGGAATCTTACCCTAAGGGACAAGACTTTTTCTGACGCGAGGGACATGATAGAGGTGCAGAAGCTGTTCAGGAAACCTGAGTACTACGAGGACCTCATCGGGATGTCCCTGGATGATCTTCATGAGAAATATATGTCGGCTGTGGGGACGGACGACATAATCTTCTACGGTTATCTCTACCAGGAGAAAAAATGCTTCGGACTCGACTACAATGACCTGATAAAGTTCACCCTGTATATCTTCAGGAAGAACGCAGAGATACGTCTCAAATGGCAGAAGAGACTGGAATACATAATGATAGATGAGTTCCAGGATATAGACGGTCTGCAGTATGAACTCATGGAAGTGCTATGTGATTACCACCACAACCTGTTTATCGTAGGAGATCCTGACCAGACCATTTATACCTGGAGGGGTGCGAACGTGAAGTTCCTCATGGACTTCAACAAGAACTTCCCGGGAACCAAGACCATAATGATGACCAAGAACTACCGGTCCACGCCTCAGATCCTGAACGCATCCAACTCGCTGATCTCTAAAAACGTTAGCAGGATACCTAAAGACCTCATTCCCACACTCCCGGACGGACCTCCCGTGCGGTTCTGTTTCGCTGCGAACACCGCGGAAGAAGCGAAGTGGATCACTTCAGAGATCAAGGCAATGAAGGAGAGCGGTACGGCTTACAAGGATATCACTGTTCTGTACAGGGCTCACTATGTCACCAGAAGCATTGAGGAAGCGTTCCTGGAAGGAAAGGTCCCGTATCACATATACAGCGGAGTGCCTTTCTTCGGGAGAGCAGAGGTCAAAGATGCCCTGAGTTATCTCAGAATGGTAGTGTTTCAGGATGACCTTTCTTTCAGAAGGGTGGTGAATTCTCCGAAACGCAATATAGGCAAACGCAGGATAGAGTTCCTGGAGCAGTATGCACAGCAGAACGGATGCTCTCTGTATCAAGCCCTTAAAAAGACTGCGGATGATGAGATCTTCAAAGGAACGAAAGCCAACAGGTTCATCCGCCTCGTGGAATCCTATACATACACCTACAGCGATCTGCCTGTGTCCGAACTTCTCTCCAAACTGCTGGACGAGAGCGGATATGAGATCGCGCTGCGCACTGAAGGCAGTCAGGAGAGGCTGGACAATCTTGCAGAACTCAAGCAGTCCATATACGATTACGAGAACACCATAGGAGAGGAAGCGACTGCTGAACACTATCTGGCTCATGTTGCCATGTTTACGAATGCAGATGTTCCGGACAGGGCTGATCAGGTCAAGATGATGACTGTCCATGCCGCTAAAGGACTGGAGTTTCCAAGAGTATTCCTTTGCGGTATGAATGAGGGCATATTCCCGTCCAGAAAGACCAAGGACCGGAGCGGAATGGAGGAGGAGAGGCGTCTCGCGTTCGTGGCAATGACCCGTGCGGAGGAACAGCTGACTCTCACTGCAGCGGAGGGCAGGAACTATGACGGATCTCCGAGATATCCGTCCAGGTTCGTGCTGGATATAGACAAGGAACTGATAGAACTGGTGAACCCTCCCAAAGAGAGCCTGATACGAGAAGCCAGACAGTATGTGACCACACAGGAGAAATACATGCCTGAGGATCTGGAAGCGATCCTTTATCCAGACGGGACACGGGTCCATCACGACCTCCTTGGAGACGGAACCATTCTTGAGACAGACAAGGAGCGCAGCAATTACACCATTCAGTTTGATTCTCTGGCTACCCCGAGGGTGCTGTCTTTCCGCGCGAAGCTGAAAAAGATATCTGATATTTAGCATGTTTTCGTAGCAGTTAATATATACAAGTGCTGATATATGCCTTATAAATAAGGATATATCGGCATTTTATTATTTCACAAAAAGTTCACAAAATAATTAGCACTCTCCTATTGACAGTGCTAATTTTTGGGTGTATAAATAGTACAGAACAAAGGAAGAGAGCAGAGCGGAAGGGACAGACTTCCGGATCCGATACTCTCCGAACCAATGCTCCAAAAACAGAAAGGAAAAATACATGAGTTTAAGGAGGATTACTACAATGTTATATCCAGCAATTTGGAATGAAAGATTATTCGATGATTTATTCAATTTCGATTTCCCGACAATGCGTTCATTTGATGACGCAGACAGGAAACTGTACGGCAACCGTGCAGGCCGCATGATGAAGACAGACGTCCACGAGAAAGACGATCAGTACGAAGTGGATATCGATCTTCCGGGATTCAAGAAGGATGAGATCAGTCTTGATCTTGAGAATGGTTATCTTACCGTTAACGCTGCAAAGGCTCTTGATAAAGAAGAGAAGGACGACAAAGGCAAACTGATCCGTCAGGAGCGTTACTCAGGATCGATGACAAGAAGCTTCTATGTAGGCGAGAATGTCACTGAGGAAGACATCAAGGCAAAATTTGAAGATGGCGTACTCAAACTGAACGTTCCGAAGAAAGACGCACCGAAGCTTCCTGAAAAGAAGACCATCTGCATCGAGGGATAACTAAAAGGAACAGATCCGGAGACCTAGATCTCCGGATCTTTTTTTGTCTTCACGAGCTTCTCTGGTTCCTCGGCGGTAGTCTGTCAAGGATTCCTTAAGCAAAAAACAGATGACAAGCACATAACTCATGTGTATTATTATTTGGTGGAAGGAAAAGAACCAATATCCAATACGGAAAGGACAATTAATATGAAAAGAACAGTTGCATTGTTTATTGTTCTGGCAACGATCTGCCTCATGCTTGTGTCATGCGGGAAAAGCAAAAACGAACTCGTCGGGACATGGGAGCCCAGGGATTATGATTTCGGCGAAGAGTATGTCCTGACATTCAATGCCGACGGCACAGGAACATATTTCGGGGAAGACATCAAATATGAGGTCAAGGGAGATAAGCTCTCTATCTGGTGGGAAGGCACAGAATCTCTTGATACCACTTTCAAGATCAACGGCGATGAGTTGTGTACCAAGGACACCAGTGGTGAGGATGTCTACTGGACAAGAGTAAAATAATCTAAAAGCATATTGCATGAGAAAAGAACAGTGACTGGATCACTGTTCTTTTTGTTAACCAAGCTTTCACAGAAAAAAAAAGGTAAGTGTGTTATCATAATATCAGAAGATCTGATTGATCAATACTGCGGAAAGGGAGAGCAATACAATGTTACATGAGGTAAAATTTGCATCGTTCAACGAGAGAGATCAGGTATACGGATGGATATATGTTCCCGCATGCAAGCCTGTAGGGATCATCCAGCTTATCCATGGTTTCGGAGAGCACTCAAGAAGATATCTTCACATGATAGCAAGCTTTGTTGAAGCAGGCTATATCGTTGCTGCAGACGACCACGTCGGCCACGGAAAGACCGCTATTGAGAACGACAGATGGGGCGACTGGGGCGACAAGGGCTTCACCACGATGGTTGAGGACGAGAAGAAGCTCCATGACCTGGTAGTGGAGAAATATCCGGGGATCCCGTATTTCATGTTCGGGCACAGCATGGGCTCATTCATTACCAGACAGTATCTGGCGAGATACGGAAGCGACCTCAAGGCCGCAACTATCTGCGGTACAACAGGTGTGTGGCCGAATCTCGACGAGAACATCGCGCTGGTTCAGAAACTAGTCGATGAAGGAAAAGGCGAAGAATCCGATCCTACGCTCGGCGGAGCATTTATGGGATGGATGTTCGGACGCTGCACAGAAGGCGTAAAGCTTGGGAATGAATGGATCTGCGACGATCCGTATGTACAGACAGACCACGCTGAAGACCCGTTCGACGCATTCACGAAACCCACATCCAACCGTTCATGGCTGTATTTCCTCCAGATGATGAAGGACATCACCGGAGAAGAGTGGGCAAAGAAGGTCCCGACAGATGTCCCGATCTACAATATCGCAGGCGATCAGGATCCGGTCGGACAGTACGGAACAGGCGTATACCAGTGTGCCAACTGGCTTGCAGACACTGGACACGATGTGACGACGCTGCTCTATACAGGTTACCGCCATGAGATCCACAACTACACTGAACTCAAGTGGAGTGTAGAGGACGGCATCCTCACATTCTTCGACGAGTACGCAGACGCTGAATAGCTGAAAAAGGACAATAATAAGACAGGTCACAGCAAATTGCTGTGACCTGTCTTATTAGGAAAAAATGTTCTGTTAGAGCAGATTGATTATGCCGAAGATAATGCCGACTGCACCGAAAACGAAACCCATCGTTGCAAGTGTTGTCTGTTTCTCTTTTCTGGCTTTTGCGCCGAGAACTAAGGCTACTGCGCCGAGCAATACTTTGAGGAGCCATCCGCCAAGAAGGATGGACAGAACACCGAGTGCTACGGACGCGATAGCGATTCCGTTCGGGGCGGCGCCTTCTTTTTCTCTGTATCCGGCAGCGCCTTCTGTATCAGCGGTGTCGAGTTTCTCGCGTTTGACTGCTGCTTTCAGCTCCTCAACGACCTCTTTGCCTTCGCTCTTTACATCTTCAAGAGCGCTCTGGGCATAGCCCTTAGCATCTGTCTTGAGAAGTTCTGCTTCGTCTTTAACGTCACTGACTGCTGCGCGGGTCAGGTCTTTGGCCTGATCTGCTGCAACTTTAGCCTGCTCTGTGACTTCTTTTACTTTGTTTTCAAGATCTGCCATTTATTTGTTCCTCCATTGAGTAGTATTTCTTAATCGCGATATCGTCTATAATAATTATAGTATCCTTTATATAAACTTAAATACTACATTGGGAGAAACTGCAGCGATGTATCTTGAGATACAGAATTACATATTTGATTTTTACGGGACCCTTGTGGATATCTGGACCGACGAAGCGAGCCTGTTGTTGTGGAAGCGCATGGCAACATATTACGGGGCATTCGGTGCTTCCTATAAACTGGATGAACTCACGATGAGATACCAGGAGCTGTGCAGGGAGGAGTCGGAAAAAGTCGCAAGAGAAAATGGCTCAAAATATCCTGAACCTGATCTCGGTGTAGTATTCAGGAGACTGCTGACTGAAAAAGATCCTGAGAGACTGCCGAATGATATGGATACATGGGTCAGGTGTACAGCCAGCATGTTCAGGATCATCTCAAGGAAAAGATTCAAGGTCTACCCGGAATCTGTTCCTTTACTTAAAGCTCTCAGAAAGAGAGGGAAAAAGGTGTTCCTTCTCTCCAATGCTCAGGCGTTGCTGACATATCCGGAGATAGATGAGGCAGGGCTGACACAGCTGTTTGACGGGATCTACATCTCATCTGATAAAGGTGTAGCCAAGCCCGACCCGGCATTCCTGCTTCAGCTGATGAAAGAATACTCTCTGGATCCTGACGAATCGCTGATAATAGGGGACAATATGGGAACGGACATACGTCTGGCTGATCTCTGCGGTATGAGAAGCGTATTCCTGAACAGCGCCGGATATACTGATGAGCAGCTGGACAAACAGCTTGTGGAATGCAGCATCCATTATCCGGAGAAGATAACCCGTATAGCGGGAGGCAACTTGTTCGAGCTGCTCCGCATGGCTTGAGGATAATGATATGCAGGTTATAGTGAAAAAGTATTCCGAACTGAACACGGAAGAATTGTACAGCATAATGGAGCTGAGAGTGGCCGTCTTCGTGGTCGAACAGAATTGCCCATATCTTGAGATCGACGGACTGGACAGGGATGCTGTTCACGTCTGGCTTGAAGAGGACGGCAAGATCCTTGCTTATCTTCGTGTCATGGACAGGGGCGTGGAAAGCGAATACGTATCTATAGGAAGGCTTCTTGCTGCTGAACGAAGGAAAGGTTATGGCACAAGGATCCTCTCTGAAGGTATCCGTGTTGCTAGGGAATATTTTGGCGCAGACAGGATATATCTTGAGGCACAGGTATATGCCAGAGGCCTTTATGAGAAACAGGGCTTTAAAGCGGTCTCCGAAGAGTTTTTGCTGGACGGGATACCGCACGTGAAGATGATGCTTGAGTGTGACTGACAGGAGAGGGCACATGGCGATACAGATAGAAAAAGTGGATACCGGAAGACTCACCATGGATTTCTTCAGGTTCGGGACAGGACGGGAGACTTTTATAATACTCCCGGGCCTTAGCGTTAAGAGCGTGATGGGTTCTGCTGATGCGGTAGCTGCACAGTATGCGTTGCTGGCTGAGAGATTCACCGTGTATGTCTTTGACCGCAGATCCGATCTGCCCGAATCATATTCTATTTATGACATGGCTGAAGACACTGCTGAAGCCATAACAGCGCTCGGGCTTAAGGATGTGTGTATCTTTGGGGCTTCCCAGGGAGGGATGATCGCACAGGTGATAGCAGCAGAGCATCCTGAACTGGTGAAGAAACTGATTCTGGGATCTTCCGCATGCCATGTAGATATAGAAAAAGGTTCTGTGATAGATAACTGGATAGAGATGGCAAAGGTTGGCGACAGACTTGGTCTGTATCTGGACTTTGGTGAAAAACTGTATCCTAAAGATTTCTATGAGCAGTATAGGGATGTATTGGTTTCCATAGCTGAAACGGTCACAGACGATGAACTCAGTAGATTCATCACGATAGCGGAAGGCACCGGCGGTTTCGATGTCAGGGAAAAACTGGCAGGTGTTAGATGCCCTGTTCTGATCCTGGGTGCAGCTGATGATGCTGTTCTCGGACCATATGCGGCTGAAGAGATAAAAGAGTGTCTGAAAGACGATCCGGATACAGAAATATACTCTTATGACGGATATGGACATGTAGCATTTGATACAGCTCCGGATTATACAGAGAGACTGTTCGAGTTTCTGACGAAATAACATAACATATTGTATTCAAACCAACTTAACCTTTTTAGGGGAAGACAAATGGCAAAAAAATACAGGATACAGATCAGGGTTCCGGTGGAAAAGAAAACGCTTTTCGGGAGGAGAACCGTATACGAAGAGCGTACTGTTGAGGTGGACAAAGACACCTACCTGAAATGGAAAAGAGAACAGGATAACGATGACGAAGGTTTCTCACTGGAGGAGATGATATTCTATGACGAGATCCTGGATGACGACTGAGAGCAAAAACGAAACGGAGCATCAATGAGAAAAAAAGGTATAATCTGTTTACTTATCGCCGCGGTATGCTGGGGAGCGGGATATATCGCACAGAGTTTTGGACTTAAGCATATCCAGCCGTTTGCCATGACGTGCGGGCGTTATATAGTAGCAACACTTATCCTTCTGCCGCTGGCATTGAGGAGCGTTCCTCTTTCAGGTGAAGGAAAATCTATCTGGAAAAGATGCGCATATACAGGGTTCCTGTGCGGACTGCCCATGGCGGTTTCGATGATCCTTCAGTCCATGGGACTGGCTGAAACTACGGCAGGAAAAGGAGCGTTCATCTCCTCCCTGTATATCGTCTTTACGCCTGTTCTTGGAGTCCTTCTGAGAAAAAAAGTAAGAGCCCAGATATGGGTCGCAGTAGCCATAGCATTGGTGGGATCATATTTTCTTTGTGTAACTGGTGATTTCACTCTAGCCAGAGGAGATATCCTTATTTTTCTTTGTGCCATATCTTTTGCCGTACAGAACCACGTCATTGAAGGTGTAGGAGATAACGGATACCCCCTGGTACATTCTCTATTTACCGAAATGACAGTCTGTGTCACGTCTCTTGTTCTCATGATTATTGCTGGAGACATACCGACCACGACTCAGCTGGCCGGAGCTATCCTTCCTATCCTGTTTGCTGGAGTAGTGGCAGGAAGCGTTGCAGATACATGTGCCCTGATGGGACAGACGCTGGTCGGAGCTCAGCTTGCATCAGTACTGATGGGCCTTGAATCGGTCTTTGGAGCCATTTTCGGGGTGCTGTTCCTTAAAGAGACTCTTACAATAAGGGAAGTCTTCGGATGTATCCTGATATTCATCGGTGTGCTGGTGGCACAGTATGAGAAAAAAGAAACTGTATGATTAAAGAGAAAACAATAATGGCCTGATGCGATGTGCATCAGGCCATTTCTATCTGGGTATAAAGATCATTCATTGGACCCGGAACTGCGTTTAGGGAATATCTCATCCAGGGCCCACGTAGTGTTGTTCCAGTATGCGTCTGTCCACTGCCAGATCTCATAGTTGCAGGAATATGCGATGATCTCCAGAAGCTTTTTGCGTTCGCGCTCAGACTTATCTTCACAGAATGTATTGATGACAGCTTTCTTGTTCCTGGCTTCTGTTTTGTAGGAATCTGTTGTGAAGTACGCAAGCCAACGGTAGCAGAAATCGTCATGATCCAGTTTGCATGTCGGGAGCAGATCCTCGGCGAAATATGTGTACATCATTCCGCAGGGGAAGACAGCGCACGCGAGACCTGCAACGTCGCATGTGTGGGCGATATGGGACAGATATGCGGTATAGCTCCTTTTGCCTTCACCCATGATGACATTATCCATCTCTTCTTCCGTGAGTCCCAGCTCAATGCCCCATTCCTTTCTGTACGCGGTGAGGGCAGTATATACGTCGTTAATGATCGTCAGAAGATCTCCGATCTCCTGATAACTGTCTGTTTTTGCGAGAGCAGTTGCCCAGGAACGGATGTAGTCACAGAGATACGCATGATCCTGCAGATAATAATACCTGAACTGGTCCTTAGTCATGGTGCCGTTCACGATAGCCTGCATTGCAGGTGTCTCTTCGATCTTTTTTGCTGCTTTGCGGAGCATAGGCTCCACATATTCGGTATAAAAATCCATAATCTTTTCTCCAATGCAGTTTTTCCCATTATAACACGATTGTGCAGGCAGTAATTTGTGTTGTTATACCGTCTGCTAAATTAGTATAATTAAAAAACAAACAAGTAGCGTTTATGCTCGAAAGAAGGTAACCGGATGTTTCGTCTTGGGCAGAAAAAAGTATTTGGCACAGAACTTAGCAACAGGATCATATGGATCCTTGGTGTAATGTTCATACAATTCTTAGTTGTTGGTTCGGGTGTGCTTACATCACTTTTCTATAATCTGTTTGATAAGATCGTTTCGTATCCTGATATGCCGGATGCGGTAGTGTTCGTGCTTTCTTCATACTTTGTATCGTTCTTTCCTTTGTTTATTTATGCTTTTTTCTACACAGGCATAACGAAGAAGAACAGATTTATACACCGCTCCTTTTTGCCCGGTCAGAGAGGAAACAAACCGAGCAAACTATTAAGGGGATTCCTTGCAGGGTTCCTGACAAACGCTTTCTGTGTTGTAATAGCGCTGATTGCAGGAGATATCAAGCTCAGTCTGGACTTTGATATCGCTGATATCCCGTTCTATCTGTTTGCCTTTATCTGTGTGTTTATTCAGAGTTCAACGGAAGAGGTTTGGACAAGAGGTTTCCTGATGGAAAGGATACATGTTCATTATCCGCTGTGGTTGGCCATGGTGATCAACGGCGGACTGTTCGCTTCTTTTCACCTGGCGAACCCCGGTGTATCTGCTCTGCCTATAATCAACATCTTCGTTGTCGGAGTAGCATATTCTGTCGTAGCCTGGCAGACAGACAGCATCTGGTATGCTATGGGGGCACACACAGCGTGGAACTTTACTCAGAACCTCCTGTTCGGACTTCCGAACAGCGGATTGGTTTCCAGAGTATCGGTTTTCCGTCTTGAAGCGGCAAATGCCAGCGACCCGCTGATCTATGATCCGGAATTCGGTGTTGAGGGAAGTCTCCCTGCCACTTTCATAAATCTGGCTCTCATGGCTCTCTTCCTATATTACGCATACAAAGAGGGAAGGCTCCGTGAGCTGGGTTTAAGCTATGAGAAAATGCAGGCGGCAGATCAGGAAGCTGAGATGCCGGTTGCGGAGTGAGGAGTTTACAATGGTCGGATCCTTTGATGCATTCAGTTTTCTGTCAGTCGTCTTCCGGCTACTGCTTGCTGCTTTATGCGGGGGACTGATCGGGTTTGAGAGATCCAAAAAAGACCAGCCGGCAGGTCTGCGTACATACACTATCTGCTGTGTTGCAGCAGCTCTTGCAACGCTGACATCTTACTATGTTTATGAGATGTTAACGGCAGTATGGGCTGAAGGGGAGTCTTTAAAATTCGATGGTTCAAGATATGCTGCAGCAGTTCTCAGCGGTATCGGATTTCTGGCTGCCGGCAGTATAGTTCGAGCAGCGCATCAGCAGATCACAGGTCTGACGACAGCTATAGGCGTTTTCGTGGATGTCTGCATGGGCATCGCTATCGGAGCAGGGTTCTATGCTGCTGTGATCGGAGCTTTTGTCATGCTCATCATTGTGTTTGACATGATGGGCCACTTCGAAGGTGCTTTCAAGAGAAGGACAAGGAATCTCACGATGGTGGTCAGTTTTGAGGACATCCTTGATCTGGATACGATTACAGAAGCTATCCGCAATTACGGCGCTGAGATATATGAGTTCGATCTGGAGGAAACCGGTGAGGGCAATATCAGATCTGCCGTTATCTGGACGAAGCTTCCTAAGGAAAACACATCACATTCACTGTTTCTCACAGCGATCGCACAGATGCCGTGTGTTGAATCCGTGCAGGAACTTATAGCTTAAGGAGGGATACAATATGCTTCATTTTTTGGATCCTTTCAGAGGTGTTGATACACTTTCGGTCATCATAAAACTGTTTACTGCTGTGTTGATCGGCGCTGCTGTGGGACTGGAGAGGTCTCATAAGAACAAACCTGCAGGAGTCCGCACGCATATGCTTGTAGCAACGGGAGCGGCAATAGCTTCGATGACGGGACTGTTTATACAGTTAGCAACGGATATGCCGTCAGACATCACCAGGATCAGTGCTGCAGTTATTTCCGGATTGTCTTTCCTGGGTGTGGGAACGATCGTCGTGACAAAGAGCTATAACGTTAAAGGACTTACTACGGCCGCCGGTCTGTGGGCATCCGGTATTGTCGGTATCGCTGCCGGTCTTGGATTTTATGAAGGAGCTTTTCTTGCCGGCGCACTGATACTGTTTTCTGAGCTCAGTGCAGGATTCTTCAGGGGGCTGATCACTCATGAGCCTGTCTACAATGTGGAAGTCCTGACAAGAGACAAGGATACAATGGCAAAAGTCATGCGCGTGCTAAAGGACCATCATGTCTCAATTTCCAATCTGAAGATGATATTTACTGAAGTGGATGGAGAGCCCTATTATCTTTCCCAGGTCCATCTGAAAATAAGGTCAGACAGCGACAAAGAAAAGATATACAGTCAGATAGCAAGTGTGGAAGGCGTCGAACAGGTGCTTGAGATAGAACAGATCAAATGACGCGTCGATAATAAATAACAAACAGCGTTTGAGCATGATTCAAACGCTGTTTTAAATTTGTCCGGTTTTAATCGGTCTATGGTCTCACGAGCAGCAGGTCGCCGAACAGGCCGGATTGTTTGACTACGATATTGCCTAGCACGTAATCTTTTCCATTGTAAGAATAATACGGACCCAGTCCAACAGATGAGCCGTTACCCATAAGATCGATGTATTCGTTATCCCATGTACCAGTGAACGGTTCATAACCCACTTCCTCATCTGTCTCAGGATCTACATGTGTGCCGTACCTGATGTACTGCGGGTGCAGGATAAGCGTAGCGGTATCCTCTGTAAATGAGATCTCAGCAAGTCCAACTTCGTCTATGCGCTCTTCACCCGGAATAGTTCTGTTGAACGTCATGCAGTATTTCCACTGTCCGCTGATATATCCTGCGGACTGCAGTGCTGCCCCGTCCGGTATGCCGTTGTCGTAGACATCATTCTCATAGAAAAGGAAATCATCGAACCATGCATCTCCGTCCGGTGTCAGGATCCCCTGCGGGACGTCATCCGCAGGTGTCTGCCCTGACGGGGAGGGAGAAGTATCTGAAGAAGCAGGCTTATCGGAAGAAGATCCTGAAGTACCGGGCTGGACATTGGACTGTGGATCAGTTGCCGGAGGAGTGCGGTGATAGACCTTTTCCAGGAATACTATGGCTCCGAATACAAGAGCAAAGACGACAGCAAGAGCGACAAAGAATTTCAATACTTTTCCAAGGAATGAGCTCTGTTTCTTTTTTGTCGGGAAAGGATCATTCTGGTACGGTTGAACAGTCTGCATTCCCTGGAACTGGTTCTGTATCGGCTGCTGATACTGTGGGTATTGCTGATAATTGTTGTTATATTGAGGCGCTCCGACTCTGGTGCCGCAGTTATCACAGAACAGGGCATCGTCAGGGAGCTGTTTTCCGCAATTTGTGCAATATATTGCCATGCTCTATCTCCTTATTCAAAACAATAATGATTATATTCCGTCAATGTATCCGGGAGGGTATCAGGATTATCTGCAGGCGTGAAGAAGATCCATTCGAATACTTCGGATCCCTGATCAATGAATAGCTGACCTATGGCTCCGCCTGTAGAGATAAAGTAATACGGCCGATCCGGATCATCACCAAGGCGTCTGTCTTCTTTATTGCAGAACTTTGTAAGTCTTGCGGTACTGTATGTAAAATTATCCGGCGTATCCCAGTAACTCCATTCCTGATCCCGGTTTCTTTCAGCTGCTATCTGCGCCGCTTCACTCAGTGTGTAGGTCCTGGTAAAGCGCGCTGTCCCCATGCCGGACGGATCGATCTCCTGAATGCTGATAACTTTGGCTCCGCAGTTGTCACAGAATAAAGCGTCATCGGGAAGCTGATGACCGCAATGCATACAATATGGCATTCTTCACCTCAGAAAAACAAAGAATACTTTTGAACTAACTATATTATACATTTGCGGCATTATTTTGGCTATTCTCCGAAAAGACACTGTATCGTATAATTAATACAGAAATATTGAGCGGAGGAAGAAAACATGTCACTGCAGTATCATGTTCAGCTTAAAGAAGGGGATATAGCCCCTTATGTCCTTTTGCCCGGAGATCCGGGAAGAGTACCTATCGTAGCATCGTTCTGGGACGAAGCGCACGAAGTTATGTTCAACCGTGAGTACAGGACATTCACCGGTGTATACAAGGGAGTGCCAATCTCCTGTATGAGTACAGGTATGGGCTGTCCGTCTGTGGCAATAGGGATGGAAGAGCTTGCCCGTCTTGGTGTGCACACGTTCATCCGTATAGGAACATGCGGGACTCTTCAGGATTATGTCAAAAACGGTGACATAGCGGTATTTGATTCTGCGATGCGTCTGGAGGGAACATCTCCGTCATACGCTCCAATAGAGTATCCTGCAGTTGCAGATCACGACTGCGTAACGGCATGTATCGAAGCCTGCGAAGGCCTCGGGCTTACCTATCACCTTGGTGTTACACGTTCAGCAGACACGTTCTATGCAAGACACCCGAGACCAGGCTCATCTTTCAACAACTATTGGATCTCAGAGTGGAAGCATCACTTCGAGGACCTCAAAGCCATGAATGTAGTGGCTGCCGAGATGGAAGCCAGCGTCATCTTTGTTCTCGCAAGGCTGTGGGGACTCAGGGCAGGAGGTATTGCCACCGTCCTTGATAACATGCTGGAAGTAACCGGAGATACCGGGCACTTCGATCCGCAGGCCGGATTCGACCACTCTGAGCAGTGGATAGCCAACATGACCCACGCAGGATGTGAAGCAATAAGGATCCTGTATGAGATGGATCAGAAGAAAGGATATCCGAAACAGCCCTGAACCTTAGTCAGACCCTAGCAAAAATGAACAACTCTCTGAAAAACTATAAATTTGAAATATTGTTTGCAATTCTAGTAGCAGCACGCGCCTCATCTTTCGTGTTCAACAAGATCCTCCTTGGCAGTATGGGAGTTATGACTATGCTGGCGCTGCGGTTCCTTGCAGCAGCGATGATACTGATCATTCTCTTTCCCAAAAGGATAGTCGGGATCAATAAAGCAAGTCTGAAAGGCGGAATCGTCATCGGTGTTGCATTCTTCCTCGTCATGGTAACAGAACTGCTGGCAACCAAGACCGCGGACACATCTCTGGTGTCCACTGTGCAGCACGTTGCAATAATCCTTGTGCCGATAATGAACTCAATTATCACAAGGAAGATGTTCGGGATTAATACTGCTGTAGGCACAGGACTGGCATTTCTGGGAATATTGTGCCTTGGGTTTCAGAACGGAGCCGTAAAGGGAAGCATATGGATGAGCCTGCTTGCTGCATTCCTGTATGCCCTGGAGATAGTGCTCACGGACAAGGTAACGACACCTGAGACAGATGCTTTCGCTATTGGTATGGTCCAGCTGCTCACGATGGGCAGTCTGTCGCTTGTATTTGCCATGGCAACAGAAAAGATCACTTTTCCCTCAGGGACATCTGAATGGCTCATGTTCCTGTATCTGGTGATCATCTGTACATGTTTCGGGTATACTCTAACACCGTATGCCCAGAGCCACATATCTGTTGAGAGGGCGGGGATCATCTGTGCGGTCAATCCGGCAGTTGCAGTGCTGATGGGAGTCATCATACTGGATGAAAAGATAGGGGTGCTGGGAGTGATAGGTTTGCTTCTGGTACTGTCGAGTATGATCCTTCCATATATCCACATTAAGAAATAGCAGTTTAAACTGGATAAAAAGTTAAGAGGAAGTGACGAATGACGACACTTCCTCTTAACTTATATATTAGGAGAGAAAATATTTATTCTTCAGGTTTGTTTACGCTTCCGAATCCCGGGAGGTTTGCACCCTTGAGCTCCTCAAGGATCTTTCTACCTTCACCGTGATAATCCGAGATCAGTTCGCTCTCGGCTTTGAAGTGCATCGAGTAGCGGTTCGTCTGATCGTACGGCAGCCACTTGGGCATAGAACGTCCGGTCGGGTTGTTGCCGTCATAAGCGAATGCTGCCCATGCGGAACCGCATGTATCGGAGCAGGAATATGCAGCTGCCTTGTTGGCTGCTGTGTAGAGGTAAGGAGCCAGTTCAGCGTTGTCGAAGAAGAAAGGCACGTCAGTTCCGTGAATGGCCTTCTGAACCGGATCAGGGCTCTCGAATGCGAATACCGCATTGTAGAACGGAGCACCGCCCTTGCCTTCCTTTGCCTTGGAGACCTGCTCCACGAACATCAGCTGATGCTGGTCGTTGAGAAGAGCAATGAATTTGTCGGCGCCGGTAGAACCTTTCTCAAGCATATCCGTATATGTCCTGATGATGCGCTCTGTCTGCTCTTCTGTATATCCGGAACTCTTCAGCCATCCGGGAAGGGTCTTGTCGGTGATGTCGAACAGTTCAGGGTTGAACAATGCGATAAGAGCCATATCCTGTTTCGTATAGCAGATGATGAGCGGGATATCCTTGCAGAACTCTGAACCTTCTGCACCGTCGAACGGGTTATAGGCAATGACTTTGCCATCGAATGTGACGGGGAATCTCAGATAGTTGCCGTTTTCTCTTGTGGCATTGATCTCTCGCATAGCTTTGATAAGATCCTGAGGCGGGATCGTCTCCAGTTCGCCGATGTTGTCTTTCGTGATGTGAAGATGCTCAAGGAATGCTCTTGTATCAACAATATTCTCTTCCGGTGCGGAAGCCTGGAAGCCACCGCTCTGAATGATAGCCTTGTGGAAGAGACCTTTTGCAGAGGGCATACCGAGGAGCTGAGCGACTTTTCCTCCGCCTCCGGATTCTCCGAAGATGGTGACATTGCCGGGGTCGCCTCCGAACCAGTCGATGTTGTCATGGACCCACTGCAGAGCAGCTACCATGTCCAGGTTGCCTATATTTACTGTGTCCTTGTATTTGTCGATCCCGAGGTAGTCAAGATTCATATAGCCAAAGAGGTTGAGCCTGTGTGATACGCTGACCATGACCACATTGTTCTTTTTGGCCATGTTGAATCCGTCCTGATGAGGGCACTCAGGAGTTCCGGCTACGTTTCCGCCACCGTGTAACCAAACCATGACGGGGAGCTTCTGTCCCTTGGTGAGGGAAGGTGTCCAAACATTAAGAGAGAGGCAGTCCTCTGACTGAGGGCCTTTTCCCATCTCCATGTTGCCGGTGACCAGCTCCTGGTTGATAAGGTTGGTAGGGGCGTTAGCAACTTCCGGAACCTCGATCCTAGGAGTATCTGTCTGCCAGCATTTGTCTGTATAGTGCTTAGCGTCTACGATGATGGGGCTTACTTCCGGGGGAACCGGAGGCATGAAGCGAAGCTCGCCCACAGGTGCTTTGGCATATCTCACGCCGAGAAAACGGTATACGCCATCGAAGTAGTCGCCGCGGATCTTGCCGTATTTGGTCAATGCAAGGACATCTCTCATAGTTTTCTCCTTTTTTCCGTCACTTAAGGACGTTTTATCTTGCGGACTTAAGGGATTGACGCAATGCCGCTGTCAGTAATAATTATCATACAATTTATGCGCTTCTTCAAGGGCGAAAACAACAATGTTGTATAAAATTGTATTCGATTTAGGCTAGCAAAGAATAAAAGTTGTACAAATTATAAATGGCGATTTGTACACTATGGAACAAAACAAGAGGCCGTGAATTACCCATGATTAAAATCACGGGCTTCCCGCTTAAAGCGTAAGATCTCCTGTATAATAATGAGTGGTACGATACGTTTCTTGACCGCTGCAAAAGCTTGGTGCTACGATTAGTACACACTAATAATTGTAAGGATTTTGATATTACCGATCATCATGAAGAAATTCAAACTGCCTTTTCCGTATATCATGATAATCATATGCGGATGCGGGGTATATGCAACAACATCAGGACTTATCAACTGCCTCGGGATATTTTATTCCTCCTTCGCAGAGGCAATGGGTACCGGTATAGGGGCGGTCTCTCTTGCTCTAACTATCGGCAAACTCACTGGAGGGATGTGCGCAGCATTCATGCCGCATATCCTGAAGAACTGGAATTACAAGGTGATCGTACTTGTGGGATGCATTGTTTCCATGGCGGGGATCTCGCTGTGCGGGTTCCTCAACAGTTTTCCCATGCTGGTAGCGTTGGAAGTGCTTCAGGCTGCAGGGTTCTGTCTTCTGGGAACGGCTTTTCTCAGTTACTTTATCGGGAACTGGTTTGCTGAAGGGAGCGGAACAGCGCTGGGCATTGTAATGAGTTCCAGCGGTATCTTTGGAGCCGTCATGAACCCTGTGTTCAGCCGGATAATGATCGCGCTCGGATGGAGAAAAGCAGTAATTATCCTTGGACTCCTATCACTGCTCCTCTGTGCACCAGCTTTTATCTACGGCACTTCACGTCCGGAGTCCAAAGGGCTCCGTCCATACGGGGAGAAAGAAGTCTCTATGCAGGAAGAAACGCCTGTAGAAAACTCTTCAGAGAAGCTTCCGCTGGACCGGAAACTGGTAGGCATCATAGCGATTGGATTCCTTTCCTCTGTGATGGCAAGTATGGGCAATCACATGGCTACATATGCGAAGAGCCTCGGGTTCCCGCTTGAAACAGCCGCTTTTGTGGTATCCGCATGCATGGTAGGCAATATGACGTTCAAAGTGCTCATCGGAGTGCTTTGTGATAAGCTTGGGGCATGGAAAGGAAACCTTGTCGTGTATGCCACTGTCACTATGGCAGCTCTTGTAATGTCTTTTCTTCCGACATCATTCATTATCGTTCTTGTAGCAGCTTTCTTCTTCGGAGGTGTATATGGAGCGTGTACTGTGGCGGTATCCGAACTCACACGCTATGCGTTCCGCAAGGAGGATGTAAGCAAAGCATTCTCTCTCAGCCTTATTGGCAACAATCTCGGATTTGCAGTGTCGGGAACGTTTATCGGGTATGCATATGACTGGACAGGCACGTATCGGTTGGGATTGCTGTTCCTTGTAGGAGCCGGTATAGTTGAGATGCTTTCACTATTCTTACTTAATAAGAAGGAATAACGATTACAGTCAAAAGGATAATAAACAAGGGGCTGAGCGACATTGACACCGCTCAGCCCTGGTGTTATATTCATGGTGTTATTAGCCTGCGGGATCAGGCTGGAAAGGAGGATAAAGAAACCAATGATCACTAACGAGGTATCAGCTTTTTGATAACAGAATAACAGCACAGTACATTGAGAAGAGGAGTTTATCCCTTCTTTCTTTACGTGCACCTTTTTAAGTAACTTTCGAATCGTGGGAGACCGCAGGAGCAGCCACAACGGGAGCTGCGTCACTGTGGTATTTTTTATGTCTTCTGACAGGGAAGACGGATTCATCCTGCGAACAAAAGAAATAATTGAGGAGAATAATTACAAATGCAAATAAGGCTTGAACCTATTAACGATAAAAACAGGGAGGCTGTTCTTGCGCTTTCAGTGCGAGAGGACCAGCCTTTCGTAGCTCCGAACGATGTATCCCTGAGACAGGCAGCTGAGGCCAACGAAGAAGAACCAGGTGTGGCGCGTCCGTTCGCAATCTATGCGGGAGACAAACTGGTTGGCTTCTGCATGTTCGCTTTTGCGCCGGATGCCGATGAGGTAGATGACAGATATTGGCTCTGGAGATTCATGATAGACAAGAGCGAACAGAACAAGGGCTATGGCCAGGCTGCGCTTCAAAAGATCATCAGGTACTTCAAGAAGAACGGAGCGGACAGACTGTATCTGTCTACTGAACCGGAAAATGAACTGGGTCTGCATGTCTATCACAAGGCCGGATTCCATGAGACCGGCGCGATCAGCGATGATGAGGCCGTTCTCATGCGGATGCTGAAAGGCCGCAACAGGACTGTCAGAGGTTTCCTTGACACAAATGTGGATAAGATCATGAAGATCAACGGCAACAAAGGTTATGGGGTCAGTGCTGCAGTACGTGCGGAAGATGATTTCCTCACATATTGTTCCGGAAGCGGAAGAATCGGCCAGGATTTCCCGGTCAATCCGGATATGCTGTTCCAGGCAGGCTCCGTAAGCAAACCCATGTTTGCCCTGACGGTCATGCGCTATGTTGACAAAGGGATAATCGATCTTGATGCAGATATATCCGGAGTCATTCCGGAATACACAAAGATCCCGATGACATTCTCAGCGCTGCTCAGCCACACGGCCGGATTCAATGTACATGGTTTCCCAGGATACAGGGCAGACCACGAACTGCTTTCTCTTGAGGACGTGCTGGACGGCAGAGGCGTTACACCTAAGCTTCGCAGGATAAGACCGTATGGAAAGCAGTACAGGTATTCCGGCGGTGGAATTACATTGGCAGAGCTGGCATTCACACGTATCACGGGGACAACACTCAGAGAAGCATTCCAGAAGGAAGTAGCAGAGCCTCTTGGTCTGACCCGGACCGGATATTTCCAGCCTCTGGACGAGGATCTTGTCTCTAACGCTGCATTTGGCGGGAGACTGGGAGAAAAAGAAGACCCAGCCCATGGCTATCACTATTATCCTGAACACGCTGCTGCAGGACTGTGGACGACACCGACAGAACTAACGAAGATCGGCATTGCTCTTTCCAGGAGCTACAGAGAGGGAGGTTTCCTCAAGAAGGAGACCGCTCAGCGCATGCTTACCCCGGTCCTGGGCAGTTACGGACTCTGCGTGTATAACCTGCGCGGAGACGTCGGCGAACACGGTGGATCGAATGAAGGTTTTGTCACTGAGTGGATGTTCTCTCTGAGAGAGGATCTGTGTGTTGCAAGCATGTACAACCGGTCAACAGAAGAGATGGACTGGGCACAGACGAATATGATGCTTAAGATATTCCAGGACATCGAAGAAGAAATGGCTGAGGATAAAGGCGTAGACAAGGCGGAATGGCCGTCATACTGCGGAAAGTATGAGCTGCTAAATGAGGATTTTCGGCTGGAAGAAGTCTATATGGAAGACGAAAAGCTGTACGCAAAGATCCTGGGTGAGGACGGCGAATACACCAGCCAGCTCTATCCGATAGGCGAGAAGACTTTCGGACGCAAAGGCGGTTTCGTAAAGATAGTATTCGGCAATGACTGCCTGACCGTCGATGATATCACATGCAAAAAATAAAATGAGAGGAAAAGGTAGCCCTTCGGCTGCCTGAAAGAGATATGGATAAGAAAAAATTAATAGAAGATCTGGCACGTGAGTCGCAGGAGAAGGGCGGCTTCAACGGAGCCTGGCTCTATGCTGAAAATGGAGAGATCGTCTCCAAAGGCGTAGCCGGTTGGCGCGACCCGGATAACAAGCTGCCGATCACAGAGGACAGCATTTTCCAGCTGGCCTCCATCAGCAAGACCTTCACAGCAGCAGCTGTGATGCTGGTAATACGGCAAGGTCTGCTGCACTTGGACGATAAGATCACGAAGTATTTCCCTGAGCTCACCGCCTATGAGGAAGTGGAGGTGCGCCATCTTCTGAACCACACAAGCGGCGTACCGGATTACTTTGATGACGCAGACTGGTTCATTAAGATCTGGAAGGAAGAAAATCGGGTTCCAGGGAACGACGAGATCCTGCGCTTCCTCTGTGAGACCAAAGCGAAGCCATATTTTGCTCCGGGGGAAGGTTTACACTACTCCAATACCGGATATAACCTTCTCGCGTTGCTGGTGGAAAGGCTTTCCGGTATCCCCTATGAAGAGTTCCTGAAGAAGAACATCTTTGAACCCGCCGGAATGACCTCCACTTACTGCTGTCATATCCGCAGGGATGGCGTTCCATTCGAGAATTATGCTCAGGCGACGGTTATCGAAAACGACAGATACGTTGCTGACGTGGACTCCGAAGAGGATCGCGTTGTGACTGCTTTTGACGGCCTAAACGGCGACGACTATGTATACACCAATATGTTCGATATGCTCAGATATGACAAGGCACTGCGTGAGGGTAAGGTAGTGACTCTTGAAGAACAGCAGCTCATGTATACCCCGGGCAAGCGCAACAACGGAGAAGATGCCGTTTACGATGAAGATGACGGACTGGGCTACGGCTTAGGCTGGGGCGTCGGACACGAAGAGGGAATTGGGTTAGTCGTCAGCCACAGCGGAGGCATGCCGGGAGTTGGTACATGGCTTGAACGATTCATCGATGCTGACAGAGTCCTGATATATCTCACCAACCGTGATTATATGGACGCCAGAGCGTACTGGAGTTTCTACCATGGTATAGAAGCAATCATAAGGGGAAAGGAACCCGATCCAATCAAATGCATTGAGGATGTTGTAATTAAGAATCCAGACAAATCCAAATGGGAGAGCTTCTGTGGAAAGTATGAGCATCCCGAAGACGCTGATTTTATCATCGACGAGGTTTGGATGAAAGACGGCGAGCTCTATGCGAAGGCGATCGATGAAGATGGAGATGAAATGAAATTCAGGCTGTATCCCATCGGGGAGGATGAATTCGGAAGAAAGAGCGGTCTGCTCAAAGTCAAATTCGGAGACGGATGTCTGTCTTTCGACGATATCACCTGCAAGAAACTATCGTAATCAGATCAACAAAAAAGAACGGCCTGTTGCTATCTGCAGCAGGCCGTCTTTGACGCTTATTATTCTTTTGAAATTTCGGACTGGTCGTATCAGTCTTCAGGAAAATTTCCTTTCAGCATTTCAATGGCTTCATCCATGGAAACACAGTCAGCAAAAAGATCCGGCCACACTTCGTTGAAGTAATATGCGCATGTCGTTTCCCCAGTCATATACGGATTGTCAAAAGTGGAATTCGTCCCCTCGGGAATTATCACATCATATCCGCGTTCAAAAGCAGATTTCACGGTTGCATCGATGCAGAAGTTCGTTTGCAAGCCTACGATCATCAGGGTATCATCTTTTGCTTCTTCTAAATACGCGGCAAAGTCCTTGTTCCCGAAACAGCTGTTGATAGACTTGACGAAAATCGTTTCATCTTCCTGAGGTGCGACTTCATCAGCTATCTCAAATGCTTCGTCACCAACAGAAAAACCTGTTCCGGAACCGGCATCGTGCTGAACATAGATGACTTCAACATCGTTTTTCCTTGCGGTATCTATGATCTTCGCGACATTTTCTACAAAGACCTCATAATTGTAGAGCTCATCATCCATCAGGGCTTTCTGCATGTCTATAACAATAAGTTTCATTTTTATCTTCCTTGCATCTTTTTCGTGAGATTACCAAGCCACAGATCATCGCGTCAAGCATATGTGAAGCTTTGTTCAGCCCTGTCTGGCTAGCTAGTCTTCAGGAACCTCGCTCCACCTGTACATCGTCCATGGACGATTTTCTTCTTGAGTAGTGTTGTGGTATATGAAGTTGTATATATAATCACCGTCAGGAGTAGAGATAGTCAGTTTAGCGAGAGGCAGAGGGTTTACAGTGTCTAAAGTACCCTCGTGGACAGTTACCGTGCCTGTTCTGGGGTCGACCGAATACTCGCGTTTATATGGCTTCACTGATCTTTTGAAGAAGTAGCCTTGCTTGTCCATTAAAACATTATATCTTGTCTCAATGAGTGTGTGATCATCGATAAGTTCGAATTTGTAACCGAATCCGGTGTACATTTCCCTGCCGTTAGAATCGTGACTAACAGTTACCCAAAAACCATTAAGCCACGTCGGCATGTCCCCGTCAGCAGAAGTTCCGGATCCGTCACTCTGTCCGTTTCCTGAAGGTGTCGGCAACGGGACGGTCACCTCGTATTCTTCCATTACCTCCATGAAGTCATCAACGATGTCGATGAATTCATCAAGGTTGAACTCGGTATTATCAGGAGCGATGAAATTGTTTTCATCCAGGATCTTCTCTATAGTTGCCATCGGAACAGGTGCAGATGGATCGTCAGCAGCAGAAACCGGTTCTTTTCCTGATTCCAGTATTTCAACGGCAGTCGCTACGGCAAGTTCTGACTGCGCTATGGAATAACCGCTTTCCTGAAGGAGTTTCTGCATCGCTTTCTGCTGAAGAGGAGATGTTCCTATCTTGGTGTCAGCAATGTCTAATGTCATACCGTTATCTGTGGCTTTAGGAGTGGTGGTCACAAGAGTGCCGTCATCGGATTCGAGGGAACTGAGACCGTATGACATGATGCCGAAAAGATCGCTGGCTTCTTTGCCGTTGTTCGTGGAAAGAGATGTGAAGAGCTTGTTGTAATCGTCGATCTTACCTGCCTGATCTATCAGCTCATTTACGTTTTTGATATGGTTCTTTATGTTGTAGCCTACTCCGCCGATATTGACAAGAAAATTGGCTGTCTTCATGAATTCGCTGTTCTGGAATTTCTCAGCGCTTTGTGAAATGACGTTTTCCTCCGTGCCGTAATACAGCATCGCGCCGGTAGAGGTCAGTTCAACGCCTGCATTGATACCTCCCATGACTATACCGCCGCCTGTCACTATCAGTTCACCAGTCGCCATTGTCGCTACTGCACCTGTTGCAACTGGAGCGGCAGCTATCACCAGCCCGGCGACAGTTCCGGCTGTTTTGAGTGTTGTGGCAACTCTTATGCAGGTTTCTGCTTGATCAGCTACAGCCATAGCGTCAGCGCCTTCAAGCGAAGCCTGAGCCATCTTCAGTTGAACGATAGCATGTTTGTTATCAGTTCCAAGCAGTTCTGCAACTGCTTTGACTTTATTACCGAACTTGGCTTTGTCAAAGGCATCCACTATCTGCTGTGCTGTAACTTCTGATGCGGATTTCTCCTTTGCAAATACTTTGGACATGAAGAGGTCCAGGAAAGATGAGTTCCCGTCAGCTTCCTGCAGAACTGTAACGACAGGTGTATCACGCACGTCATCAGTATCCATCCACATATCGATTGAACGGGAGAGAGAATCACTGATCTTGTCTGCATTCTCAAATGCAGTGACTGTGAGATCTACAAGTCTCCCGATCTCTTCGGGATCCGCATTTTCAGCGTCATATTGGCTAAGAAGCTCCAGATACATGCGTGCTTCAAGGTAATACTGAATAGCCATGCTTGTCTGGAGGTTTACCACCGCCTCAGCTGCAGTCGGATTGGGTATGAATACCTCAACGCGGTTGATCAGCTTTTCCGGACTTCTGAATTTTGTCCACAGGAAACCGCCTCCTGCAAAGAGGATAGCGGCAATTAGGACAAGTGCAACAAGCCTAATGAAAGGACTTCTGCGTGACTTCCCGGGTGATGAACTTTTCGGAGCAGTTTCCTTATATGATCTTTTCCCGGAAGCAGAAGAAGTGTCTGCAGGGGAGGAAGGAACATCACTGGAAGCGGTCCCGCTGTATGAAGGCTGCGCACCATCAAACGTATGACCACAGTACAGGCAGAATTTAGCGGATGCAGCATTCGCTTTTCCGCATTGTCTGCAGTATTTGACCTGCTGTCCTGGAGCATCCTGAGATACAGGTGATGCTGTGAACTCATATCCGCAGTTAGGGCAGAATCTGGTATCAGCAGATACCGGAGTTCCGCACTTGCGACAGTATTTCGTGTTAGTTGCCATGTGGTGTCCCCTCAAATTTCGATAACGAGGTATATGCCTAACATATAATCATTTCAGTAATGGTAAATTGCAGCGCTTGCAGCGGTCGGCAGTGATCGGATTCTTTGCGCCGCATCCGACACAGTGAAGGGCATCTGCCTTAGTCTTGTCATACAGTTCATAGGGGAAAGCAAACTGAGGATGATAGCGGAAACGGTCTCCGACATTAAGATGGTCATATGCCCAGATCATGCTGTGATCTGTCTCAACGATCTTCTTCGTTTTGCCGTTAGTCGTCTGAGCTATGGTGATGTAATCATAGTCGACTGTTCTGTTGCGGCGTCCGGTATCGTCACGGGACTTATCTGCGCGTTCCTTCATATATTTGTTCGTAACTACTGCTTCGTAGGATTTTTCCGCTCTGCTCGTGAAGAGGCTGTAAAGAGCGAAGACCAGGAAAACCAGAGATACGAAAGCACCGTTTCTGATGGCCTCAGAGATCTCCATTTTTCCTGTGATCGTCGCATAAAGGAAGAAACCTATGAGTGGGAGAGGAACTATGAACAGCATGGATGCTTTTGAGATGTTCCGTGTCTTGCGTACGGCAGCAAGGATCTCCCGGTTATTGACCCTGTCTGAGAAGCCGGGCTGTGGAATGCCTTCCCGGACAGCGCCGTTTCCGGCATAGACCGGTGCCTGATATGTTGGCTGGACATAGTTCTGCTGTACCGGATATGTTCTCTGCGGTGCAGCTGAAGGAGCCTGCGCAGATGTGTCTTTGCTCAGTTTTGTTCCGCAGCTCTCGCAGAATGCATCTTCCGGATTAACCGGCTGACCGCATTTCGGACAAAAGTTTGCCATAGTATGTACCTCGCTTATGTATTCTGTTTCTATTGATAGAATATATCGTCTGATGTACCAATAATACCATAATTATACTAATTAATCCAGTTTCCTATGATCTATGATTAAAAGCAACAGGCCGATGACAAGGGAAGGGTCACCGGCCTGCCGCTTAAAACAGAAAGGCATAGATTCTGTAATCAGATTTCTCCGTCAGCAACTTTGCGTGCGAATTCGTTGTAGTCGCTGACCAGTTTTGTTTCCGCATTGAAGACCATAGTGTAGTAGTTTTCTTCATCGAAAGGTTTCCATACACCTGTTTGCGCACAGCTGGGATTGCCTGTCCTGGCAAATGCTGCCCATGCGGCGCCGCATGTGTCAGAACATTTCATCGCGTCCACATAGGTGTCTGCTGTCCAGATGCCTGTGGCATACATGCCGTTGTCAAAGAAGAAGGGGACATCGACGCCGTGGATAGCCTTCATCGTCGGATACGGTCCTTCGAAAGCAAAGATGTAGTGATAGAGAGGCGCGCCTCCGACCTTTGCACGTGCGCGGGCTCTTTCCAAGTTTCCTTTGAGCTGACGCACATCGCAGGAGAATCTCAGGAAGACATCGGTAGGAGTAGCGTCCTCACCGACCTGTTCCTTGAATCCTTCATAGATCTTATCTGCCTGCTCCCTGGTGTAGTCCAAGCCCATGATCCTCTCTTTGGCTGTTTCTTCAGTGAGGTCGAACAGTGACTGGTCAAACAGAAGCCCGAGACGGTTATCGTCTTTCGTGTTTCCGTTGATCATTATGATGTCCTTGCTGTATTCGGTGCCTTCAGCGCCGTCGAACGGGTTATACACGATATGCTTTCCGTCCACTACTGACGGGAATGCCATGTATGTTCCCAGGGTCCGGGTCTTGTTTATGTCACGGATCGCTTTCATAAGGGCCTCTGGCGGCAGTTTCTGCAGGTCGTCGACATGCTCCGCGTCTATCCCGAGGAAATCCATGTATTCCTTCGTCATGTTCGCACATTCATCAGGGTCTGATGTGGCCATGAATCCGCCGGATTGTACGATGGCTTTCTGGAACAGGCCTTTGGCTGCTGGCATACCCATAAGGGAAGCGACTTTGGCACCACCTCCGGACTGCCCGAATATCGTTACGTTGCCCGGATCCCCACCGAATGCTTCGATGTTGTCATGGATCCACTGCAGTGCTGCGACCATGTCCTGGTTTCCGAGATTTACAGAATCCTTATATTTCTCACCGTATCTCCTCAGGTCTATATAACCGAACATTGCAAGGCGGTGTCCGACAGTGACCATGATGACATCCTGTTTCTTGGCCATATTGTATCCGTCGTGCCAGTCCGCCTCCGCGGCACCCGCAAATTCTCCGCCGCCGTGCCACCATACCATTACCGGACGCATCTTTCCATCATTGATCCCCTGGGTCCAGATGTTGAGAGCGAGGCAGTCCTCGGTTTGAGGACCTACGCCCATGACGCTGCTGCGTTCCATGAGTTTCTGCTGATCTTTGAATAGAGGTGTGCCGGTTATATCATCATCTTCCATACGGGGATGGTCATGCTGCCAGCATTTTATAGCATATGTCTGTGCCAGTTTTTCGCCCTCCCATGGAATGAGAGGTCTTGGGGGCATAAATCTGTTTTCTCCGGAAGTGTCCTGGGCGTAGTGAACGCCGAGGAAACGGTAAACACCGTCGATGTATGTGCCTCTGAGTTTACCGGCTTTAGTCATGACTACAGGTTCTTTTGACTTATCTATCATTTGAATTCCTCCGTAGCTATATATGCAGTTATCTCAAAACAAAAAGTTCTCTATACTACAATATTATCTTATAGATATGGCAGGGAAAAGATGCGAAGATGTAGAAATGCTGCCTGCAGATTAGGCGATTTGCACATACTGCCGGAGTTTTTTCAAAACGGATGTTTGTGGTACAATTTTTAGGGGAAAAAGCGTTATTCTATTGCATTTTCTTTAATTGCAACCGTCAGTTGACAAACTGAAAAGCAAGGTTGGTAGTCTGCTAATACGCTGAAAAGTATGATTTAGGCATACAAAACAGCAGACGAACTGCTGAATGACTACTGACCTTGGAGGAAACAAAAATGATATTAGCAGATAAGATCATCGAGAACAGGAAAAGAAACGGCTGGTCCCAGGAGGAGCTTGCAGATAAGCTGAATGTATCCAGACAGTCTGTATCAAAGTGGGAAGGCGCTCAGGCAGTCCCGGACATGAAGAAGATCGTACAGCTGGCAGAGCTGTTCAATGTATCCACAGACTATCTTCTCAGGGACGATATCGAAGCCTATGAATCCTTCGGAGAGACTCTGGTGGAGAGCGGGACAGAGGATACAGTCAGGAGCGTATCTCTTGAGGAAGCAAACAGGTTCCTTGAATTCAATGAGAGAGCTTCCAGACTTATTTCAACCGGAGTGATGCTATGCATCCTTTCTCCTATATCTATCTTCGTTGCGAAGATAATGTCAGATATGCATGTCCTTCCTTTCAGCGAAGATACAACTATCGCATGCAGCATAGCAGTGTTGCTGCTCGTTGTGGCAGCTGCTGTATGGCTTTTCCTTACTATTGGTATCGGCGGGAAGAAATACGAATATCTTGAGAATTCACGCATTGAGACTCAGTACGGAGTGAGCGGCATGGTGAAGGAACGCAGGGACAGCTATGAAGGGACATACAGCAGTATGCTGATCCTTGGGATCCTGCTATGCATACTCTGTGCTATTCCGATCTTCCTCATGGCAATGATCGAAGGAAATTCAGACAGCATGATGTCTGCTGCTGTATCGTTGCTTCTCGTCCTTCTGGCTATAGGAGTGAAACTTATCGTCATGACCTGCATCAGGAAGGAAGGTTTCGACAAGCTGCTGGAAGAGGGAGATTACACAAGGACGGAAAAGAAAGCCGGCAAATATGACGGTATCTATTGGGCAATAGTCACTGCGATCTATCTCGGCTGGAGCTTCTTCACACTGAAATGGCACATGACATGGATAGTTTGGCCTGTAGGCGGAGTGCTCTTTGTGGTGTATCATGAGATCATGAAAGCAGTTACTAACAGGAAATAATAGGCATATACAGAAGACGGTAAAAACATGGATATCAAAGAAGCGATACTTAACAGACATTCAGTGAGAACATTTCTGGATAAACCTCTGGATCCGGAAGTGACGGAAAAACTCCGATCGATCATTGACAGATGCAACGAAGAGAGCGGGCTGCATATTCAGCTCGTTCTCAACGAACCAAAGGCATTCGACAGCGCCATGGCTCACTACGGCAAGTTCAGCGGCGTCACGAACTACCTGGCTCTCATAGGAAAGAAAGGACCGGATCTTGAGGAAAAGTGCGGTTACTATGGAGAACAGATCGTGCTGGAAGCGCAGAGGCTGGGCCTGAACACATGCTGGGTGGCCCTGACATACAAGAAGATCCCATCCGCTTTCGTAGTGGACAAGGGGGAGAAACTGTCTGTTGTGATCGCTTTGGGATACGGTGCAACGCAGGGAAGGGAACACAGATCCAAATCGGTAGGCGAAGTGAGCAACTGCACAGGCGATTCTCCGGAATGGTTCAGAAATGGCGTGGAATACGCGCTGCTCGCACCTACCGCTGTGAATCAGCAGAAGTTTTTCTTCACGCTGGAAGGGGACAAAGTCTCCACAAAGGTTGGGCGAGCTTTCTATACAAAGATGGACCTTGGAATAGCAAAGTATCATTTTGAGATAGGTTCCGGCCGTACAGATATCTGGCGATAATATAACGATTTGTATATATTATTAGAAAAATAACCCACAGTCCTGTATAAGACTGTGGGTTAACTGTTGTTCGTAATACTATAAGTTTTCTTTTGCCCAGCTTAGCAATTTCTGAGATGCCGGATAATATGAGAGCGTTCCCGACGCGTAGACCCACTCATAGTTCGGATATAATTCGATGTAGAACATCAGTCCGGAAGCAGTTTCTATCCGGATCATGTGCAGATCATCTGCAAATGCAATGTGCTTTTTCTGCTGTTCCTCCTCCGGAACTCCGTCAAATACTTTTGCCTGAAATCCGCTGTTGCTGTTTGGTTCCAGTGAGCATGTGATCTGATAGAAGTCTTCTACAGCAGCGCGGTCAGTGACCAGTTTGCCTTTTGTGTTGTTTCGGTGCCAATCTGTTTCGGTTACTGATAAGATGCTTTCTGCCCCGGTTATACCATAGATCCTGTAAAGCTCACTGAGATCTATGGATGCTTCATCTGACATAAGGAAAAAGTTGCAAAATACAGCGGCATAATAATGACCCTGATCATTGACTATATAGACTCCTCTGCACGGACAGGGTTTGTAATTCAGCAGCTCTATATCTGTCTTCACAGCAGATTCAAGATAACCAGCTCCGTTTGGGACAAGATATGACACATGCTCGCCTGCCAGTTCAGGAGAAAGATCTTGAGGAAGTCCGTACCTCGTCAGTGCTTCCGGGACATCAGTAGCCTCGTAATAGCATCCATTAAATTCCAGACTTTTTATTTCTTTAAGTCCATCCGAAGGTCCGTCATAGCCTCCTTTGTTTCTGAAAATATTGCTGATCACAGGTATCATCATGATCAGCGCCGCGCATGCCGCCAGCGCGGGAAGCCATCTTTGAACGGATATAGTTTTCCGGCTTGTTGTTTCTTTAAAAGATTCCGATATATAGGCAGTATCGATCCCGCCTATAAGATCCAGCATATCCAGAGAACTCATAATTCAAAACCCTCCTTTTTCAGGTGATCGCGGAGCCTCTCTCTAAGCCTGAACAGCGTCGTCTTGACTTTGCTCTGAGTCCAGCCGTACCTGGAAGATAGTTCTGTTACGGAGTCAAAGTACCAGTATCTTCGTATGAATAAAGTCCGCTGTTCGCTGTTTAGGCTTTTCAGAAAACTGTTAACAGCGTCGGTCAATACTATGGTATCGACGTTTGAGTCCGGGTCTGCTCCGGAAGGGATGCATTCCTCCATTTCATCCGACAATTCACATAAAAGTGCGCTTCTTTTTGCTGCAGAGCGCTTCTTGCACATATCTATGGCTAAATGGCGCGTTATCCTTCCAAGAAAAGGAAACAGGTAACTGCGTGGTTCGTTTGGGGGTATAAGCCTCCAGGCTTCCATATATGTGTCATTTTCGCATTCTTCAGATGATGAGAGATCTTCCAGGACATGCAATGCCAAGGAACGCAGTCTGCGGCCGTATTTCTCAGAAGTCTGGGCAATAGCAGATTCGTCTCTGGAGAGGAACAAATCCACAATCCTGCTGTCATCCATTCTGATCACCTCCTTCACCCTTATTAGCGAGAAATCCTGCTGTCTGGTTACAGTTTTGATATCAGAGATCCAATTTTCTTCCTTAGTATACTATCAAAACCCTGCAGAAAAGGTACAATCATTACAGCAAAATAGTTTAAAGACCATACCATCTAAAGGAGGAAAGAAATGGCAAAGCATTGTGTTACATGCGGAGCTTTGCTCCCGGAAGATGCACTGTTCTGCGAAGAATGCGGAACACCCGTGCATGCTGATGTACCCCTGGATGATATGCCCAAAGACCGCGTTCTCAAAGACGATAAAGGTACATATCGCTGGATCTACGAGCTGAATATGCTAAAGAGCATGTTTCTCCTTGTAGAAGTCTGGAAAGTAATAGCCATGGCTGCTGCCGTTGTATGCATATTCATGCTGCTGGTAGGTGTTTTCAGCGGGGACGGGATCAGCGCAGCGGTCGGCGCGGTAGAGACATGCCTTTTGGTTCTTGGCATACTATTTGTTCTGTCCGTTCCTTCGTACTACATCGTTACCAAAGCGAACAACGGCAAATATACTGTTCTGTTCGAGATGGACGATGAAGGCATAGATCACACGCAGATCAAGACAGACAAGGCAAAGGCATTGGAACTGCTTGCGTTGTTCGTGGGCGGGATCGCGAAGAGCAGAGGAGCTACAGCATCTGCGGCATTGTCCGCTTCCGGCGGATCGCTCTATTCCAGATTCTCTAAAGTGAAAAAAGTAAAAGCATATCCAAAGAAGAACCTTATTAGGGTGAATGGAACACTGATCCACAACCAGGTGTATGTGAGGGATGAGGACTTCGATTTCGTATACCAGTTCATCGTGGATCACTGCCCCAACGCTAAGATTGGATGATCATCTGAATGACATTATGCAAAGCCGGTCCTGACTACGGACTGGCTTTCTTCTTTTTTCACAGGTAAAATATTATAAAGAAAAATATGAGGTGATCATATGGAACAGAAGGAATATTGGGACAGCGTGTCTGAAACGAAGACTTTCACGCTTCCTTTTGACAGTGAATGCTTTTCCGGATATGTGAACAGGGACTCCGCTATCGTGGATGTAGGCTGCGGATATGGCAGGGTATTAAAGACCCTGCATGAAGAAGGTTATACGGATCTTACCGGATACGATTTCTCACCCCAGATGATCGAGCGTGGCAGAAGGGAATGCCCTGAGATCTGTTTTGAGACGATGGAGGAAGGGCAGATCCCCCAGGAAGATGAGAGCGCAGATGCTGTGATCCTGTTCGCGGTGCTGACGTGTATAGTTTCGGATGAGAAGCAAGATGAACTTATCCGAGAGATTCAAAGAATATTAAAGCCGGGCGGGATCCTTTATGTTAACGATTATCTCCTTGCTTCGGACGAGAGGAATCTCAAGCGCTATGCTCAGTATGAAAAAGAACTCGGTGTTTACGGGGCTTTCGCGCTGCCGGAAGGAGCGCTGTGCAGACACCATACAGAAGAGCACATAAAAGAACTGCTGCGTGATTTCGAGAGAAAAGAATATGAGCATATCGTCTTTACTACGATGAACGGCCATCAGTCTCCGGGATTCACCTTTATAGGAAAGAAAAGATAATACGATAAGATTACAGCAGCTGATCTGATGCATGTCAGGTCGGTTGCTTTTCTTTTACACAAAACTGTTGACAAGTTAGCGCGTGCTAACTATAATATTGGATGGTTAGCAAGGGCTAACTACAGATCGCTGGAGGGAATAAAATGATGCCTCTGAATTTAGCCGAGATAGGCGAGCCGCAGATCATCAAAAGGATAGGCGGCAGTCCGGATGTAAAGAAACATCTGGAAGATATGGGATTCAATATCGGAAGTGAGATCAGTATCGTAAGTGTACTTGCCGGTAACCTGATCGTAAAGGTCAAGGACAGCCGTGTCGCAGTCAGCGGCGAGCTTGCGAGAAGGATCATGGTATAAGACAAAGGAGGAAGAATCAGTGAGAACACTCAGAGACGCAGAGATAGGAGAGACTGTTAATGTGGTCAAGCTCCACGGAGAAGGTGCAGTAAAACGCCGTATCATGGATATGGGTATCACAAGGCACACACCGGTGTATATCCGTAAGGTAGCTCCTCTTGGAGACCCGATCGAAGTAACAGTAAGAAACTATGAACTATCGATCCGTAAAGCAGATGCAGAGATGATCGAAATAGAGTGAATTACCCATGATTGAAATCACGGGCTTCCCGCTTCGCAGGCAATAACCTTACTCAGGTGTGGATTTAACTCCGCGCCAAAGCAGAGGGTTTGACCTCCACGGGACTCTACGCTCTCTATTCCGGAGAGACGGTTTATCCTTATCGCTTCTTCCAGGATGGATTCTGCTGCCTTCTCATCCCTTGATGGATTGTGATACCCACAGTACCTGCAGGTATAACTCCTCTTACTCAATGGATGTTTAGTCAGTTTACCGCATACAGGACATATCTGTGTGGAAGGAAAGTCTCTGCTTACGACATAGACGCTGGAACTGTTCTTAAGTTCCGCTTTGATCACGCCCATGGCGGAATGCTGGACCTGTTTTCCGAATAAGACAATATGTAATGACCCCCGGATTTGTAGCAACGTGGATTTACCTGTAAACTACGAATCATAGGAAAAAACGTGGTAACAGGGATTACCGCATACAAATGGAGGTCATTAAATGAATAATAGCACAGTT
>JAFRJM010000012.1 GCA_017432285.1 Oscillospiraceae bacterium | reverse complement strand
TCCTTGCCGGAAACGGAGAGGTTGGCCATGGAGGCAAAAGAACCATCATGTGCCAGGAGAAGCACCTGCACCTTATCCACGTTATATAACCTGAATGCGGCACTTGCGGTCAGAGCACCGCAGGTAAGCTGAGTTCAGGCCTAATGGTGGAAAGGCAGTCCGATGCCCCTAAAGGGCAACTGCCAGAAATGGCAGCAATAGGAAGCACGCGAATTCATTCGTGTGAGGCTTCACAGAACGCCTATGTATTTAAGCATGGGCGTTCTTTTTTATACCGCGCAGGCATCTTATTCAAGATTCAAAAAAGTCTTGGCATTGTTGTAGCAAATGTTCTCGACCATCTTTCCGAGGTGTTCGATGTCGTCTGGATACATACCTTCATCAACCATCTCACCGATCATACCGCACAGTATACGTCGATAGTACTCGTGCCTTACAAAAGATGTAAAACTTCTTGAATCCGTCAGCATACCTACAGATCTGGCTAAGGAAGCGGTCTCCATCAGGTTTGTTATCTGATTCCTGATTCCTCTGTAAGTGTCATTGAACCACCACGCAGCTCCATACTGTACATTCGGGGCAAAGTTATTGACGAGCGTTGCTAGAGCCTCGTTGTCGGCCGGATTGAGGTTATATACTATAGCCTTGCCAAGACAGCCTTTTTTCTCAAGATCGTAGAAAAATCGGTTTATAGCAGGTATGTCTGCCGGAGATCCTATGCTGTCTCCGCCTGCATCCGGCCCGAAACTTGTAAACAGACGATACGAATTGTTCCTTATCGGGCTGAGATGGATCTGCATCACGATGTTCCTCTCGTGATACAGTTCACCGAGATACAGCATGAGATCACGGAAAGTGTCATTGCTGTAATCAAACACACTGAATCCGTGGTCAGAAACCCTGCACCCGTTTTCACAGAAGAAGTCCAGTGCTCTCTTTAGGGCTTCCTTAAGATCTTCAGTCTGATATTTCCTGCACATTTTTTCGCAATTGCTCTTCCAGTCTGGACCATTCACGTCAAGATATTTGTCGGGGCGGAATGACGGGAGGACAGCGAAAGGAATGCTTTCGTCCTCAGCGATCTGCCTGTGGTACTCGAGGCTGTCGCAGGGGTCATCGGTAGTGCATAGGGTATCCACATCCATCTTCTTCAGCAGAGAGATGACATCGAATTTCCCTTCACGCATCATCAGCTGTGTCCTGACGTAGATGTCATCTGCGTTCTCTTCACACAGGCATTCGTCGATATCAAAGTATCTCTTCAGCTCAAAGCGCGTCCAGTGATACAATGGCGAGCCTATCAGATCAGGGAAGATCTTCGCCCACATCCTGAACTTTTCCCTAGGTTCCGCATCACCTGTGATATACCGTTCATCTATGCCGTTGGCACGCATTGCTCGCCATTTGTAATGGTCAGTCTCCAGCCACATCTCATAAAGGTTATCGAGTTTCCTGTGGCTTGCGATATCCTTCGGTGACAGATGGTTGTGATAGTCATAGATGGGCATCTTCTCTGCGTGTTCATGATACAGTTTCTTCGCAGTATCGCTATTCAGCAAAAAATCGTCATTACAGAACTCAGTCATTTTCTCAGAACCTCGTTTCGCTTATCCAAAGTCCCAATGCAGGATTGGGGATATAGAATACTTCTTCCCCGTCTATCTCATTGTATCCGTATGACATCTTTTCCGGGTCATACTTCTTTGTCATCTCCTCATAGGAAGCGTCCCCGTATCCCACAGAGGCTATCTCTTCCCTGCTGATATTCTCTACAGCGTAGGTTATCCTGAACCGCCCGTCGCTGGAACCGTGAATCAGGTGCGCAGCAGCAGACATGTTCGCCTTGAGGTCATCGATCTCTTCAAGCATCTTCAGGGTATGCAACCGTCCCTTGTAACCGTATTTCCTTATAAGGGCATCGACTTGTGCATCTTCTCCGAAACGGCTGATGCCTTTTCCCAGAATGATCAGTTCACCGCCGTCCTCCATGGCCATACGTGTGCGGTAGACCGCCTTGTTGCCCAGCCATGTGCTCTTGAACTCTTCAGGGTCGAGATACACAACGCACTTCTTAAGGCTCCTCGGCACGAAGTCGATATTTTTCTCCTGTGACAGAGCTATCGCTTTTTCCAGGCACTCTCTCTTATCCCCGATATAGATACCGTGAGTGAAGATGTTCTTGTGCTCCGCTGTCGTGACGGTAAGCACGAAAATGACAGGCCTTGTGCTGAGGAAATGTTTCAGGGCATAGTCGAAGACTTTCCTGACGGGGGAATGGTCCTTGCCCATCACTCTTTCCATGCCGTAGACTGCACCGATCATATGGGACTGATTGATGATAGCGCTGCCGCCGACACCGACGAAGATGTTCTTGGAGTGATTTGACATTCCTATGACTTCATGAGGAACGACCTGCCCGATCGAGATGATGAGATCGAAGCTCTCATCCATGATCAACTTGTTTACTTCAATGCTTACGCTGTCTTTCCACAGACCTTCCGTTATCTCACTGACATACTCAGACGGGACTTCCCCTATCTTGACGACATCATTGCGCCAGTCATGAGGGACGAAAGCATCAAAAGGAATATCTCCGTACATATCCTCAAGCTGATAGTCGGAGATCTTTTCATGTGTGCCAAGGGCTTCGAGGAGTTTTACCTCGATGCCCCTGTCTGTAAAGTAATGATAATAGATGTTCGAGATCAGCCCGGCATTGGAGTGATAGCGGGTGTAATCAGGAACAACAAGAAGGACTTTTTTCAGACCTTCTGTGCTGATATCCGTGATAATCTCCTCTATCTCTCTGGCCGTGAATCCCTCTTTCCTGTCAGAAACGTGATACTTTCCCATTTATGGTTCTGCTTCAGGCCAGCAGTGCCAACTGGAGCATCTGAATATATCTGCATATGCAAAACACCTTGGCGTCCAAGGTGTTTTTGTATATGTCCTAATCGAAATAACACTTTCACATCCATTGATCCTGCGAATATAATATTAAAAAAACAGCTGGAGACTACGATGAACAGAAAAAGGTCAAAAACTCTGAATCAGCAATACAAGGTAGCAGAACAGCTCCTTCCATGGAACGCGAAGGATGCTGTTCTCAATGCGGAGCCTCATGCTCAGAAACTGGATGGAAGCCACTTCTTTTACGGGTTGGAAAAGCGTACTGAGGACGGTTCTGTATATACAGAGTGGGAGCGCGTCTCAACAGATGACGGAGTAGAAGAACCTCTGTTCGATCATGAGGATCTCTGTTCCAAACTGGGTAAAGAGCGCCTCACGTTCCGTACATGCAAAGTAAAAGACGGTGTCCTTTCATTCACTCAGGACAGAAAGAGTTACTGCTATGATCTTTCCTCCGGAGAACTGTCGGAGAATAAGCAGAAAGACAACGGAACTGTCTCCCCAGACAGATCCAAAGAGGTGTTCCTCAGACGCAACAACCTGTGGCTCAGGAAAAAAGACACCGGCGAAGAGATACAGCTCACCAAAGACGGCAGGAAAAATGATACATACGGCATCTTCCCCCAGTGCATCGGGTATATAACAGCTATACGCAGCAAAATGCCTATATTCCCGGATGTGCTATGGTCTCCGGATTCCAGATACTTCCTCGCATATAGGCTGAATCAGAGAAAAGTCAAGGATCTGTACCTTTTAGAGTCCTTTGACTCCGCTGACAGGGAAAGCATCCGTCCGGTGCTGCACAGTTATAAATGTGCCTTCCCCGAGGATGAACATATACCTACCGGTTACTGGTGTCTCTTCGATACGGAGAGCTTCACATTCAAGATGCTTGACATCGATCCTCAGCCTGCAGGTGTCCCCCTCCTCTACTCCGTCTATAAACATGCCAGGTGGCTGGAAGACAGCAGCGCTGTGTTCATCACATATGTATCAAGAGGCAACAAATCCGCCTCCTTCATCACGGTGAAGAACGACGGTACAGTGAATAAAGTGCTGACTGAGACAGACGATACTTTCATCAACATCTGTACATTTGGGGAACTGGACGGCTTCGGGGATTACTCCGCGAGCAACTTCCTATCAAAAGACGGGACATCTGTATTCTGGCAAAGCGAACGGGACGATCTCGCAAGGCTCTTCCGGTATGATGCTGTTTCCGGAGATCTTCTTTATCCTGTGACTCCTGCCGACTGCAGAGTCGGGGAACTCATCTCCATCGATGATGAAAATGAGTGGATCTACTTCTATGCAAACGATCTCTCATGCGCAAGCGATCCGTACTACCAGCTGGTATGCCGCGTGCACTTTGACGGTTCATGTTTTTCCGTGCTCACTCCGGAAGACGGGATGCACCGCTGCGAGATCATCAACGGAATGATAGTGGACACGTGGAGCAGAGTGGACAAGCCTCCGGTCACCAATCTCCGGAAAGCAGACGGAACTTTGGTCCGCGAACTGGTCAGTGCAGACATCACTGATCTCATGGCAAGAGGATACATCGTTCCGGAAAGGTTCACCGTTACCGCAAGCGACGGAAAGACCACCCTGTACGGCATCCTCATCCGTCCCGCTGATTTCGATCCGGACAGAAAGTATCCATTCGTGGATTACGACTACGGCGGAATGCAGTGTATCAATGTCCCGAAGTCATTCTCATGGAAAGGCGCTCTGCCGGGACGTGAGATGCTCAGCTGCCTGGAGACCCTGGCTCAGCTAGGTATAGCGGGCATAACCATAGACGGTCTTGGGACACCAGGAAGAGAAAAGTCACTACATAACATCAGCTATGAGAACATCCATGGATGCGCCGGTCTGAAGGATCATGTGTACTGCCTAGATGAACTCGTTGAGAAATATCCGTTCCTGGACCGCGACCGCATAGGTATCTGGGGCAACTCCGGAGGAGGCTGCGGATCCGTGAGAGCCATACTGGAGTACCCGGATGTATATAAAGTGGCTGTCGCATCTGCAGGCAATCATGATCAGAGGATGTACGACTATATGTGGACCGAGACTTACTATGGTCTTTACAACAAGGACATCTACCTTAAGGGAGACAACACGGCCCTTGCCAAGAACCTCAAGGGAAAGCTCCTAATCGTTCACGGAGCGATGGACGACAATGTGCCTCTTTCACAGTCCATCCGCCTTGTAGACGCTCTTATCCGCGCAGATAAAGATTTCGATTTCTTCATCCTGCCACGGTGCAACCATTATGTTCCAACGGATCCGTATTTCATTCAGAGAAAAACAGATTATTTCGTGGAACATCTGCTGGGCAAGAAACCGACATACAGGTTCTCAAAACCGTAATAATGTTAGACAGTACATAGAAAGACCGGCTTGCTTTATCACAAGGCAAGCCGGTCCTTTTGTCTATAGTGTTAATTTGACATGCTGCTCAATCCAAGGAATGTCACTTTTTTGTCTTTCAGCTCCTTAGGGAGATCTTTTGCATACTTATTGCAGGCTTCTTCCGTAAGGCGTATATATGCATCTGAGACCCCGGTAGCGATAAGGCTCTCTGCCTCAAAATACTTCATGTTGGAGGTGCTTGCCGCGAAGATGACCGGATTCTTTATCTCATCGCCTCCGGGAACTTCGAACGTCCCGTCAAAGTGATATGTCCTGAATTCTATCTTCCTGTCATGTCTGAACGCTGTGTCTGTAAGAGTCTCCTCATCCAGTCCCTGTAATGCATCTTCAGTCAGATACAGTTTCATCGCCTGGAGCTCCGAGTCACTAAGCGTATCCGGAAGGAGATAGAATCTCACTCCTTCTTCTATCATCTGCTTTTCGTCAGCAGATAACTCTAATCCCCTGTCCTCCAGATAATTAACGGATGCGACATAGTAGTCCAGATCATTTTCCGGAACATTTTCCATGTATCCGCTGTCTTTCCATTCTTTCAGCAGCTCTTTTGAAAACTGCTCATAATGGACGATATACACACCTTCCTCTCCCTCGATGCTCCTGTACCAGTTAAATGTGTCCTGTACCAGTTCGTTATACGCTTTGCGGAACGCATCCCCTTCTTCCTTGATGTAGAAGTGATCGATCGAATAGTATTTGTCATTGCCGGATCCGCATGCAGAAAGAGAGACAATAAGGATCATCAGACATATGAGAGCTGTAAGTCTTTTCATGTTTCTTCCTCCAATGACCATATTATATACGTCCAAGATTTAATATTGGTTTAAGAACAGATGACGCCTTTCTTAATGTTTTCTTAGCATTGGATAAGACTTCAGATACACAAGACAAAAGAGACAGCGGTCCAAGCCTTCTGGTTTGAACCGCTGTTCTTATATTATGTTCAGTTTCAGTCTTTTTCTATACCAGCTTCCACACGGCATTTGTGGATGTACTTGAACACCTCAGGCAGGTACAGGTTCCAGCTGTCCCAGTTGTGCATACCGGGTTCGGAGATCCAGTCAAGTTCAAGTCCGAGGTCCTTTGCATATGCACGGTACTCAACGTTTCCGTTGTATGTGTGGTCCTCTGTCCCCTGGCAATGACAGAACTTCGGGAGCTCCACGCCTTCGTCTATGTTCTTCTTCAAAAGATAGAAGCAATCCTCATTCGTGCCGAGAATAGCTGTAGGGTTGTCATCGCATCCGTAGACGTCGTTGAACGCGCTGGGTTTGCCGTCCTTGGGGGCGCCGCCCGGGACACGGTCCCATCTTCCCTCCGCGTAGCGTCTCGGGACCTCTACTGCAGATGCAAGAGGAACTGCAACGCTGAAGCGCTCAGGCTGGAGAAGGGCCAGCTTCACGGTGCCTGTTCCGCCCATGGACATACCGGCGATGAAGTTGTCCTCCCTCTTCTGTGAGAGATTGAAGTGGCTGAATATGTACTCCGGAAGCTCATACCTGAAGTAGTCCAGCCATTTCGGGCCATATGCCATATTTGCGTAACTGGACTGCTGCGCGTCCGGCATTATAACGGCATAGCCGTACTGATCGGCATAGTACTGGACCAGGGTGTACTGGTTCCAGGATGTGTAGTTGTCTGAGCCGCCGTGGAGGAGCCAGAGCACCGGAAGAGGAGGTCTCTTGGCGACTTCGGCTTCATAGTCGGACTGCTCGTTGCGCGGGAATTCTATCGGGAGAACTATCCTCAGCGCTGTGGCGAGGCCTGTGGTCTTGGAATTGAAATGTATAGTCAGATGTGCCATCGTTCTCTCCTCCTTATACCTTCGGCAGGCCGAGCCAGTCCAGGAACTGCTCGACGTAGCGGTCCCACAGATCGAAGCTGTGAGTGCCCATGTCATAGAGATCTGTTATCTCAACGCCCTTAGCCTTGAACTTGGCAACGGCACCCTTTACCTGATCCGCGCCGAAATCCTGCAGGCCTACCAGAGACCAGAGCCTCGGCATCTGCTTCCCTTCTGCCTTGAGTTTCCCTGCGAGATAGATGATGTCACTGTCTGTCCCCTCGATGTCTTCGGGCGTCCCGAAGGCGAGCTTGAAGGGGTTGATCTGGGAATCATCTTTCGTGAAGTCCCTCACTATCTCTACTATATCCAAAGCGCCTGCAAATGCTCCTGCCGCGCAGTATTTGTCCGGATAGTTGAGAGCCAGCTTGTATGCGATGTATCCGCCCATGGAAGCGCCAGCGGTGAAGTTGTCCTCACGCTTCGTGGAAAGACACGGGAACGTGTAGTGGATGAGTGCCGGAAGCTCTTCCGACAGCATCGTGAAATACTTCATTCCGTGTACCATGTCCATGCCGAAACCGTTGGATGTGGTCGGGCATACAACGGCAAGGCCTCTCTTGTTTGCGTAGCGCTCGATGGAGGTCTGACGCAGCCATTCGGTCGCGTCCTGATTCGCACCGTGGAACAGCCAGAGGACAGGTAACGGATGATCCGCCGGTACGTCCGGCAGGACCATGACTACTTCCTCATGGTAGTTCAGCGCCTGGGATCTGAAATCCAGTTCTACTAATGCCATGTTTCTCCTTCTCCTGTTTATGTGGAATATTAGATAACGCATATTGGTTCCTTATATATTATAACCTCTGCGCCGCGTTTCGTCCTACGGATTATCGTCATTATCGCTGATTTTCTCTGCAGTTCCTTCTTTGTGTTCGTCATAATGTTCAAACGAAACTGAGATATGTTATTCAATGTCACAAAAAAAGATACAAAGAATGACAGTCCATTGAATGACATCAAAAACGCAAGATATAATCAAAATGACCATTTATGTGGTATTGGAAAATACCCGAAAAATAATAAGGAGAAAGATAATGAAAAAACTCATCGCATTATTGCTCATGCTGACACTGGCATTTGCATTAGTAGCATGTGGCTCCACCCCGGAACCGACACCGACACCCGCAGATGACGGCGGCAATGACGAACCAGCACCGGAACCGGAGCAGAGACAGCTGGTCATTGGCTTCAACACCAATAACCTGACCAACGAGACGATGTCCTTCATGACCGATGTTTTCTACAAATACGGTGAAGAGAACAACATCAAGATCCTCGTCTCTGAGGACAACATGGAAACAGCAGTCACACAGAACAACCTTGAGAACATGGTTGCTGCAGGTGCTGACGGAATCATCTTCATGAATGAGGACCCGGTCGGTATCGTTCCTACAGTTGAGATGCTGAAGGAAAAAGGCCTCATCGTCATTTCCTACGACGAGTATTCCGAAGAGGCTGACTACGTCTTCATGTGCTCCAACTATGACCTCGGCTATGCTATCGGATCGATGGCAGGCGACTGGGCAACAGAGCACGTAGATGATGACGAGATCATCATGGGCGTTATGACAGGCGCATTCAACGATGCTACCACAAAGCGTTCAGCCGGTATCATCGACGGCTTCAAAGAGCACTGCGACCGCGGCAGAGTATATGACGTACCTGCAACACAGCCGTTCGTAGACTGCTTCTACAACATGCTTTCCGCAGAACCCAACATGAAGATATTTGCATCTCTTGCAGACTCCATGGTATGCGGTGTCGCAGAAGCCTGGTATGCTGACCTCGTAGGCGCTGGCAAGGATATCAGCGAGTACGGTGTATTCTCAACAGACGCAACCGATATCGCTCTTAACCTTCTCAATGCTGCAAAGAAGGGCGAAGGAATCTTCCGTGGAACGATCGACCTCGGCCTGAAAGACAGAGTACCGCTCGGAATGATCACCTGCTGCCACAAGGCTATCCTTGGTGAAGATCCTGGCTATGAGAGAGTCAACTACTACGAAGTAAAACGCGTTATGGAAGACAACGTCGACGAGTATTCACAGTTCCTCGACTAGTTTCTTAAAGCCATAAATAGCGAACTCTAAAAAATTGAGGAAGACCAAATGGTCTTCCTCTTTTTTGCTGTTTTATCCGTATCTTTTGTTGCTGCAGATCTTCTTCCATACATTCAGCAGTTCAATCGCTGTTTCTGGCGAAAGTTTGTCAAGATACGACATCATCAGTTCAGATTCGTAGTATTCATCCAGCTTGTCGCTCCTTCCCCATTCCAATCCGGTTCCTGTAACATAGTATGGGTATTCTCCCGGCATCTTCACATACATCGTTTGCATACAGTACAGATCTATAGATTCCGCGTTATACAGATCTTCTTCTGTGAGCTGCCTAACATTTTCATCTACACGCTTTTCCATGAACGCCTCCTTTTCTAGAGCATTCTCTTGTACAGGTCCACCATAGTCTCTATCTGGTACTGTAGCAGCCACGCCGCGTTGTTGAATTCCGGAACAGCCTTCACCACCTTCAGGAGCGGCAACACATATCTGTCTGTCTCGTCGATGTACCTGAACTGTCTGTCCCTGCTCAGCCCCCAGGACATGGTGCTGAGGTTGTTGCACCTGTCCACACATTTTATAAGGGCAGCCTTTGGGTTGCCGGATATCGCTCCGTAATATTCCTTAAGGATCTTCTCTCTCCTGCTGTCGTCCTTCTCTCTTGTGAGCAGCTCCACGATATGTTTCGTCTCCTCATCCACGGGAAGCTCGTCTCTCGTAACACCGCAGTCCTCTATGACGTCATGGAGGAGACATGCCGCTATAACGGCATCATCGCAGATATCCATTGCCAGGCAGTGGCACGCCAGCGTCAGCGGATGGCTGATATACGGTATATCAGACTTCTTCCTTAGCTGTCCGTCATGTGCCTTCACCGCGAAGTCCAGCGCTTTTGCAGTATTCTCCATTTTCTTCTGCTTTGCGGTAGTCTTCACGAAAGTCTTCATGTGTTCCCAGTCGAAGATCTCGCTCTGACCGTGCACGTCGTATGCCCTTCCCTCTATAAGATAGGAAACAGACGAATCCAGGACCTTGGCGAGACTGGCAAGCTTATCTGTATCCGGAAGATATTCATCTCTCTCCCAGGCAGACACCGCCTGGAAGGATACGTCCATCTTCTCAGCTACCTTGGCCTGTGTGAGACCTGCTCTTTTTCTTGCTTCAGCTATCCTCATTCCTGTCGTCATCATTCTTTCCCTCCTGCAGTTATATTGTAGATCCTCCAGTGCGGCTTTAGTAGCATCTGCGTCTTTATATTATAAAGCCCAACTCAAGTATTACTTGAGTTGGGCTTGTCTGTCAAGTTGTTTTAACGCCGCTCACAGCCGGGATGGCTATTCAACAGGTGTCTTGAGTTTCTCGTCAAAGAAATCTAGCGCCTTGTTCCAGGAATCCATTGCCTGTTCCTGCCGGTACATCGGCTTGTCATAGTACCAGATACCGTGTCCTGCGCCGTCATAGCGATAGAAGGTGTAGTCCTTGCCTTTTTCCTTCAGGACTTCCTCCATCTTGTTCACTTCGTCGGCTGAAGGCCAGAAGTCTTCATTGCCGAAAATACCAAGAAGCGGGCACTTCAGTCCGTCGACCTTGTCGATAGGCGCATTCGGATTGAAGTTGCTGGCAAATGCTCCGCCCCAGCAGTCCACTGCCGCATCGATATCATCCAGTGTGCATGCTGCGAGGAAAGTATGTCTTCCTCCTGAGCACATTCCGATGACGCCGACTTTTCCGTTGGCTTCCGGATGCTTCTTCATGAAAGCGATAGAATCCTCTACATCAGACATTACGGACTCATCGCTTACACCGCCGGACTCCATCACTTTCTTGGAGACCTCAGGCGGTGTGCCTGTTCCGAAATCCTGATAGATATCCGGGCATACTACCGCATATCCCTGCTCTGTGAACCTGCGCGCTGCCTCCCTGAGGAACTCATCCCAGCCAGGCATGTGAGGGATCAGTACGATGCTTGGATATCCCTCTACATCCAGAGGACGAGAATAATAAACGCGCAATTGTTTTCCGCCCTTACGGGGGATCATGGTCGTCTCAGCGACCATACCGTGATAATCCGCTGTGTTCCATCCATTCCACATAGGCAAATCCTCCTTTATGCTCTAATTATACCTTAACTGTTCTTCCGCGAAAAGAAAAAGAGACTGTTCTCAGAATGCCTTTTGCTTTTCACATCGCTGTGCTGAGAGCTATCAGCAGCAGACCGGTGAAATAAGTCACGCTGTTAGCCCGCACGAGCCAGACATTGTTGTCAAAGACGAATTTGTACGCTGTGAGGATCAGGTCCGAGATCATGAACAGCACCGATCCTATGCCCATCACCATCCAGTTCGTTCCCGGCAGCAGCAGGGCCATGGCGAGGCCTGTCATGCCGTGTGTGATGATGGTGGACAGATAAAATGTCATAGGCCAGCGCATCTTCCCCAGCTTGAACTTCATAGGCCATTTCTGACACGCCAGGATGAAAAAGCATAGCAGGACTGCCGCCGCGGCGAAGGTCCAGATGAAATCCGCCCATTTTTTCCCGTTGGTCAGCATTACGATCTGCTCGTACATGATGAAGCAGACGTTGCCCGCAAGGAAGAAGTCACCGCCCCTTCCGAAATCGAAGACCAGGAAGATGTCTCCCAGCCAGGCGAAGATCAGAGCGGCTATGAACAGGGTGTGCAGACTTGCGAACCCGTTCTTCTTAAGGATCATGGTTACCGCCAGCACCAGGTACATGGTGGCCATGAGGTATTTGTTAACGGCGCGGTAGATCTTTTTCCCTCTGTTTCTCGTGTACAGGTAACAGGCCAGCGCCGCCAGATATACGATTATGAATAAATTCATTTATTATTCCTCCGCATCGAAGATGGGGATCTCTATCTCCACGTCAGACATGGGATACGCCGAACAGGGATGGATGTAGCCGAACTTGCGGTCCGCTGCGCGCCTGAAGTCGTTTTCCGGCGCTATATAGCATTCCCCGGAGACCAGACGGCTGTGGCAGAACCCGCAGACACCGCTGCGGCAACGCACTACGGCTGGGATCCCCGCCCGTTCCAGCGCCGTGATGAGGGTCTCTTCGCTGCGGGCGTCGATCGTCTTCACGTTGTCCCGGATCCGGACCGTCAGCCGGAACGTCTCCGGCTTTTCAAGGATCCTGTTCCCTACTGGATTACGTTCCTGCCGGATCCCGGCAGGAGCCTCTTCAAGTTTTCCAAGTTCCCCAAGGACATACGCGTACATGGCGTCCGGTCCGCACAGGAACACTGTGGAATCCGCCGTGACATATTCCTTCAGGATGTCCGCGGAGATGAATCCGTGGCGGTATCCCTCCGCCTCCTCGTCAGACAGCACAGTCTCAATGCGTATCCTGTCGTCACGGAACTCCTCCGGATCGAAAAGGATCTGCTCCCTGGTCCTGGCGCCGTACAGCAGCGTCAGGCGGAAGTCTTCGCTGCCTTCCGTAATGGCTCTCATCATGGAAAGGAACGGCGCGGCGCCGGTGCCGCCGGCTATGCCGACGATGTGTTCCTTATCACGGATGCTGTCGTGGCAGAAATCCCCTGAGGGTTCTCCCATCAGCAGCTCCGTACCTACAGGCGCTTCCTCCGTGAGCCAGGAGGAGAAGATCCCTGTTTTCCGAACGATGATCTCCAGTTCACCTGCCATGGCGCGCTTCGGGGAGGAAGCGATGGAATAAGGCCTTGTGAGGAATGAATCCCCCACCCGGGCGGAAAGTGTCACGAACTGGCCCGCGCGGAAGTACGGGAAATGCCCGTCTTCCCTCAGGGACTTAAACGTGATCCTGTAACAGTCCGCACAGACAGGTTCCCGGGAGCATAGCTTCGCTTTAACGAAACCCGGATGCAGCGATGCCGCCAGACGGTTTACTCCGTACTCCCAGACGATGGGATCTGCGGGGGACTCTTCTATGAGCTGACGTCTTTTCTGCGTCATCTCCATGGCGAGACGGATGTCTTCGCCCGGTACTTTACTTCTCTGGAAAGCCATTTTACATGCCCTCCTTTCCTATATCCCGCAGCGTCCGGTCCGCTTCGTTTACACCGGACTTGTAACTGCTGGGATAGCCAAGCAGACGCTCACCGTATCCGCCCCCGATGCGCAGTCCGGGAACCATATGGTCCTCCTCCACCATCTGGATGCGGTTCATAAGACCGTCGTAGTACTGGGATTCATAGCCGTAGACAGTGCCCTGCGGATGGCCGCAGTATCTGGCATAAGTCTCCGGGGTCGCCACCGCGATCTCCTCGACATGTTCTGCTATCTGTGTGCCGGTGGCTTCCTCGAAGCGCCGGATCATGGCGGCTGCGATCTCGTTTTTGACTCTGTAATAGTCCTCTTCCTTCACGCCGCTCCATACGTCGTCCGTGAAGAGGGTCGTCATGTACAGAATGGCGGTACCGGGCGGCGAGCATTCCGGATCCGCGTTGTTCAGACACACCGTAGCCTGGGCTGCGGTCTGTCCTATGGTCTTCATGGATTCGTACTGCGCCACGCTGTCCGCTGTGTCGTATATGAAATAGTTGTGGTCCGTGATCCCCAGTTCCTCTGCGGATCGGTTCAGACCGAGGAAGACGGTGAATCCCCTTCCCGCCAGTTTGCGGAAATTGGTCAGTTTACGCGCCTTTTCCGGCACAGCTTCGCTGTCCATCAGTCTGCCGTAAACCACGTGGGGCGAGACGTCCGCGATGACGTGCCGCGTCTCTATCTCACGTCCGTCCTTCAGCCGGATGCCGCAGACGTGCCCGTCCGCGTCCGTCAGGATCTTCGTGACCTCGCTGTTGAACCAGATGTCCCCGCCAAGTTCATGGACCCTCTCCTCGAGGGCCAGGGACAGTTCGTGAGAACGGTATTTCGGGATAGTTGCCCCATTTGAGATATAACTGTATAGCATATTGGCGTAGTGCAGGAAACTCAGGTTATTCCCGTTCGCGCCAAGATAGCACCAATAACTGTTCAGGTTGTCCACGATCTCCTGCGGATAACCCAGAGCTTCGAAAGCTTCATTCACGGAATAGGAACCGCATGCCATGTAATCCGGATACTTCTCCATCATCACCTTGGGGTCCGGTCTGCCTTTTGCTGCGCTCAGGTAGGACATGGCATCCCGGATCTGTCTGCACAGCGTGAGGTATTCACGGACGATCCGCTCCCCGTCCGGATGGACTGCAGCGTTCGCCCTGATGAAGGCCTCCTCACCGAAAGGCATGGTAAAGTCGTAGCCTTCTTTCTTTGAGATCAGGCGGTAGGCGTTTTTCAGCTGGATCCATTCGATCTTGTCCGCCACCCCGAGCTCCTCGAACAGCAGACGCGCACTGCCGGGCTTTTCCGGCGTGCCGATGCCGTTGAACTCATGCAGCGACGCCTCGAATTCGAACCTTCCCCGGACGAAACTGGTCGCAAAACCGCCCGGAATGTTGTGCTTCTCACACACCAGGCAGGTCTTTCCGGCGTTAAGGATCCGGCATGCGGCGGCAAGACCGCCGTTGCCCGCGCCGATCACGATCACGTCGTAACGGTCCATGTTACACTCCGATCTCTACCGTATAGGTCAGGACGTCTTCCACGACGTCGCCGTCTATCTGCAGTGCGCAGGGCTCCTCGAAAGAGACCGTGACATTTCTGCCGCGCTTCACTGTGACCCAGTCCTTCTTCAGGACGTGTTCGCCCTTGTTCAGGGACGGGAACCTCATCAGTGTGCCCAGCCTGCTCTTCTTATATAACGTAACAACTGAGACCAGGCCTTCCTCGTCGAAGCGGTCCTGATCCGGCGCGACCATAAGTCCGCCGCCGTAGAACCGGCCCTTCATTGTGGAAGCCAGCCACACGTTCTCGTATTTAGCTGTTTCGCCGTCAACCGTGACAGTAGCTTTGTTGAGCTTGTATCCGCCCAGCAGCAGCTTGATGGCGATGGCGGAATAGTTGACGGGTTTGTCCGAATTCAGCCTCTGTAGATCGCCCACGCGGCAGGTCTCCCCGTCCAGACCGTATCCGATGCCGTTGAGGAACCTTCTCTGGATCCCCTTGACTGTGATCAGCGGCAGATTCTTCAGGAAAGGCCGCAGGTCGATCCTGCCGTCCTTCGCGTACTTCTCGCTGTCCCGCCAGAAGTCGTTGCCGCTGCCGCATTTCACATACCACAGCGGGTTCTTGAACTCGTAGCCGTAGACGTCGTTGGCGAAGCGGTTCACCGTGCCGTCGCCGCCGGTGAGGACAACCTCATCCTCCGGCGCAAGGCCATCGAAGAAAGCCTTCATATCCTTGATATCCAGCAGACTTCTGAACTCGCAGTCTACGCCATTGTCTGCCGCCCACTTTCTGGCGTCTTCTTCTCCCTTGGAGTTGTTAGCCAGAGGATTCATAAGCAAATAAGTCATCTTGTGCCCCTTTCCGCAGGCCGCTCCGATACTCCGTGCGGCCGTGTTTTGTTCTGATTTTATTTTAATCTTTTTCCATGATTTTTACACTGCCTGAATGAGTATATCCGCAGAAAAAAAGACAGCTTTTCTGTGATTTTTGCAGCAGCAAACCTTTTGATATTGACAATCAAAGCCGCGCTCCTCCTTCAAACTGTTAAATTCAAAATTATCCGGGACACAAGCGCTTTCGAACGATATTTCTCGATGATGTCTCTGTATGGTATTATTACAAAAAACATATTTCTTGGAGATCATCATGGCAAAGACACTGTTCTATAACGCAAAGATATATTCAGCGGGAAAGGTATTCCGCGGATCCTTCTGCACTGAGGACGGATGGTTCACGGATGTCCGCGAGGAACCGTTCCCCGATGTCACTGATGCAGCAGAAAAGGTGGACATGGAAGGCAGATTCGTCTGCCCCGGCTTCAACGATTCTCACATGCATCTTCTAAACTACGGGCATTCCCTTCAGGGTGTGCTGCTAGGTGAGCACACATACAGTCTTGCAGGTATGCTGGATCACCTCAGAAAAAGCCTTGAGGAGAAGCCGGTCCCGGAAGGTCAGTGGCTCGTCGGAAGAGGATGGAATCATGACTACTTCACAGATGCGGACAGGATGCCGGACCGCTGGGACCTGGATACTGTATCCTCTGAAGTCCCTATAGTCATAACACGCACCTGCGGACATTGCTGTGTGATCAACAGCGCCGCGATCAGAGCGATAGGCATCACGGCTGAGACAGTGGCTCCGGAGGGCGGAGCCATAGAGATCGCAGACGGTGAACCCACGGGAAGACTGTTCGAGAACGCTCTCGGTCTCGCATACGATGCCATCCCTACTGCAGACATCAGCGCTATCAAGGAGATGTTCGCTGAAGCTTCAAAGGCCGCCAACGGATACGGCATAACCAGCGTACAGTCGGATGACCTGCTCTCCCTCCCCGGCGTTGATGCCTTCGATATCATCGAGGCAGTAAGACAGCTCATAGAGGAAGACAGGCTCACAGTAAGGATCAACGAACAGTGCAACTTCGAGCACCTTGGAGATCTCAGGAGATTCGTGGCGCAGGACGGATTCAGCATACGCTACGGAAACATGTATAAATCCGGTCCTCTCAAGATGCTGGGAGACGGATCTCTCGGAAGCAGGACAGCCAAACTCTCCGTGCCGTATCCCGGAACAGACGAGACAGGTATCCTCATCTATTCTTCAGAGGAGATGAGAGACATGATATGCCTCGCCGCTTCTGTAGGCGTAGGCTCAGTGATACATGTCATCGGGGACGGATGCATGGATCAGGTGCTGGACGCGCTGGAATACGCACAGAAGATGTATCCCGGAAAAAGGCGCAGCGGCATAGTGCACTGTCAGGTGAGCAGAGCGGATCAGCTGGACCGCATCGCTTCACTAGGCATAGATGTTCTCGCTCAGTCCGTATTCCTCGACTACGACAACCACATCGTGTACAGGCTCGTTCCAAAGGAGATAGCGGACACCAGCTACAGCTGGAAGACTCTTCTGGACAAGGGTGTAAACGTTTCCAACGGATCGGATTGTCCTGTCGAGCTTCCGGATGTGCTCAAAGGCATACAGTGCGCAGTGACAAGGACGTCTATGGACGGAACAGGTCCGTATCTTCCGGAACAGGCCTTTACTGTGACTGAGGCTCTGGAGAGCTTCACCACTGCCGGAGCGTATGCCAGCGGAGAGGAGGCTTTTAAGGGAAAGATAGAAGACGACATGCTTGCTGACTTCGTTGTCCTTGAAAGCGATCCATACGAAACAGATCCGTATGAGCTCCATTCCATCAATGTGCTGGAGACATGGCTCGAAGGAAAAAGAGTCTTCTGATCTCCCCGTTTTTCAAGATTTGTTCAAAAACACAGATTAAAATATATCCTGTAGCAATATTAATATAAGAAAGGAAAGAAACTATGTTTTGCGGAAACTGCGGCACTCCCCTTACAGAAGAGACCAACTTCTGCCCATACTGCGGAGCGGCTCTTAAGACACGCACAAGCTCCATCTCCCTTCTGAACAAGGCTTCGTCAACCGCTAAGGCTACGAACGTATACAACCTTGTTCTGGTTTCCACCGGCACATGTGACGCAACGATGGCCGGAGATCTTCTTGAGGACGTTTTCGGATATACGGATGCTGAATCCGCCAACCTCGTAAGAATGGTCCCCGTTATAGTCGGCGAGAATCTTACTGCCGAGGAAGCAGCCACCGTGGCACAGATGTACACGGAATATGGCATGGAAGTATCCATCACGGACAAGGAAGACAAATATGTGGACCTCACAGGCAAGGCCAACTCTTCTGTCTTCGACAGCAACGGAAACCTCCTAAGGGATGTTGCGGCAGTCATCGGTGCCCTCACTGTTGCGAACCGCATCACATCTTACAGAAGATACAGAAGACCTTCCCTTCTTGAGAGGATCTTCCATATCCGTTACACACCGATCCCCCCTGTCTATCACAGAAGTTTCAGACCGTATATCAGCCCGTCTCCTATCCCTCCGCGCAGGACTATCCGTAAACCTGCAACTCCCCGCATGATGCCGGGCGGCAACAGAGGTATGGGCGGCAACAGAGGTTTTGGCGGTCCTGGCCACACCACAGGCGGACGCGGACCCGGAAGCGGACACGGCGGTCCCGGAGGTCATGGCGGCGGACACGTCGGTCCCGGAGGCCATGGAGGCGGAAGAGGCCCGGGAAGAGGCAAATAATATATAGAAACAAAGTAAAAGCAGGTATGCAAAAACATACCTGCTTCTCTTATCTTTCAAAAATTTAGTATACAAGTTTAGCGAGCAGATCCCCATGTATCTTCTGGTCGTTCCAGATCTCACGGATGCTGCTGAACTTCCTTGCAAGATCCCCTGTCCTGAAATGCGCACGGTATTCCAGGAACGCTATCATGGGATACAGTCCCTTCTTGCCTAACAGCTTATACAGAACAGATGCCAGGACTGCGCGCTTCTTCTGTGCCCTCATGTCTACATTGGTAAGGCACTTGTAGATCTCACTGTGCCTTGCCTTCTGCTTGGCTATCCTGAGGAGCGTTTCCTTGTCCTTATCCACATCTGTCTTTCTCGCTAGAGTGAGATACATATATTCTGAATTGAGCTCAGACTGCTGCAGTTTCCTGAGCTGGTCAAGGATATGTACTGTCTTTTTCTTCCTGCTCATTTAAATCGCCTCGATCCGTAACAGAGCTTATTCGTACTATTCCTTACATATATATTATATCCCTCGTGTCCATATGTTGGCTGTATAAGGATATCAGGGCCTGATATGTGCCGTGTATACCGGTGAAGTGGCGGTGAGCGAGCTGCCATCGGACCACGTGAACCAGAACGATACATCCATAGCCTGTGTCACATTTTCAGAAGCGTGAAGACCCGACACCTGGAAAACGGTCAGCACTGAAGGATCGGAAGTGTGGAACTCCAGTTCATACCATATGTCTTCCCTGTTGTATCTCATGTCATAGTTGGTTATGTAATACGCTTTTATCGGAAGCCCTATAGTCTCGCCCGGTTTCAGGGTAACGTCGCTCACTGTGATCGTGGCTTTCTCACCGTTAATATATACATTGCATGTGCCCTGAAGGCCGTTAGGAAGTGTAGCTACTATCCGCGTCTGTCCAGGCATGACTCCGGTCACGTAACCGCTGGAAGATACAGTAGCTATTGAGGGATCATCAGATGAGTATGTTACCTTCTCGTTTCCGGTGCCCCCTATGATGATTGCATTAAGCTGTTTGCCTGTCCCAACATTTATCCTTTCAGCACCCGGATTAAACAGCACATCGCTCGGTCCGCTCTCGTGCACTGAGATATAAGCAGTGATCTCTGCATTGCCGCACATAACCTTTATGTATGTATCTCCAGCTTTATAGACCGTTACATTCCCTGCATTGTCTATATCAAGAATGCTGGGATTTCCGCTGAAGAAGTACATGTCATCAGTCGTGTCCTCGGGTATGGTCCTTGCAGCAACGTTCCAGCTCGGTTCGTTGTCTTTCACGTCCGGTTTGTGGTTGTCTAGATATATCCCCTGACACGGTATATTAACGGTGGTATCTATCTCATTCACATCCATTGAGAAAAGGTTGCCTGTCTTGGATTCACCTACATCATTCAGCAGAACCAGAATACCGTCATCCCGGATCTGGAGATCGAATGTCTTCTGCGCTCCGCCTTCTTCATATGTGCAGATCAGTCTGTCGTCTTTGTGTGTCCACTTACCGCTGATGACAAATGATCTGACATTGTCAGTATCCACATGGGAGAAGGTGCCCTTCTGATAGATCACGATGTAAGAACGGTACAGTCCCATCGAAGATATATTGTGATATGTCCCGCACCTGAAATCGTCATCCGCGCTCAGCGAGATCATCTCCGCGTTCGGATCGGAAGAGAATATCTGGTCAGCCTTGGACCCTATAAGATTGGTCTTAAGGATCAGAGTGTCATCATCCTTCGTCTCAAATACGATGGTCTGGTAGTTGCCGATCTTGGACGATTCCACTTTCAGTGTGTAAGTACCTTCAGAAAGCGTCCATGTCCCGGTGATCTCGTTCGTGCCTGCGCTGTAGTTGTCTTTAAGCACGAAATGCCCGTCATCCCCTATACGGACACTGGAGTGCACTGTATTGCCGAATTCTTCCACGGTGTTGACGTATTCCGTGACATTAGCCGTCACCGGCGCTACAGCCGGTACCACAGGCTCTGCGCCGCATGCGCCAAGCAGCATCGCGCATACCGTGAACAAAGCTATCAGAACCGCTGTGTATCTTTTCATGTACATGGCCGCTCTCCTTTCCCATCTGTCTGTTATTGTTTCAGTCCTACAAATTGGAATTATATATCTCTATTTCTGCATAGATCTTCTCGATGAACGGAGACTTGTATTCAATATATCGATCAATATCATTGGGATACAGTTTTGCTCCTTCTTCTTTGATGCGGCTGTATTCCCACACAGCATCGGAATGAGTCCTCAGATAATCCCTGAAAGCAATATGTCTTTTCAGCTCTGGTGAATCCTCTGGGCAAACATATAAATGATGCTTTCTCAAATGGCCTTTTCCTTCGTATTTGAATGCCTCCCGCCCTGCGATGCCAAGGTCTCCTTCGTGTTGGTAACCTATTGTTTCCAGAGCTGACACAACTTCTTCGAACACAGTGTAATCTTTAATGACAACATCTATGTCGATGATGGGTTTTGCAGACAGACCTTCGACAGAGGTGCTGCCAACATGTTCGATCCGCATCGCCAGCTGTCCAAGAGCAGGTTCAAGTTCATCTTTTATCATGATGAAATCCTGCTTCCACTGCTCATCGAAAGGAAGAACAACAACATTCTTTGTAACCATTTTCTATCACCCTGCAGATACTGATTTTTAAGCACATATACAGGTAAAGCTGAAAATACTATCGTGTTTTTTGACAACGTTATCGATTGCTCCAACATCTCACTGCTTTATCCGCCTCAATATATATTCTGCATAACACCTGGCTAGAAGTTCATCATAGATGATCTCCGCTTTTCGGAGTATTAACGCAAAGCATCCATGACCAACGGACAGTATTCATAAGGAAGGTGTTTTATCGCCCATTCGCCGCCTTCTTTTTTGGAAAGAACAAGGCCTTCTTCCTTGTAAGCCAACACTCTGGCCAGGTTCAAGGTTATACTGCACGTTCTTCGTATTCTTCACTTATCGTCATTTTTTTCCAATCTGATCAATCAGAAAACAGACCTTACTCCTCAGATGGAGAGAAACGGTCTCCTTCCTTCACTTTTGTATAGATAAACATGTCAGAGCCTTCGGAAAGAAATACGAGATCACCGGACCTCACTGCAAAACGGAAAGACAATCCATATCCGCTGTCATCCTCATCCAGCGTCACGATGCCTTTTTCCAGCGACCATTTTCCGGACCCTATATAACTGCTAAGTGCGCCTTCGTAATACTCAAAAGTACCGTCCTCACAAAGCTCGATAGTAAAATCGCCGCCGAAACCTTCCTTCTCCCAGACATAAGTTTTTCCGCCGATATCCTTCTCTGTGACATTCTCGTCCGCCTGTGTGCGCTGACGGCACGCTGTAAGTAACAGCACTGCCAGCAAAGCCAGTATTATCACTTCTGATATTTTTTTGATTAATCCAGCCATTAATAAAGATCAACCTCTTCTTTCTTACTGATCGATGCAACATTTCAAGATCAGGAAATACCGCATATCTGATATCCTCCACAAACTAAAAAGCGGTCGACTAAGTCAAAGAATAGAAAATAGTGCAAATACCGATGCAACTGTATTTGCGCACGCATGGATAGTCCAGCTTGGCAAGATTGATCCATCTGCTTTCTTTTCGTTGATGTAAGCTATTACGAAAGCGACCATCCCGGTATAAGAGAAGTGAATTTCTCTTTTTTCCTGCCGTAAAAAAACCACCATATAAATGGAACTGTTCCGAAAAGAACGATCTCCAAAATACTGCTCAGAATCTTATTTGTTAAAAGTAGCATAATAACACCCCCATCGATCCAGATCTGTCAGTCCGTTGCTGATACGAGCATGACCACATATCTGTTTAGAGTCTTGTCATAAATGCTCCAGCAGCATGCTCCATACCATTCATGCCCGGCATCAAAATAATCTGACCAGTCTGTTGTCCATTCATATATGTCCAGCACATCTGTACTGTTCGGAAACAGAACTTCGTTCACCTTCTTGAAGTCTTCAGGCTTGTTTCTTCTGCCGTGCACCGGTTCCATCAAAGCATACCAGTATGGCACCGTAGTTCCACTGTTATCTGGTTTCCATTCGGCATCATACGTGACGTTGCCGAAATAATCACTCTTAACAATATTCGGACAGTAGAAAAACACCTGCTGGTCCAACCGAGAAGGTTCCGCCTTGTCGATATCGTAGACCAAAGGACACAATTGGTCTGCATAGTCATCGCCAAACAATATTCTGGCGTGGTCCTTGTTCTCTACGCTTAGTTCAACCAGTGACTCAAAGACACAGCGTAATGCTTCCCTATGAGAGCTCACTCCCTCAAAAGGCTTACCATCACATAGCAGAAAATATGCAACTTCGCCGACCAAATGATACTCAATGTCCGGATCATATTTTCTTATAAATTCATAGAAAGCATCGTTATCTATTATTTGCATATTTCTTACCCGTATACTTCAGTCTGTGTGTTTTTCCTGCTGTCCCTATAGACTGGAGTGTTAGATTAATTCTGTTTATCCGAAACAAGAACATCTGAGACTTTACCTTCAGCATTAAAATAGACCACAATGCTCTTGTCATTACATACGAATATATCGCCGTAAAAGCCTGAAAGAGTACCATCAGGTTCTCCCCAATTATCGATGATCTCTTTCTCCGTCTTGCCTTTAAGAATTTTTGTTGCTTCTTCGCCAGACAGCGTCACTATATTCTCTTTTTTCGGGAATACCGCTGTACAGGAAGATAATACTACTACCGTCATCATCAGGACGAATAAAGCTAATATCCTGTTTTGCATGTTCACCTCTTATTTCCGGCAAATGAGAATTTAAGTGTACACCAGTTCAAATTCTTCACACACAACCTGCGTCTTTTGGGTGAATTCTTTGCTTATTCCCGCAAGTTCCCGAGTCAAAAAGTCTATGTGAACCTTTCTCCAATAATCTAATGATCGGTCTCCTTCTCCTTCTTTATAAGCATGTTCTTGTGAAACCTGATCGAATGCTGTCACATACACTTTCGTTGTCTTCACAATGCATATAGCTTCTCCCTTAGAATCAAGAATAACGCTATAATCTCCTGCTTTAGGGATTGGCTCACCTTCAATCTGATATAGATCATATGCCGAACAGGTAGCAGTCTTTACACCGTTTTTGACTAAAGCTGCCAGTTTGTCCGGTGCGTCACCAAATGACCAAGATTCATATTGTGCAGTTAATCCGGATTTTCTCCATAATTCTTCTGCTGTCATCATTTATCCTCTACAAATTGGAATTTGTGAATAACATCCCCTGATCCGATAAACCGGAACAGCTCTTACACACTATTCTCTGCCGGATTTCTCCAGCGCATCGTATGTTTCCGCGAGCCACTCATTATAGTGATCGTACGGAGTCTGGGTCCACCAGTCCAGAAGCTTGTTTAAAGACTCGATATCCTCATCGATACTGGTGCACTTATACTGCTCCGAGTTGCGGTTTACCGTCACGATATGATTATTATCTTCTTTAAAGTCGATCCTGAAGATACAATGTCCTGTCCAGCTCCGATGCGCCCAAAGAGTCGAGCCTTCCATATACCAGAACCATTTATCCTCCATAGCCTGTGGGATATTGCCGTGGCGGAGCGCAGTCATCTCCTCATCGCTGAAAGACCTGCTGAGCACGAAAGTCTCATGCTGCTCAGGCATAGCCTCTGTTTTCCAGTCTTCACGGCGGGCAGCGCTTGTTCTGTTTTTATTTTCTTCTATCATTTCTCTCTCCCATTCAGAATTGAATTTATCAGATAGATTGTTGTATGAACTCTCGTCTTTCTGTTTTTCGTTTCTCAGGATAACTGCTCCGTAGACACCAAGCAAAACAAAAGACACCAGAGATGTAACCAATGCTATATCGGGATACATGCTTGTTCCGGAAAAGCAGACAGGTATCCCGCAAAGATCGATCAAAATATGCAGTATGATCGGGACCCACAGATTGCGTGTTTTAACGTATACCGCTCCGAAATAAACACCGAGCCCTGCAGCCCAAATCGCCTTGCATATTATCGTTAATACCGGTTGTCCTGCTGCTCCGAGAATGTGGCCGGCACCAAACAAGACAGAAGCGATAAGAACAGCATACAGCGTTCCGTTTTTCTTCTTTCCAAACAGTATTTCAATGATGTTCTGTAGCAGTCCGCGAAGATAGAGCTCCTCCATGATGCCAACGCCTACGTAGTACAATATTCCTTCGATCAGGACCCGCCATACAGTCGGTCTGTTATCCAGCGGAGACAATCCTATGCAAAACGAAACTGCTACTGCTACGGTGGCAGCAAGTGCAGGCAAGCCGTACTCTCTCAGGCCTTCTGCAATTCCCTCGGAGTGCAAACCGAATCTCCATTCCCTGAGCAGAAACTTTCTGCATGCTCCGCAGATTATAAAAGCCAGTAAGAAATTCAGCATCAGAGAAAAATAGATCGGTTCAACATCTTTAAACCGGATATCGCATAACAAGGCCATCGGTAGCGCCGTCATCTCCATAAAGGTCATAAGCAGAGTCAGAATGGCCGCAATAATTATGTCCGATTTAGTGTTCTTTCTCAAAAAACAACCTCTCTGCATTCATATATATTTATCACTCGCGACGGTCCTTTCTGTAGAAAATAATCGTCGCTGTTTTTTGTTTTCAATCTCTTCCTCCGAAGGTCCAGGTTATCCCCAGGTCCTGCAGCGGTGTCTCTTTGTCACAGCAATAGTCGCTGATATGCCATTCGCCGTCACTGTCCGTGTATATCCTGGCAAGAACGCCGATATTGGAATGTATTATCCAAGTGCTGTCTGCTCCGCCATAAGGGATCGGCCAGTCTCTGTCGCCCCAGCCATGCAGGATGAGATAAAGCAGCTCGCCAAGTGTGGCATTGTCCTGCAGTTCAATTGTATATTCACCGTTTCCGGCATCATCACCCATACACACGGATTTCCTGCAGAATTTGATCGCTATCATATTGCCCTTCCTTTCTTGTGAATACCGATCCGTCACACGGTTCTGTACTGAAATCCGTCAGGTATACGGATATATGCCCGTATATGTCCGTCAATCGGACGTTCGATTATCCCTGATCTGTTATCCAGGTTCCCTTCAGCGGCGAGGATCTTATCCTCTCTTTTCTCCAGGACGATTCCCATATGATCATGTTCCCTGTTTTCGAACACTTTGTCATAAATAACGATATCGCCCGCTTCAGGTACGAAGTCTTCACTGCCCTACGGAATCTACCCGTTTCTCTTACCACTTAAAAATCCACAGGCAAAAACCACAATCATAATAATAACAGCAATGACCTGATACGCAAGGGTCGATGCTGCTCCAATGTGACCGGGCTGGGTCTCAAACATGATCGCAAGCCATGAACATAGAAAACCAGGCACAGATGCACCAAACATCTGTGACAATGCCGCGATAAACATATTCCGGGTCTCATCTGTTCTGAACACAAACTGCCAGATATATAAACCCAGCGAGACCAGTCCTGTGGCATTGCCGATCAAAAGAGACTGCCCTAGATTCCAGTCGGTACCGGCATATTGTTTTCCAAGCCAGAACCAAAAGAGCAAGACCGCAAAAGGAAGAGCATAGTACATCACCATACCGATGGACGTGATCGTGATTGATAAATTAATCAGCCATCCAGCAATAACAGGAACTAATGTTAATAAAATCAATACTGCTTTTTTCATGGCCTTTCCTTTTATATTCTCGATACATGCGTTTGTTTTTCGACTATCCTGATAAGCGGGAAACTGTCAGAGGGCTCCCTTCGGACAGTTCCTGACACATTCCATGCAGAGGATGCATTCCGTTCCGTTTTTTCTTTTCCTTGAATTATCTGTTACGTCAACATCCATAGGACACACGCGCTTGCATTTCCCGCAGCTAACACATAGATCTGTATTGCATTTGACACGGATCAACGAAAAATAGCTCATAGGCTTCAGGAATATTGTTATCGGGCAGATGTATTTGCAAAAAGCCCGATTGTCCCAGAACATGAAAGCGAGCATGATCCCGACTGTGTAATAGACGATATTCCCGATGATAAATGCCCAGAACATTATCCTCTCTATATTTCCGACTTTTGCAAGAAACAAAGCTGATACAAACAAAAAGGATGCTGCAAAAGTGATATATCTAATCCAGCCCAGATTTTTTCTTGGTGCCGAAGGTACTTTGTATGGCAGAAAATCGAGCACCATCGCCGTCCAGCATGCATACCCGCACCATCCGCGGCCGAATATCAATGGCCCGAATATCTTCGCAACTGCATAGTGGATCGTCGCAGCCTCAAACACGCCTGTGAAAAGGTAGTACCAGAACCCTTCGATCTGCATGTTTTCCCTGTTGATCAGTCCCAGATAAACGAGCATGTACAAGCCCACAAGCAGCTGAACGATCCGTCTCGCGTGTTTGTACTTCCTGATGAACAGGAAGAGTCCCAGGGATATCGACAGCCCTATATAGCTGAAATTGAACAGGTAGAACAAGTTGTTCTTGGTCAGCCAAAGGGTCACTGCCACGATCTCAAAAACAAGCAATATTATCAGTGGGCGTGAGTACTCTTTGATATATCTCATTTAAATCTCCAAAAAAGTGTAGTGTGTTCGATTGCTTCTGCAATCATTCCCGATAAACGGGAACCTATAACGATAGAGAAGGATCTGCCGCATACCACGTTTCGGCATCTCGACCTCTAATATCATCTGAATCATTCCACCCAACTCCATCTATCCAGGCAATTCCAAATACACATTTTTCTTTTTGTGTGTCTGGAAGAACCTGAACAGCTATGCCGTTTTCTAAATAGTCCGCCTGTTCACCGTCAATTCCAATCGACATTTTGAATCTGTTTTCATTATAGAAGCTCTGGCATTCAAAATGCTCTCCGCTTTCCGGAGTTCTTTTATACGAACATACGGGCTCAAATATGCATGAAACACAATGCCCTTTTCCATCAGGCATATATGGAACTACAATTTGATATCTCCCCAAAACATGAGAACATATGCTGTCCCTTTTTATATCCTCTTGTACAGAATAAGAGACCGTTTCCCCATCTATCAGTATTTTGATTTTTCCAAAAGGTGTCATCAGTTTATCCATCTTCTTCTCCACAAATCCCGATTCACCCGCAAATAAACGTGCCATATTCCTTAGCAGATCGATCGCTCCGTTAGATATATGCTCTCTCAGGATATCCCTTATCTCAAATTCGGGCTTTTCAGCGATCATGTCATACCTCTCAGTATTTCTGCCTCAGACATTATTCATCGAGATAGACGATACCCTTCCCCGTAAAACGCTCCTCAAAATCTGAAGAGACCTGGCTTTTGCGAACATAAACCGTCAGATTGGGGCAATACTGGAACATATTCGGGGTAACCTCTTTGACTGTTGGCGGGATCTTGACAGTCTTCAGATTCGGACAATTGCAGAACACTCCCAGCCGGCCGGCAACCATCAATCCTGCCTGATTGAGATCAACAGACTCAATGGTTGATTGACCTGAAAAAGCAAGACTTCCGATAACCCTTGCGGAATCAGGTATGACAATATCTTTCTCCGTTCCTTTGTATGCACTTAAAAACCCGTGCTCAACGTCGAAGCCGTCAATTCGCACCAGATCGCCGTTGGCTCTTTTTTTTGCGTCTTCCGGCAAATCATCAGAGAATTCCTCTCCTGTTTTTTCTGCCTTTTTCGGGTCTGCAGCCTTATCTTTTTCAAGAAAATTCTTTACCAATTCATCCAACTGTTTGATCGTCACTCCGTCACCGGACTTCACAGCAGGTTCGCTGTTCGCTTTGACCGAAGAGGACTCATCCGTCCCAACGGAATCCGATTCTGTCTCCTTTGATGCAGACGCATTTGCCGGCTGCACATTGACCTGCTTCAGCCCGAACCTCGTGAATGCCTCTATGTATTTATACTCGTATTCTTCTTCCGACATGACGTACTTTAGGATCGCCTGTTTCCGGGAAATGCGCAGTTTGAGACCGGGAGGCAGCGTCGTTTCTTCAAGATGGATGGCAAGGAACGGCTTCTGCTCGTTCAGCGCAAAGTCGATCTCATTGAGGACATTCTCGCGCGGAGCGGACGTCTGCGTCAGAAAGACAACGAACACAGCACAGTCTGACAGCGCCTCAGCGATCGCATCAGACCATTCATTGCCGGGCGCTATCCCCTCGTCATACCAGACATGAAAACCTGCCTCGTTGAAGCGTTTGATCTCTTTAAACACTCGCTCCGAATCCAGGTGCGCATAGCTGACAAAGACGTAAGGCTCCTTCCCGCGATAAGCCGGATAAGGCAGCCTCCCCACGCCAGGCACAAGTCTTGTCTGCATATCTTTCCTGTCTTCCATTATGTATCTCCTTTCTGTTCTCCGGCATCCGTTTCGATCTCCCGGAACTCGGTAATATGTTCGTTGTAACACCAGCAATTGTCTTTTGTGTATCGTTCGGCTTCACTGCCCTTTTTCCCGTATATGATGACGGGACGTCCGAACGGGACCGGGTCCCAGTACGGAAGAAAATGAAGTTCTCGGTATCCGATAGCCCATGGGCCTATCGATGTAACGCTTTCCGGAATCGTAATCTTGTGAAGATTTTCGCAGCCGGAAAAAGCCCATGTTTCAATGGTCGTGACGCTGTCAGGTATCTCGATCTCCTTCAGAGTACAATCCACAAACGCATCTGCTTCGATCTTCGTCACACTGTCGGGGATAACGACCTTTCCTACCAACGCTTCGGAAAAAGCCTCGCAGCCGATACTCTTCACACGATCCGGGATGTACACTTCTTCTATATAATCATCCGCTTCAAATTTCGTCAGCGTGCCGTCTTCGATGATAAATATCTGTTCTGCCATACCGTCATTCTCCTCCTCTTTTCCCTTAATCCAGCCTGTAGATCCGTAGTCCGTCAAATTTTTTGATGAGCTTCAGCATGCTGTTGAAGGGCTCGTAATCCTTTTCCCGTTCCTCCGGCGGAAGCGCAGCGTAGTGAGCAAAGATCTCCACCTGTGTGGGAGCGCCGTTCAATGCGAGCTTATGCATGCGGAGCTGCTCGCGCAGGGCTCTGCGCGCAGTCTTTTCATCTCCGTATCGGCTCATCATCTCTTCCGAGAGCGGTACCTTCTCATAAAGGTCGCCGCTGGTCCAGCCCATCGAGATGTGCTCCCTGATCCAGCGTTCATGCTCCATGGGAGCAAACACTTCCATCTGCTTTTTCGTAAAAGCGGCGATCATTTCATAATCCACCGGGCGATCAGTGTAGAAGCATCTGAGCGCGTCGAGGTATTTGGAGAAGTTTTTCGCCTGATTGATATTGGAAAGCTGGTATTCCAGAGAAAGTGCTTCAAATTCCTTTTCTAGCACCTCTGTTTCGACGTCTTTTTCCTTTCCCTGATAGGAATAGCGCGCATTGAGCGCTACGGCAAAATCATATAAGTGCAGGAAATTACTGGTGGAAAGATATGTGTGCTTGCTCTTCCGGTCCACCTCCCGGGTATTCGGAACTACCGCGAGGGGCATGTCTGAAAGATCGACGATTTTTTCGATATCTGAGGCAAAACGCTGCTCCTTCTCCGCCATGTCGCTGTAGGCCTTCAGCCTTGGCGCGTCTCCCGTTTCACCGCCATCCTCCCATTTTCTGTATCTGATCTTGAAAGCGTCAATCTTTTCCTGCTCATCCTTGTCATAATAATAGATCGCATGGATCGCGTTGTTTTTAAAATCGAAATCCGCCGCCAGTGGATGCAGCTCGGTGCGGGAATTGCGGCCGTATGCCGTACGGTCCCAGCATTGCAGCTCGTCGCAGAGCATGAGGAGAAATGCCAGCGGATGTTCGTCCATCCGCAGTGGCCGTTTATAGTTTTTGCCGTTAAAGAAAGAAACAGCAAACTTGAACAGACTGTTGTGAAGCAGGATCGCTGTCAGAGCGTCCACGTGTTTTTCGTTGATCTTTTCGATGCCGATCGAGTTTTCGATCTCACGATAGAGCCGCGTCGCACTGAAATACGCGTGATCCATAAAGTAATTGAATTCATCCGGAGAAATCGGCTTATCATGGATCTTGCCGAGCATGTATTCTTCAGTGAAGTCATAAGCCGCGCCGAGCTTCTCCGTGATGCTGAAGGCAAACAGCTCCTCCGTGGATTCAAAGGGGCGGCCATAGATCTTTACGAACTGTTTCTTTGCCTCACTGCCGAGTTTTGTGATCGCATCTACGTCATGATAAGCGAGGAACAGATTGCCTTTGCCTCGTTTCCTGCCTGTCACTTCATAGTAGGATAGCACCTGTTCAAACGGAAGCTCAAAGGGATAACCAATATCGTGAAAAAGCGAAGTCAGCCCCCAGTATTCCAGAAAACAGCACGCCGCCGCATGTTCTGCCTCGGTATCAGTATCTTTGGTCTCAAAGCCGTAATACTTTTTGAATGCCGCACGGTAAGCGGTGTTGGATTCGTAGATCGCCAGTCCCAGAGCAAATACGTATACCGAATGAGAGTAGTGGTCGCGGTGCTTCATCAGAAGAGAACTTCCATTGGATTCAAATTCCGATAGCAGCTCTACCATCTTTTTCGATTTCCCATAATGTCCGAAGAACATTTCCAGATAGCAGTAGTAAATGGTGTAGGCGTCCTCTGCAGAACCGGAATCGATGAACTTTTCAAGCTCACGTTCCAGGCACAGGCGGTTTATGTCCATCTGCATATTGTACGGGATCTGTCCCGGCATCAAGCTTGTTCCGAGATAGTCATTCCCTTCTTCCGCGCGGAAGCAAAGTCCTTCACACCTCACATGGAGAAACCGTAGCGCCATAGCCTTGAGTCCGTGGTCAAAAGAGTCATAATGCCGCTCAGGCTGGATCGGACCAATGGCTTTCCCGAACGCCTTCTCATTTTTGTTTTTCATTTGCTGCAAAGCTGTATATGCCATATCTTTTTCCTTTCTCTATATAAGCTACGCTAAACAATCAGCACCCGCCGCTGCGCAGGCGGAGATATTCCTCTTCACAGGGACAGCCTTTAAACGCTTCCGCGTTCCATTTCGCCACGCGTGCCGGATCGCCGTTGATCACAAGCTCCCGCAGGTTCACACAGTTGTAAAAAGCGTACCATTCCACGTATTCGACATATGACGGGATAACGATTCTCTCAAGGCCAGGGTTGTTCGCCAGGATTTCACCCTCGATCCTTTCAACACCCGGATTAAAGAAAACACGTTTTACGCCGCATCCGTCGTATTCTCCCCAGCTGTCCCTTTCGTGGACCATCACGAAGAGCTCTTCAGGACAGGTGTCCAGCATGCCTTGTTTGATCGCCCATGAAAGATTCCCGTGTTCATCCGTTTTGGGGAGCCATCCGTCATCCCAGCGGAAAAGGATCATATCGGCGTCGCAGAGATAGCCCATTGTTCTCCCGTCCTTCATAAACATCACAAGGATCCCGTCCGTACGCATAATAGCGTCCTGGACGAGGACGTTATCAAGCCGGTCCGTCAGCATGTGGCCATCGTCCTGGAGAAAACGTTTCTCTTTCCAATCCTCCTGCCACGCCCCGATCTTGCCGTCCTTGAGCCAGACGATGCTTTTGCCACTGGGGGACGCCGCTGCCGCCTGCGGCCAGAGGTCCCTTTGAGGCACCACATCCCAGCGGCCATCGATCTCCGTATTCACCTGCATCCTTCCTTTTTTATTGACGGTCATCATGGCCGAACATGGGGGAAAAACATCAGACTTAGGCCAGATCGATACGCCGAAATGCCTGCCTCCAGGCAGATCGCCGTAACGGCGGTAGACCCCGTCGTGCAAGTCATCCGGATCCATTGTGAAACTATAATGAAAAGCGCATTCTTCCCAGTTGTCTTCCATCCAGGAAAAGCTTTTCCCGATAATCGGGTAAACCTTCCTTGCCCGTCTTATCGGTTTCTGCTCCGCAATATAGTACTTTATCGCTTGATACAGGTCATTAAAGCGTTGAATGCGGTCCGGATCCGGGTTTTCCAGAGCCTCTTCCCGCACCCTGCGTTCATCAACAAACCGCAGCAGCCGATCCGTATCCGTGGTTTCGAACGATCTGCCGTCATCCAGATACCGGACAAGCTCAAATTCCTCCTCCGGCTCCAGCCACGTCAGGGATTCAAGATCTCTTTCGGGCACTTCTATCTTTTGGATATCTGACTTATAACCCCAGCCGTAAACCTTTTCGTAGGCGGCAAAGCATTCGTCTCTGAATGTTCCGTACCGTATAAAGAAGTCTTCCTTGAACTCGGGAGCATTCACATAAAGTGCAACCCTATCCCTGGACAGGATCCATTCCTTGTTTCCGTGCGCGGTCACCCATGTGAATATTTTCGTTTCGCCCTCTTTGAGTGCAAACACAAAGCGGACAAACCCCCTCATAGTGTAGTCGTCGCTGACTGCAGCCGCCTTGTTGACCATGTATCTCAGTTCTGTACGGCCGTCCAAAACGAAACACAGGTCTTCATATGTTCTGTCAGCATAGGCAATGTACACTGAAACAGTGTGCCGAAGAAGGTCCAGCTGTCCCTTCCAGTCAGCACGGCGATATATGCCCCCACTCTTCTGAGACCATACTCTGCAGCAATTCCTGTTCATCCATATCAGACACCTCCCGTTATCATGATGCTGTGCCTCATCATAACAGCTCACATGTCTTTCTTTACATAGGTAACCTGAATATCGTAACCCATCTTTTCGAGCATTTCCACGAAGGTCTTGTTCACGATGCCGCCCTGCTTGTTTATGAGCCTGCTGATGTACGAAGCGGAAGTGCCGACCTTCTCAGCAAGCTGCGCCTGGGTGATACGTTCTTCCAGACATTTGACCTTCACGTCTATATCGAAATCGTTCTTTACCATGTTAAACCTCACTTCAGTGAAAGATAATTGAACTCCTAAGATAATTTATTGTACCACAAGTTCATCTCAATGCATATATCTTAAAAGGCATCCAGATTCCGGGCACCTCATGCGTCTGCGCGGTTATCAATCCCTTTTGATACGGCAGTAGGGCTGCGAACGATAAAAAATTCCCTTGTTCTGCACCACAAAGGCAAAAACAAGGGAAAACAGAGTATGCGAATTGAAAAAATGAAGGGGGAAAATTGGTTCAGAGATCTGGATGGATAAACCGGCTTTCATCGTCCAGCCAGTTTTAAAAATTTGGTATCGTTCATCTGCTCATTTGTCAGATATTCTCCATTAAAAAACAGTGCATAGTTCGTGATCGGTGTAGGCACGTTCTGTGCCTGTTCTTTACTTTCGATATGGATTGCTTTAAACGGGATATTGTGTTCTCTCGCAGTCTTTTCAACGATCGGCACATATTTAGCGTTGAACGGACATTGGCTGGTGTAGAACAGGACATACCCCTCGTCGTCCACATGAGGATGCTTTGCAAGATCCCTGAACCTCGGTTGTTCTGCATCAGCAGAGAACGGTAAATACCAGAGCTGGATTCCGTTGTCTGCTTCGTCGCATACGGAAAAGCCTTTATACTTCAGGTATTTCGGATCCGCAAGAAACGGCTTTTTCTTTGCAGCGCAAAGGATACACAGCCCCTTTTTGCCCTTTTCTTTACTGTCTTCAATGCACGCTCTCAAAAGATCATTTGAATATCCGTGTCCCTTGAACGAACCGGACACCCACAGGCAATCGATACACATATACCCGTCCGCGACGATCGGATTCCATGCGTTCTCTGCCGGTATATATTCGATGAAGCATTTTCCGCGCTCTATGCTTTTCAGAAACACCAGCCCATCATCAAAACGATCTGCCATCCATGCTTTCTTCGACGAAACCTGGACATCCTTGTTATTCGAGATGGCGCAACAGATGTGCTCTTTCTCCAGATTATCTTTAGTGACTTTGATGTACTCCATAATAACCCTCCTAAAACACCGATTTGCAAATCTACTCTTTCCTGCTTAACTCAGCAAACGGGAATTTGTCGAATTAAAAAGCCATGCGGCTCAATCGTCATGCTTTTTGATAGCATGGATTATCTGAAGCCCGTCTGTTTCCAGTCCCTTTACTTCACCGTACAAATAGTGGGCAGGGGCAACAGAGAATAACAGTATAAACAGATTGATATATAATGCCGTATTTAAAAAGAATTCAATAGTGCCGTCAGCGAAAAAGTCTGAATGAAAGGATTGTCCTCCAAATCGCAGAGCACCAAATACTATGACCAGCAGTAAAGAAAAGACCGGACCTCCCAGCAGAGTCATGATATATTTTGCTTTTGTATCGACCTTGTTATCTGAAGGGGTAAAGAAACCGTCGAAAACAAGCAGATTGACGGTCAACTGTTTCGTGTTCAGAAACTGTTTCCCCCATCCAACTCGAATATGCCAGTTTTTGTCTCCTGTCGCAATCATATAGCCTGCAGCATGCCCGAATTCATGTAAAAACATAGAAAAAAATGACAGAAGCCATACAGCACAAATAAAGACAAGCAGTTCTATCACGACCGCGAAAAATTTTATCATAAAAGCTTCCTCCACAGATCCTGATTCTCCAGGCTGCTCATCACGTAATTGTGTTTGGTAACCGTTACATCAGTATGATCTATTTCCAGTGTTCACATTTTTTTGTACAGCTCATAGCAATTATATCCCTTCGGAACATCCTTAAGCTCGCCTCTGACCAGATATCCGTTTTTCTTGAAGAAATCGACATTCCAGTCACCTGCACTCGTTAAGATCATGAGACACTGTTTTTCTTGGCCAATTTTTCCACTTCCTGTAAAAAATACGTGCCTAAACCCTGGTGTCTCAATGGCTCTTCAACAAACAGCCCATCAACAGAGCCGATCTCCCCTTTGTAAACGTCTGCAATCATACCCGCAACAAATGCTCCGTCTTCGTCCACAAGTTTCTTGTAAAAGCCGACGTTTTCACTTTTCTGTTCGTAGACATCGCAGTATGTGTCAAGGCCATTCACTATGACCTCTGCATCGTCATCGCTGCCAAACGAGACTTTGAACCTGGCACCGCTGTTATTTGTCGGTACATAGTCAGGCGTATCCTTATCAAGGTATTTGACTAAGGAATAACTGAGATATCCATTTGTCTTTTGCAAAATTGAGAATACCGTGTAGCCATGTTTTTCATAGAAGGGTCTAGCCATATAACTGGAGGTACCGAGTGTCACGACCCGGCAGCCCTTCTCTCTTGCAATACGCTCCGCCTCTCGGATAATCGTGGACCCTATCCCCTGATGGCGGTAGCGCTCATCCACCCAGAGATCTTCAAGAAGCATTCTTGACCAGTGGTATTCATATACTTCTGCAACGCATCCGCCGATGATCTCTCCGTTTTCGTTCTCGATCTTGAGGACAAATTCTTCTGCGTCTGCATCAACTTCGCGCGGCACGATGTCACTTATTTTTTTGCTGATATATTCAGCGTCTTCTTTTGTCAGGTCCTCAATCCTGTATTTCATTTTCCCCTTCTCAAATCCCAGCTGACTGGTCTTATCCTGTTTCTGTTCATAATATGAATCTATATACTTCTCAGCTTCTGCAAGTTCTCTCTTTGATCCCTCCGACTGAAGACATTGCATCGCATCCTGACAATTCATAAGAACGGCCTCCGAAACCTCAGACTCCTGTGCCTTAAGTTCCTGATCTTGATATTCTGCCAAAAAATAAACATTGGTCTTCTTATCGCTTGATCGGCCTTCCCGTGCCAAGAAATGTTCATCAACTTGCCGGAAACCATCGATCAGTTTAACATCCAGGCCTGTTTCTTCTTTGACTTCCCTCAGTGCCGTTTCCTGTTCCGTTTCTCCGGCTTCCATGTGTCCCTTTGGAAAACCATAAAAGGCCTGATAAATTCCAGTTCCCCGGACCATCACATATTTTCTTGTGCCATTTTCATAGGTGAAAACGATTGCACCACAAGATTTTTCGTCTGCCATAAAGAATTCAAACTCCTATATATACCCGTTCAGATCAATCACGGTTTGCTCTCTTTTTCCCGTTTTCTGCGTTTTTCTCTGCGCTGTTGACGGTTGTCTTCTTCAGAAGCAAAGATCTCCACTGCAGCGTCAGTCAGTTCAGTAGGCCATGTCATTCCGCAGCTGACTACTTTCGCCCACGGACAGATCTTTTCGTAGTCTTCGTCAAACACGATGTCATATGGAGGGCCGCACCGGTCATCCACGCTCATATACAGGTGCCTGCCGTCATGGATCAGCCGGTATTTTTCTGTTTCGTCCAGCTCTTCTGAACCAAGTCTTTCGAAGATATCTGAGTCGATCTGGTACAGGTTGTACGCCCCAGGAACTGAGGTCTCAGCAGTAAAAGAGTTTTTCTCTTCGTCTTTCCATGCTGTCCAGCCATATCCTTGCATTTTAACCATCGCATTCTCCATCCATGTGCTTGCCAGATCCGAGATCCGCTTCAGATCAGACTTGTACATATCTTTTTTCTATATTATATCCTTAATTATACGTTTTCCTCCAAAGTACTTTAGATTGAATAACTGTCATAACTAAATTTCGTATATTAAGCAGGAGCACCTATGATATCCGTCATAAGTGCTCCTGTTTTAGTATCATAGAAAACCCATCAGTCCTTGTACTGATTCATCATCCAGTACATGATGCCTTTGTCGCCCTTATAAACCGGCACCCAGCACCAGTGGTTCCATGCAATCCTCTCAGCCTGTGTCACTACCGTATCTCCTATGCCGTAGTCTGCCAGTTCATCCGGTCCGTAGATCGTGAGCCTCGCATCCTTGTTTCCCACATCCTTGAGTTCCATTATGGCGTCAGTGATGTATTTGTGGCGGAAGATACCGTGGTCCACATAACTGCAGACAGCCCATACCTTGGTATGAGTCATGGTACGTAGCATGTTGTATGTATCCTCGCCCATGGACGGGCAGATCGGGACACATGCAGCAAACAGATCAGGAGCTACATTTATGCACTTTATCGTTCCGGCGCCGCCCATGCTGAGTCCGGTCACATAGACGCGCTTCGGGTCTATGTTGCCTTCCTTTATCTTTGCCCGGATGATGTCGCAGATCTTTGCCAGATACGTCAGGTCCCAGCCTCCGGTATTTACTCCCTTAAACTGCACTTTACGTATATCCGGGAACTTGGCGTTAGGATCCGGATGGAGCTGCGGTGCCATTACATAGCACCAGGGATACAGTTCAGCGATGGCTGTTGCGCCGAAGCACTCGGTCATGTGTAGACTGTTGTCTGTCCCTGTTCCGCCCATTCCGTGGAGGAAAAGGATGAGAGGTCTCGGTCCTGTCGCGTCTTTCGGAGAATAATAGCGGTAGCTCACTCCGTTCTCCGTCTCGCAGAACTCGAAATCATCAAGCGTCTCTGTCTTTACTTTGCCCTTTTTGACATCATATTCCTTGCCGTCTATCAGAAGACGGAAATCTCTCTCATAAAGGAAAGGCATGACTTCCACTCTGGCTTTCTTGCCATCACATGTGACGTTCTGTACGACATTCTCGCGGATGCCTGACAGATCAGCGTGTGTGCGTTCCTTCGCGTCCTTCTCCAGGATCATTCCGGTTATGCCGACACGCTCCTTCTCAAGCTCGCCTTTCCACGGAAACTCAATGGCGTGTACTTCCTGGCCGTAGTCCCCTATCCTTGCGTATACGACTGCTTCTTTCATTTTTATTCTCCTTCTATGCTGTATGCATCATACCTTCACTATCTGATCTGCTTCGATGTGGCGTCTGCGCGCACCCATTATCATCTCAAAGGTGTCCTTGTACGGGAGATACTCAAGATGCTTGTCGATCAGTTCCTTATCATGATTGACCCTGCATTCAGTATTCTCAGAGAACACCATGGTCGCACGCTGCTCGTTGGTGAAGTTCTTCCACTCAGGCATGAACTCATGGTTCGGGTCGCCTGTCCTTGCGAAGGATGCCCACGCTCTGGACATCTGCATACCGAGCTTTACTGTCGCAGGCTCGTTGAACACAAGTATCTCAGATGTGTTGTTGAATACCAGCGGCAGGCAGGATCCGTGGAATGTCGGGGATCCGCCGAATACGCGGTATGTATAAGCGATGATATAGTTATAGCATTTCGGTCCGCCTACGGCAGTCTTCTTCTCAAGATAGGCTGTTGTTCCTTTTCTCCAGAACCAGTCCATATGGAAGAGATTGAGGATATCGTCATCTGGATATGCCTTCTTGAATATCTCGATCATCTCATCGGTACGGTCGCCAAATTTCTCCTTCACACGCTCGTACTTCTCTTCGTATGGCATATGATAATCACTGAAATCGCCCAACAGATGATAATGCTCCGCCTGACATGTTCCGCACAGCACCGGTGTGTTTACGGCTTTCTCAGAGAATCCGTAGACGCAGGCATTGCCAAGATAATAGTCATCCTTTACCGGGCCGAATCCTGTATTGACGCCCTGTGCGGAAAGCTCACGGCTGACTTTGAGATATGCTTTGCGCAGATCGTCGAACGGGACGTTCTGTATCTCATCTGCTGTTTCTGCAGTAAGTCCGAGTTCCTCAAGCACAGCATTAGTGACTTTCTTGACATCTCCCGTTTTCTTCTCTTCATCCGGATACGGATAGTCTATTCCGCTTTGCATGATAGCCTTGTGGAACAGATCCTTTGCGACAGGCATCTGCAGGAGAGCCTGGATCTTATAACCGCCTCCCGACTGCCCGAACAGAGTGACATTGCCCGGATCTCCGCCGAACTCCTCGATGTTGTCCTGCACCCATTTCAGCGCTTCTACCAGGTCTACAAGACCCATGTTGTTTGAATGCTTGTATTTCTCACCGTAATCCGACATATCGAAGAAGCCGAGGATGTTCAGGCGGTGATTAAGAGATACCACTACCACATCGTTCTCAGATACGAGATGTCCCGGTTCATAGCTGTGCTGCTCTACGGAGCTTCCTGTTCCATAGCCGCCGCCGTGGATCCAAACCATGACAGGGCGTTTCTTTCCGTCGTGCAGACCTTTGGTCCACACGTTTACATAAAGGCAGTCCTCATCTTCCGGCCAGAATCTGTATCCGAAGCATGGATCCAGAACATGCATCTTCATAGGACCGACTGACGGTTTCTGCATCGTCGGGCAGACCGGCCCATATGTGATCGCATCCACAAATCCGTCCCAGTGCGGGATTGGGACCGGCATCTCAAATCTCTTGGCTGTAGCGTACTTGATCCCGTGGAAGACATAGAGATCATCCAGTTTATAACCTCTTACGGTTCCGGATTTCGTTTCCGCAAAAGGACCTGTATGATCGCACCAAAATTGATGGCTCATAGTGATACCTCTCTCTTTGTAAATACTGAAAGACGTCCTCTCAAACGTCTCCTATAAAGGTATTATAACTTTTAATCCGGTATGTTTGTGAGCTATTTGTCATGCTTAAGGTGATTTCGGCACTATAACCAACAGGAAGACGTGTTTTCTTATATTTATCACAAACACAAAATCCCATCAGGGGATCACCTTCCCTGATGGGCTGTATTTTTGAAGCAGTATTAAAATTTTAGACCGGCACATAAGCGATCTTGACCTCAGTTGCTTTGCTTTACATGATTATCTCCGGCTTGTTTTTGCTCTGGTATGAGTACCAGGTACTGTTCTCATTCAGGAACTCTCTTGCGAGAGACAGCAGCAGTTCTTCGCTCTCTCCATATTTCGCGATCTCTTCCTCCGCAGTTTCATAAAGGGAGATCATCCTTTTATGGTCATCTATAACATTGGAAAGCGACATCTTCCCATAATAATTCCCCGTGAACAGAGTGACGGCAGACATGGTCCCAAGCATTATCTTCAGGATGATGCGCATCACATCCTGGTCTGCAGTTGCTCCGCCCTTGCCATATACCGCCAGTTCAAAAACAAGCGCCGCCATATATGTCACGATAGTGACGATCAGCACTGCTTTTGCAGCCAGTCCGTTCCTGCGGTCCTCTATCTCTGTTTTCCTTAATGCTTTTTCATGATATTTTTTCTGGTCGTTTATCCAGCATGACAGAACGGAATGCTTCTCCGCATCTTCTGCTGCCGGAATCCCCTTAAGGATCTCCGTGATCCATGGGATCCCCTTCCTTACAGACCAGGGCAGGATATCCAGAACAGATGCTGTTATTCCTGCATAGGTCAGAAAATACTGGCACCTGAGGCATTCCGCCAGTACTCTGTACTCCAGATATTTTCTGTGGCAGTCCATCCTCTCTGATATATGACGGACAAAAAACAGGCAGAGTATCATTGCTCCGCAGGCGAGTATGAGCCCATGTATCTCTGCCTCATCATAAAGCAGGAAAGCTAAAGTAAGCAAAGTTCCTGCAACAGACAAAGCCAGCAGGACCCTGCGGCGCTTTTCTGCATTGCAGATGCTGAGAACATCCGCAGCTCCAAATAACTCATCTATCTCCAGCAAGGGGGAACTGTCTGTGCCGTCTATGACATGTGTAGACGGTACAGTGCATGTTTCCTTGTCCTGGTAAAAAGCATCTATCTTGTTCATTGCAGTCGCCTTTTTGCTACTTCAGCAGCGCAGCTATCAGGTTTATAGCACCTCCGGCAAGCATCAGCCAGAGCGGGTTCGGTTTCCACTTCCTCAATATATACAGTGCAACAACTGTCATGACAAGCATAAGCGGATCGAATCCCAGTGTGCTGCCTGCAGCAAGTATCGAGTTTTTTGCAGCCCGAAGTATAGTGACCATGATAAGTCCTACAGTCATGCATTTCACCGCGAAGATTATGGTCTGAAGCAGATCCAGCTTGCGGTATTTCCTGTAGATATGAAGCATGATCATGGAGATGACGCAAGCCGGGAAAATGCTTCCAAGCGTTGCCGCTATCGCTCCCGGAACCCCTGCTATCCGTGATCCTACGAACGTAGCACTGTTTATAAGGATAGGACCTGGCGTAAGCTCATCCAATGCGAGAAGATTACCGAACTCCTCATATGTTAGCCAGCCGTTTATCTCGACCACTTCCCTCTCTACGAGCGGGATGGAAGCGTATGCGCCTCCGAATGCCATGATCCCTATGCGAAGGAACGCGAGGAAGATAGAGATGAGCTGTGTCATTTTTCTCCCTCCTTCCTCTTATTAAGCAAGAAGGATACAACGGCAACTGCTATGCATCCCAGAACCAGATACAGCGTGGAGAACTTAGTGAACCATGTGTATATGAATGCGGCGGCCATAATCGCTAAAGGATAGATCTTCTGCTTTTGGGTGACGTTCTTGAAGATACCCCAGATAAGGTCAATCAGCATAGCGATGACTCCGGCCTGCATGCCTTTCATAAAGACTCTCACCCAGTTATTGCTGATGATAGCTGCATAGAACACCGATACAAGAAGCATTATCACAAGAGGAGGAATCGCGCACCCCAGCACTGCAGCGAGCGCTCCGCCCAAACTGCCGACGTGATAGCCGATTATCATGGAGGCGTTTATCGCCAGAGGTCCGGGACATCCCTGACACAGCGCTATATAGTCCTCCATCTGCTCTTCTGTGAGCCACTTCCTCTTCTGGACGAAAGTGCTCTTCATAACACTTAAAATGGCGTACCCTGAATTGGCGGTGCTGCTTATAGTCAGCATCGTAATAAATAGGATCCACCATCTTTTGACCTTTTCTGCCATTGAATATCTTTCTTTGCTACAGAGGCATCACTACCTCTTTCATGAATCTTACCGCCCCGTCTTTCTTGAGGAGCATCTCGAGTGTCTTGCTGGACGGATTGCCGTCCTCGATCATCCTTTTGCGGAAAGCCTCAAGCTGCCTTGTGTAGCCCGGATCCACGACACTGCTGTCTATGGATGAAAGATATGCATCAAGGGATGCTTCAGCCATTCCTGTAAGCTCCTCCTCTGTCCCGGCCTTGATCAGAGAATACGGTTCTCTCTCAGAGATATACCAGCCAGGTTTCTCGTTGTAATCCGGAAGCGACCTGTATTCTTCATACACCTTTTTCAGTGCGGCATCATTGAGATCTCTGTTTCCGCATCCGTAATACTCCACGAAAACACATCTCTTATCCTTCATCGTCATGGAGTCCATGAGAAGATAAGGGAGATTCTTGCCCGAATTAGGCATGAATGATAATGTGAGCAGCTCCATTCCCATCTTTGTGGTCGTGTGCATGCTCATCACATGTCCGAAACCTTCAAGTTCATACTGATCCACATAAAAATGCATAAAGGGAAGAAAAGACAGATACTTCATGTGAGAATATTTGTCTTCGGGAAGCTTCTTAGCACCTGCCTTTATAAGAGTATATTCCGTAAACTCAAGGATCGTTTTAATCATCGAGATCACCTCATTAATAGAATATATAGTTATTATATCATTCAACTTCTTTATTTTTTCGGTGCCTTTGCTAAAATTAATTTATAAACAGAAACGTCCGCTTTCAGAAAGAGGAAAAAAGATGAAAGCTATAATGGTAATGTACGATTCCCTGTGCCGAAGATATCTGTCCGTATACGGCTGCAGGAACATCAGTACCCCGAACTTCGAGAGGCTGGCAGCCCGCGCTGTCACCTTTGACAACTGCTATGTGGGATCCATGCCATGCATGCCCGCAAGGCGTGAGATACACACAGGACGCCACAACTTCATGCACAGGAGCTGGGGCCCGCTGGAGCCCTTTGATGACTCGATGCCTGCTATCCTGGATAAGGCAGGTGTACACACCCATATCACCTCGGATCACAAGCATTACTGGGAGGACGGAGGCGCTACATATCATACACGCTACACCACCTGGGAACTGGCCAGAGGCCAGGAAGGAGATCCGTGGAAAGGAGACATCAAAGCCCCGGACGATTCTGGCTATATATCCAGGTTCAAACCTGAGATGAAGGAAACCATGAAGAAGATGGGATTCAAGGACATGGGAGCTCAAGATCTCGTCAACCGCAGTTACATGGACGATGAAGAGAATATGCCTCAGGCGGTGAACTTCCGTCAGGGACTGGAGTTCATAGACACCAACCACGGAGAAGACAACTGGTTCCTTACCATAGAAGCATACGACCCTCACGAACCTTTCTTCGCTTCCCAGAGATTCAAAAACATGTACAACGACCCGGACTACGACGGACGCGAGTTCGACTGGCCTCCGTATGCCAAGGTGGAGCAGACGGAAGCAGAGCAGCAGCGCTGCATCTCCAACTACAAAGCCCTCGTATCCATGTGCGATGACTACCTCGGGAAAGTTCTGGACGCAATGGACAGATATGATCTGTGGGATGACACCATGCTCATAGTCAACACAGACCATGGATTCGTCCTCACGGAGCACGGCTGGTGGGGAAAGAACCAGATCCCCTTCTACAACGAGGTCGCCCATATCCCCATGTTCATCTGGGATCCCCGCTCAGGTAAAAAGGGAGAGCGCAGATCCTCCCTCGTTCAGAATATCGATATAGCACCAACAGTGCTCGGGTATTTCGGGATCAGTCCCACAAAGGACATGAGAGGTCATGATCTTGCCGAGACAGTGGCATCAGACAAGAAAGTCAGGGACTATGCATTCTTCGGACAGCACGGAAAACTGTTCAACGTGACAGACGGAAGGTATGTGTACATGCGCTGCCCGATGCCCGGAACACCTCTGTATGAATACACCCTCATGCCTACCCACATGACAGGTTTCTTCTCCGCGCAGGAGCTGGATACTGTTGAACTGGCAGAACCTTTCGACTTCACGAAAGGCTACAAGACCATGAAGATGAGGGCACGCTTCACTTCACGCAGCTCACCTGAAAAATATGGAGACCTTCTCTTCGACCTTTCCACTGATCCGGGTGAGCTAACGCCTGTCAGGGATGAAGAAGTTGAGGTCCGCCTCACTAACGCTATCCGCGCGTGCATGCTCCGCCATGACGCTCCGGACGAGCTTTACACCAGGTACAGGATCTTCAAGGATCACGACATGACTCTGGAAGAGTACCGGAAGGAAAAGGAAAACTGGAACAGGCTCGTGTTCCCCGGATTGGATGGATATTTCGTGGACAGAGAAGTGTACTCTGCATTGGGAACTCTGAAAGGATATGCCGCAGATCTCTTCCCGCAGGTCGCAGAAGGACTCGGGAAGATGGCAGACGCTCTTGGGGCAAAACAGATAACCAAGGAAGTCCTTGTCAAAGCTGTGCAGCAGTTCCCTGTTTCAGAGGATCTTAAGCAGGCATTCCTTTCCATCATCTGATATACAGACATAAAAAGAACCGGAGCTTCGGCTCCGGTTCTTTCTTTATATCATACTCTTTTGGCCAGCTCTTTGAGCTGCGGCAGGCATTCCGAGAAGAACTCTTTATAGGATTCACAGAAGTAGTTCCTGTATATTCCCTCCTGTGTCAGATCCCTGTTCCTCTGACATCCTCCCCTGCACAGCGAGTGATACGGGCAGGACCTGCATCCTTCATCCAGTTTCCGGGATCTCTCGATGAATCCTATCTCTTCCCTCTTTCTGTCTATATCTGCCAGCTTATCCTCATTGAAGTTCCCAAGCCTGTATTCATCCAGCATATAGAAATCGCAGGGGTAGACGCTTCCGTCCGCCTCGCACACATACTGAACAGAACACTCCCCTCTCTGGTCGCAGGCTTCAGGAATATATCCCACCAATATGCCGAGCCAGTTCTCGAATTGACGTATATACGGCTGCCTTCTCAGTTTGGCATCGTCATACCAGAGTCCGAACAGCTCTATAAGGAAATCCCCATACATTTCCGGTGTGAGGGACCATGGATCCTTCCCCTTTTCCTCATCCAGAGGATCCAGACAGGCTATGTACTGCTGCCAGTGCCAGCCCTGCTTCTCATAGAAGCGGTAGATCTCCGATATGTTCTTCACCGTCTCTGCGTTGACGACAGTGAGGATGTTGTACTCGACTTTATATTTGTCCATAAGCTCAGTGGCGTGGACGGCCCTCTCCCACGGGGACTCATCTGAAGCCCTGAAGTGGCGGAATCTGTTGTGCACATCTTCCGTACCGTCTATGGATACGCCCACAAGGAACTCGTAATCCTTGAGGAATCTGCACCACTCCTCATCTATGAGCGTTCCGTTGGTCTGCAGCGCGTTGTGTATCCTCACTCCGCTGCGGTTATACTGCCTCTCCAGCTTAACAACAGTCCTGAAGAAATCCAGGCCCCTCAGTGTAGGCTCCCCGCCCTGGAACGCATAGGAAGCCACACCTTCCGCCAGCGGAAGAGTCCTGCGTATGATGCTTCGCAGTGTCTCCTCTGACATGAAGCCGTAGCTCTCCTGCCTGCGCTTTTCTGTCTCATCGCAGTAGAAACAGTAGTCGCAGCGCATATTGCACATCCCTGAGGACGGTTTCATCAAGCAACTGATGGCCGGCATGTATCTCTCCTTTCAAACAGCATCCACAGACAGTATCTGTGGATGCTCTTTTCGTATGATCTGTTTCGTCTTATTGTCTGCGGAATCCGTTCTTGAACTTGAACTCTGTCGCCTCACGGATCTTGTCCACCAGCTCGCGGTCGAAATTGTCTTTCATTCCGCACTGCCTGTCAAAGATCATGGTTCCCTTATAGTCCTTGGTGTAGGGCTTCCACTCCGGAACATCTCCTCCGTTGGGGTCTCCGCATGTGGCAAAGTTCATCCAGGCCTGGTGCATCTTCTGGCTGAGCGCTACTGCGTCAGGCTCATTGCACACGTCAACGTATTCTGTATTTCCGAACACCATCGGCAGACAGGCTCCGTGGAAGGACGGCATACCGCCGAAATATGCGAATCTGTATGTCATGAGGTAGCAGTACAGAGGAGCATCGTAATCCGTCTTGGTATCCAGGAAGTCGAGCGTTCCCTGCCTCATGATCCAGTCATAGTTGTAGAGGTCCATGAGGTCCCCACCCGGATATGCTTTCTCGTACAAGGCTATCAGCTCATCTTTCTTGTCTCCGAACAGTTCTTCAAGGAGCTCAAGTCTCTTCTCCTGGGAGACCGTGTACGGATAGAACTCAGGTGCATACAGTACGGACTCGGCTGCTACTGAACCGGCGAGGACCGGGATGGTCTTCGCATGTTCGGACAGTCCCGACAGCTGCGGGTTTCCGAGGTACCAGTCGTTGCGCTTTCCGCCTATTCCCCCGCCTGTGCGTACGCCTTTTGCGGCAAGATCATCAAGCGTCTCAAGATATGCTTCACGCAGTTTCTCAAAAGGAACTTCAGTGACCTTATCGAACGTCTCTTTGGAATATCCTAGCTTTTCAACAAGAGCTGATGCTACCAGTCTTCCGTCTGAACCGTCCTCCGGTCTTCCTGCTGCGTCTCTGAGTCCGCTCTGGAAGATCACCCGATGGAAGAGACCGTCTGCAGACGGTGTCTGCATAAGGGAGAGGATCTTGCTCCCGCCTCCGGACTGGCCGAACAGCGTCACGTTGTCCGGATCGCCGCCGAACTGAACTATATTCTTTTTTACCCATCTGAGGGCTTCAACGAGATCCGCCTGCCCTACGTTCGCAGAGTTAGCGTACTCCTCGCCGAAGTCTGATACATCGAAGTATCCGAGGATATTGAGACGGTGGTTCATGGAAACTACTACCAAATCCCCGTCACGGCAGAGGTTCGCACCGTCATAACTCATCTGCTCCACAGAAGAACCGGTGTGCACTCCGCCTCCGTGTATCCACACCATTACCGGACGCTTGCGGCTCGGATCCGGCTTCTGCGTCCACACATTGATGTACTGGCACTTCTCATCCTCAGGCCAGAACCTGTATCCGAAGAGAGGCTGCTGGGAGAGGGCGTTCATGCTGGTAACATCTGGTTTCTGGATGGTAGGGGCAACAGGTCCGTATGTCACGGCATCCAGGACTCCGTCCCAGTGTTCAACTGGCTCGGGCATCTGCCAGCGTTTGGCCTCCGCATACGGAATGCCGCGGAAATAGTAATGATCGTTCAGAAAACAGCCGCGTACTTTTCCGGCTGCGGTCTCAACGACTGTGCGGTCATCACAATAGAATCTCCGGTTCATCGTTTTTCAGCAAGGCGCAGACATATGCTGCCCTGCCTTCCCCCTTTCAGTTATATGAAATTGATAAAAAGAAACATTATAACTCGGCGAAATCGGTGTCCATAGCTACCTGAAGAGTGTAGTCCGGAAAAGCTTTCTGCACATCTGCAACCACTTCTTCATAAACTGCTTCCCTGTTTTCAGCATTGAAACTTATAACTACATCGAAACGCATGGCTTTGTTCTTTGGGTTCATGTAAAAACCGTGCATCTGTTTCACATGCTCATGAGAAAGGACGATGTCACCGACTTTCCTCTGTGTCTCGATCACAGTTTCGTCCTTTGAGTTGAGCGAATATACGCCTACGGCAGTCAAAACGACATTATGCTGTTTATATACCTCGACCTGGATCTCACGTGTAAGCTCATCCAGCTGATCTGCAGTGTATGTGTCAGGGACATCTATGTGTATGGAGCCGTTCCATGCTTCCGGACCATAGTTGTTAAGAACAAGGTCATACGCACCGTTGACACCTTCGAAACCGGCAACCGTGTGCTTGATACTCTTTACCAGTTCCGGATCGTTCTTCTCTCCGAGGATCTGCGAGACGGTATCCAGAAGCATCTCAACACCGGATTTGATTATGATAGCGGAGATGATGGCACCAAGCCATGCCTCCAGAGAAACGTGGAAGAGCATGAAAACTCCGGCCGCAACGAGTGTGGCTGTCGAGATGACAGCATCCAGCGTCGCTTCTTCGCCGGAATTTATGAGCGAATCCGAGTTGACTTTCTCACCGACATTTTTGACGTATCTCCCGAGCACGATCTTGATAACGAGAGCAACGGCAACTATCACCAGAGATGCCACGCTGTAGTCAGGCGTCTCCGGATGGATGATCTGTTTTACAGATTCCACAAAAGAAGTGATACCGGCATACAGGATGATCACAGAGATGATCATGGCGCTGAGATACTCCACACGCCCGTAACCGAAGGGATGCTTCTTGTCCGGCTCTTTCGCTGCAAGTTTCGTTCCTACGATCGTGATCAGGGAACTGCCGGCATCCGAGAGGTTGTTTACGGCATCGAGAACGATGGCTATGGAGTTTGCCAACAGCCCTACCACAGCCTTGAATCCTGCAAGGAACACATTGACGATGATACCTATGATGCTCGTCCTTACTATAATCTTCTCGCGGGAGAGCTCATTCCCTTCCGCTTGGTTTTCATTTGATTTTTTGATCTGCGCAATATTCATCGATTCTCCTTTTTGCGGATCAGCCGCCTAATTTAAATCCGTATTGATCGAACAGTTCCTTTATCTCCTTGTTGATGGCAGTGCGAACTTCAAACTTTCTGCTCTCAAGACATTCCGCCCGTATGGAAAGCACCATATCGCCGCCGGAGATGTCATCAACACCGCCGTATGTCGGCCCTGAAATGATGTACGGGCATTTTTCTGCTACCTTTGGGAGCTCTTCTTTCAGCATCGCCTCAATTGCGTTTATATCCTGATCGAAGCCGACAGAGATAAGAACGTCACAGTTGGAGTTTCTTCTTGTCTTGTTGACTATTCTGGTGAGGTTCCTGTTGTTCACCGACTTTACGTCCTGCTTGGTGTTCACGAGTCTAGTAGTGCGGATGCCTATCTCTATCACCCTGCCTTTGAACCCTGCGACTTCGATTATGTCTCCTACCTGGAACTCATTCTCAAAGATGATAAACAGGCCTGCAAGGATATCCGTTATGAGATCCTGCGCACCGAGACCTATGATAAGCGTCATGATACCGGCAGATGCCAGAAGCGATCTGGAATCGAAGCCGAACAGACTCAGGCAGTAATAAATGGCGCCGATAACTCCGATATATTTTATGAAACTGCGCGTGAGGCGCATCACCGTTTCCGTTTTGGGACTGGACACCGACACCAGCATATCCATCAAAGCTCCCACTACCGACATCACGAGGATGAACATGGATAGGAATATCAGCACATTGGTGATGGCGAACACGTTGAATCCCTTGTTCCACCTGTTGCCCGTGATAAAGCCGAAGATGGTATCTTCCGTGTAAAGCACATTTCTCATCATGTACGCAACGGCCATCGACATCCCTATGAGCAGGAATACGAGCCGGATCATTCCGAGAGTCTTCTCCTCAGGCGTCAGGTTATCCCATTCTACCCGGATATGGTATACGCGGGACACAATGTTCAGGGCCTTCTTCTGTGTGCCGTCAGCGGTAGTGACCTCAAGATACGGATCATTTTCCGGATCTGTCACTTTGTCCCTGACGCTCTTGTTTCTGAACCAGTATGTATAGAGGCCTATGCCAAAGAAACAGACAAGGACCGTGAACACCGTCATAGTTGGACGGCCGCTGTAAAGGACGGCCCTGCTTATCACCATGTACATATAGTATCCGGCTGCTTCGAAGGAGTCCGCGAAGAGCTTTTCATCGCCCAGCCTGATATATCCGAGATAATTGCTTGTGATCTGTTCCGATGTCATACCGAGATCATATACGGACTGGCCTTCCAGAGAACTGTCCTTTGTATAGCAGATTATGTTTCCGGTATCCTTATCTATCGCAAGGAGCTCGTTTTCAGATCCGGAGACCCTGCTGTTCAGGATGTTTTCAAGATCCACTTCCTCCAGCACCTTTTCCAGGTCATCCGGGGAAATGCACACCTGAAGGAAGCCGTCATACTCGCCTTCCCTGTTCTGCATAGAAACGCCGATATACTTGCTGTGTTCACCGGTGAGCTCGTTCTCCTGAGCTTCCTGTATTATGTACTGAACGCCGTACTTCAGAGCATTGAAAGCATATGACTGAGCTTCGGGGTCGTCAGATATCTCAAATCCGAAGATCACCGAATCGGACACCGTTTCCTTGCCTTCTGCATCAAACAGCATTATGTAGTCTGTTCCGAATATCCCGGAAAGAGCGGCGAGGTCCTCCTGTGTCCGGAGTTCGGGCTGTCTGGACAGAATATGTGAAACTATCCGCGCAACAGCCAGATATTGACGGTCATAGACCTTCTCAATAGCCTCTTTTTTGGAATCTGAGCTCTCCAGGGTCGACTGGACGTTGATCTTGGCCTCTGAAGTCTCCAATGAGTTGAGAGACAGTGCATAGAGAGACTGGACATAATAAGCCAACATCGCAATCAGCGCAAGCCCTGTCATGACATATATCTTCATTTTGCGCTTGACGATATCTCTTGAGTATGCTCCCGCACCGTCTCCTTCTGCGTGCTGCTCTTCCTGTCTGGCGAAATAGCTGAAAGTAACCAGAGTCGTGAATATAAGTGCTATGACCGCAAACAGTATTCCCACTGCGATGCGGCTGTTCTTCGTTATATCTGAGTAAGATACCGTACATACCGTGGTCAGCGAGTTTTCCTCATCCAGAACACTGACAGCATAATATCTCTCTCCGAGTATCCTGATCCATTTTCCTTTTTCGTAGTTCAGCTCATCGGCATCTATCCCAACATCCTCCACCTTGGTGAAGACATAGTCTCCATACTCCTCAGGCCATACCATGATGTAATGGTTCTTGTTATGGAATATAAAATACAGATCGGAAGTCGCACTGCTGTAACCGCGGAATGCGTTGTTGTCCTCAAACTGTGCAAGTATCTCTTCCTGTTCTTCAACATTCTTGAAAACCACTGCCAGACGACCGTCCGCAGTTTCTGCCGCGTACGCTTCAGTATTCACAACGGTATCAGGGATATCCTCCTCCGAATCGACGAGATACAGGGCATCCACATCATATACACCGCACAGCGACATAATGTTGTCTGCATCTATCTCATCGCTGTGGTCTATCAGGAACGCAAGGCTGTCCGCTCTTGCCTGGATATCTTCTTTGTATCTGTCCGTTATGCCGTGGAGTTCTCTGTAGCTGGTCATGAACGACTCGGAGATGCTCTCTGCTCTTTCTCTGAGCTTTTTCTCAGTAGCGCGCTCAGTGACCTGCGTCTCTGCCCAGAACAGCAGAGCACAGATCACTGTCAGGATGAGTATCTCAACAGCAACAGCGTGTAAAAAACTGATTTTCTTCTTTTCCTTCATCAGAACTCCTGAAAGCAGGCCATAAAAAGCCAGAGTATATCATAATTATATACTCTGGCAAGCAATATTAAATATATATTTAAGAAGCTTTTCCCGGAAATCAGATCCTTACAGGATCGAAGAACCTCCGGTCACTATCCAGCATGCAAGCATAGCAGCCAGGCACGCTCCGGTGTACGCCCTTCCGGTCTTCCTGTACGCGTATGTACACAGGATAGAGAAGAACATGACCTGCGGCACGAACAGGATAAGGATGGACATGAACGGACCGCCAAATGTGGATCCGAACAGGACGTCCGCTCCGGGTCCTATATTGGCGAAGAACGGGATGTACTCTATAAGGACGATTATCAGGACACCGCCTGCCATTAGCAGGAAGTTGTTCAGCCAGTTCTTAAGGAATCCTTTCGTTCCTTCTTCATATGTTGCGTCTGTCCTCAGATCTCTCATTATCTTGCTGTTGTTCAGCAGATAGAAGATGATGAATACCGGGATATAGACCAGGAACTGCAGGAACCTCTTTGCAGTGAACGGTCTGAAGAACGGCCAGATGAATCTGAGATCCAGATCAAAGAGCCAGCAGTAGATCAGGTTCACTATGTACATGTACACCATAAGAACGAGCGCTAGAAGCAGTGATTTGAAGAATACGCTCCAGTCTATCTGCTCTATAGTGAGGCCGCTCTTCTTCAGATTCTTCCTTGTGATAGCTCCGGTGATCAGCATCACGATTATAAGCAGCAGATACCAGCCGAGGAATCCGTTGCCCACAGTCATGCGGAATACGCCTTCCGGAAGAGGAAGGAGCGCGTGGCCGAGCTGTGTCATAAACGGGAACGTCAGTCCGGACAGAAGTATCGTAATGAGAGCCCCCTTTGTCCAGCCCTTCTTTGTCGTCATCGATTCTTTAGACGGGAACTCCTGCTTTACGCCGCTGAAGAACGGAGTCTCAAGAAGCAGGTTCATGAGCGGGAACAGGCTCGCGAGGATGAGCAGCATGGCGCCGAGCACCAGATACTCCTTGCCCTTCGCCACCAGATCAGTATCGGCAAGCTTGACAGGAAGATCTATCGCCTTGTCGAACCAGTCCATAGCTACCGCAAGACCGCCGAGGTGGTGCGTGGTGAGACGGTGGTTCGTGTACAGCAGTTCCATCCTTCTGGCGCTGCCGTCATCAAAACTGCCGTAGGTCTTGTTCCATTCAGCCTCTGCTGCAGTAGTTCCGAGGAACGAGGTCCTCAGGTCGGATTTGAGCAGGTTGTCCCCTACTGTTTTCTGGTAATCCCTGAAGTAGGAGAACTCATCGTACTTCGCCTGGAGCAGGAGAACGTTGCTGAACTTGATCTTGTCTGAATTATAGACATCGTCCGTGAACAGTTCGCCGCACTGCAGCACTATCGCTTTGGGCTGAATATCGGTTCCGGCATAGTCAGCTGCTACGGACCAGCTGGACCATGTTCCCATAGAGTGTCCGCTCACAGCCATACGGCTCGAGTCAACATACGGGAGCGTGGACAGATATTTATATGCGATGGATCCGCCGCAGGATGAATCCAGGATCGCGTTGCCCGCATCATCCTTTGAATAGTGATCGTTGAAGAATGACAGGTTGGAGAAGTTCATGAGTATCCTGTATCTCTTGGATCCGCCGATCTTCTTGTACGTTCCTTCCGCTTCAGAGTCATTGCCGTAGTTTACTTTGACGACATGGTTCACATAACCTCTTCTGAGAAGTCCGACAGAACTTGCGCCGTGACCGTATTCGTCCAGGCACAGCACTACAGCTCCTCTTCTTGCCAGCTCTATGGCGTATGCCGCGCATGTTTCATGGTCGTTCTGATAGCCATGCAGCAGCAATACGGCAGGAGCCTTTACGCTCTCCAGCGCAGTCACCGGCTTGTACATCTTGTATGTAAGATATCCGTCCTCCGCCGGGATAGTACCGTCGATTATCTCTATGGTCCCGTGGTTCCTCTGTATGCCGTCCGCAAGGAACATGAATACAGTAGCCAGAAGGACGCATAGCGCACAGACGATAAGGTTCGCCTTCTTCTTGTCTTTCATTTTGTTTCCCCTTTTTTGATCCGTGATTGATATATTAAAAAAACAAAAACTAGTTAACAGGCTTTCTTGTCAGGTACAGGACATAGGTGTCATCAAATACGACTTCCCCACCGTTCTCTTCAACAACAGTCCTGAGTCCATCAAAGAACAGTGTCTTGTACGGCTCAGGTATGACAAGATGATCACAGTGTGTCCCGCAGAAAGCTATATACTCATCTGTCCCCATCACGCGTCTTCCATGGAAATCGTGTCTCTCGAGATCCACATAGCCGTATTCCGGAGCACTATCATATCTGAACTTCCCGTGTGTATACGGGGTATCCGGTTTGAAATACAGATCATAGATGTTCTGAATCTTTGCGTACAAGGCCTCATTAGGAGACTTGTAATCCCCTACTGTCAGCATCATGGCCAGAGTCCCGCCCGGGTTAAGCAGCTCGAACGTCTTGGAGAAAGCGATATCCTCAGGTATCCACTGAATTGTCGCCGCTGAATAAATCAGATCGAATCTCTGCTGTCCGAAATCATGTGTGATGAAATCATCGTTTACGATGTGGAAATTGGAGAACCCTCCATACTTCTCCAGCATCTTTGCGTAGAGATGCTCGCCGAGCTCTATCGCGTTGTAGTCGCAACCTGTCTGCAGTATGGGATCGGTTGCCTGTCCGGTCCCTGGCCCCATCTCCAGCACGCTCTTGTCCGGGCCGAGATCCGTATACTGAATAAGATAATCGAACAGCTCCTGACTGTATCTCGGTCTGTATCTGTCGAACTGCTCCGGGATCAGATCAAACACTTTTCTGAATTCCATGTCCTTCTGATCCTTTCTGTACACAGTCTGTTGAAACTTATTTAATTATAAATCGATATCCTGTTTCACGCCAGTTGGTTCCGCACAGACAAAACAAAAAACGGAGATCCAGGATCTCCGTTGATTTGTAGTTGCATTAAGGTATAAGCCTAGGTTTGGAAGCAAGTTTCGGAACACCGACACGGAACGTAGGCCCTTTTTCATCCAGATAATTGAGTCCAAGCACCGCCTGGTTTGCCTCGACCAGCGCCTGAAGCGACATGTACATCGTGCTGTCCGTGTTGTCCCATCCGTATGCATCGGATATGAGCCTCAGCAGTTCTCTGTATCCTCTCTCTATCGCCTGATTGCAGTCCACCCCGTTCGTGTTTACGAACCACGCGTCTTCATTTTCGGTAACGGGCCAATTGAGCTCAAAGTCCTTGATGATACGCACGCGGACCTGAATATCAGCATTTATCTCGACTCCTGTCTCGCACACTTCGCCGTCGCCCATAACTGCATGGACATCCCCCATGGAGAGAAGGCCTCCGGGAACACGCACCGGGAGGTACACCGTTGTACCTTTCGTTATCTTCCTGCTGTCCATGTTTCCGCCGCACTCAAATGAATAGCCGGTGATGACAGATCTGTCTGATGGAGCTGTTCCGATGACACCTATCATAGGGACGGCAGGAAATGTGACTTCGTTGAAAAAGACTTGACCGTCTTTAACCTCAACGATCCTGGTCCTGCTTACACCCAGTTCGGAAAGGATGCCGAAGCCTTTCACCGTAGCTACAACGCCGTGATCTGCCACTGTTATCTCCAGTATATCTACCGCGAGAACATCCCCCGGTTCTGCACCGTCTACATAGACAGGACCGGTTGCCGGATTGCATGCCTCGTAGTCTATGGTCTCCATAGTCTGCTCTTCCGACGTTATCTGGCAGTTGAAGCAGTCTCTGGTGAGGAACCTCAGTGTCTCTCCGTTTGAAGCATGAGCTACAGGTTCATTGCCTCCTGAGAATTTATATATGTAGTTGTCTTTTATAGTTTGCATGGCAGCATTTTCCCAGACATCTCAGTGATGTTACTTGATCGTGAGCCTCTGTCTTTCGGTACCTTATCACTCGATCTCGTGTCTCTTTTTTGAATACCTGTACAGTACAAGCAGAATAAATACCGCCAGTCCAATCCCTATCACCCTGGCAAAAAACAACGCTATGGGAAGTCCGACAGGTGTCAGCAATTTGATGATAAAGCTCTGTATCCTGTTGATGATGATCCAGATCACGATAAATATGCCTACAGTGATCCATCCCTGTTTCTTGGCTCTTTTGGCTTCTTCTTCAGAACGTGTATCTCTAATATTCCTGTCAATCATCGAAATGATCCTCCTTCACCAGTGTATTGTTACGGATCTCCTGTTCGATGTCCGCCACCTCAGACCAGGATCCCTGCCCGGATCTGGCTCTGCTCTCGGCATCTGCTTTTGCTGATTTCAGCTCTCTGGTGTACAGATCTTCTGCGACTGACCTGCCGCTCCCGTTATCACTCAGCGACAGGCAGAGGATGACAGCAAATATCATCCCGAACACAAGCTGCGTAAGCAGGAATATACCAATAAGAAGCTTACCGATCTTGATGATCTTATCCGTGGTATCGAGTTTTTTCATCTCATCTCCGAACTCTTCAATATAATCCAGCGGATACTCCAAGAAAATCATGAATTCGTTCGTGAGATACGTCAGCAATTTCTTTGCTTTTTCGAAAAACATCTTCTCTTTTCCTTCTTTCCTCTTTACTTTGCCGGGATCCCGCATCCTTTCTATAAGGCTTTCGGAATCAGCAACTGTACCTTGCAATTAGGTACACACAACACATATTAAGATATCACACATGCTGCAGATTGCATACTCTTCCATGACTTTTGCCAGCAAAAAAACTGCCGCAAGTCACCTGCAGTTGCCAGATGAGATACGGCAGCGAATTCTAAGCTTCCTTTACGCGCTCGGCTGCTTCCCGGTTCGCTTCGTCCAGAGCCTGGAGTGAAAGGAACGTGCACCAAGACAGGAACAACGCTGTCACAAAAAACATCACCAGCTTAAGGATCAGGCTGTTCTTTTTCAGCATATTCTCAAACATTGTATTATGTCCTTTCTTTTTTTCTTATTTAAATCATCGGAAAACGCGGACCGGCAGGATACTAAAGTATACTTGTCATCTTGTCTTGTCAGGCAAAAGACAGCGGAGACATTGTTCCTCTAATATATATCTGCAAAGAGCCGGATGGAGATGACGCTTAATGTTCATAAATAAATAGAATAAATATGGAGCATGATATGAGAAACACCCTTAGCTATCTCTGTCAATCAATATTTTAAAAATACAATAATCGTTCCTAATTTTTTAGTGCCGATAAACTGTAATTCACTCAAAGCTACCATACATTTTGACAGCTTCATCAATAGTGATCTCCCCTTTTCCGACCTGGAACGCTGCAACACGTATCTGAACCGTGAGTGCATCCTTGATGCCGAGCACTTCCGGAGAGAAGGTACGGTCTGAAGGTACCTGACCGAAGGGAGCATAGACAGAGTCGAATGACAAATCATTGGTCGGTGTTACGAGGCGCTTTATTGAAGCCATCTCGTTCAGCTCATCCTTCGATATCAGGAACCTCATGAATTCGTTTGTCATATCCAGATTATCGCAGTTCTTATTGACTGAGAATTGTATAGAAGGACTGTCTATGAAATATCCTCCGTCTTCAGTCAACGGGATCGGCGCGAATGAGTAACTGAAAGGAGTTTTTGTAAATGCCTCTGACTGGCTTTCCCTCTTCTTCGTTCCTGACACTGTATCACCGGCACAGACCATCATAGGCACATCGCCTTCAAAGAAGCGCAGGATAACCTGGGTATAGTTGTCCTCGATCTTATCGCATTCCGTTATATCAAAACAGCCATTCTGGATCAGTTGCTCTACTATTTCCAATGCCGGACGCATATATTCTCCGGCAGCGGGATCCAGATCATTGGCAAGCTTAAGCGCTTCCGGATTGTCAGCAAGAGTGGCAACAAACATCGGATAAGCGATCGTGTTCATGAAACAGCTGGACGATTTGAGACTGTATCCCATCATTGGGTTCGAATATCCCTTGCTCTTGAACTCTTCGCATACGGCTAACAACTCTGACAATGTTGAAGGGACGCTGATTCCTTCTTTCTCAAACAGGTCATTGTTTATCATCATGCCATATGATCTAGAGAAGACCGGGACCATCAGCACATTGCCTTGCGCATCGTGGTTGATAAGACCCGGACGGATGCAGTCCAAATTCAATGCAAGTGCTGAGTCCGAAAGATCTTCCATATGAGCAACAACCGAATCATATTTTTCGTTTCCCATCATCCAGGTATAGGAGAAAAAGATGTTTGGTTTGTCATTGCTGTTAAGCACTGTGCCCAGAATGTTGTTGTAGTCATCCAGTTTCACATAGCTGAGCTCCACATTCGGATACATCTCATTGAATCTGTCAAACTCTGCTTCCAAAGCTTCGAAGTTATCATAACTTCCGACTATAGTAATGCTGCAGCTTGTGTCTGTATCGAGAGCCGGCTTGAACCCGGCGGGCTCTTCCTGTTTTTTCTCGCCGCAAGCTGTCATCGACATTACCATGCAGAGAGTCAAAATGATGCAGATAAGCTTTCTCATAACTTCTTTTCCTCCTTGATTCTGCGGATTTCTTTAATAACAAGTTTCATGTCTATAGGTTTAGCGATATGTCCGTTCATACCTGCGTTCAGACACTCTGCAACATTCTCGGCAAATGCGTCTGCCGTCATGGCGATGATCGGGATGGAAGAAGCCCACGGGTCATCCAGCTTACGGATAGCCCTTGTAGCATCAAGTCCGTTCATTTCCGGCATCTGTATATCCATAAAGACAAGGTCGTATCTTCCTTCTGCTGCTTCTTTCACTTTTTCTACACAGATTCGTCCGTTTTCAGCGCGGTCTGTATCGATTCCGAACATACCGAGCATGGTGGATATGATCTCCCAGTTGATATCATTATCCTCTGCAATGAGGATACTCATTCCGTTCAGATCTGAATAATCATTCTCCGGCTCAACGGATTTTGATTCAGTTCCTAGGACTTCATTGATCTTATCGTAAAGAGTGGATCGGAACAGAGGTTTGCTTAGGAAACCGTTCGCTCCGGTCTCTTTTGCTCTATCCTCAATATCTGACCAGTCATAAGCAGAAGTCAGCAGGATAGGAATGTCTGAACCCACTTCTGTGCGAATCCGTTTGATCGTCTCGATACCGTCGATATCCGGCATCTTCCAGTCAAGGATCACTACACTGTAATCCTGCCCTGATTCATGCCGGCGCGAGATCATGTCGATCGCTTCCAATCCGCTTTTTGCGCTGTCGACTGTTACGCCAAGTGACTCCAATGTGTAAACTGCTGTCTCCAGAAGGATCTCATCGTCGTCGACTATCAGGACATCCATCGGATCGAGCACCATATCTTCTCTTTGCCTGTCTGCAATTGGAAGATCCAGTATTATAGTAAATGTCGTTCCTTTTCCCTGCTCACTCTGGCAGTCGATGGTACCTCCCATAAGATCGACCATCTGCTTTGTGATAGCAAGTCCAAGTCCCGTTCCCTGAACGCTGTTAACCCTGCTGTCTGTCTGACGTGAGAACGGCTCATACATGTTAGCCATAAACTCCGGACTCATACCGATGCCAGTATCATCCACTATGTAAGTCAGCCTCATGCACCCCGGTATCTCGCTTTCCTCTTCACGCAGGTCCACACTGACACGGCCACCGGGTTCTGTATACTTAATAGCGTTGGAAAGAATGTTTATATATATCTGATTCAGGCGAAGCTGGTCTGCGTAAAGATATTCAGTCTCCAGTCTGCCGACACGGAAATTGAAATCGATATTCTTCTCCTTGATCATAGGCTGAGACAGGTTCACGAGATTTTCCACAGTCTCAACTATAGAGAAGGTCTGCGGGCTGAGATTCAGTTTTCCGCTCTCTACCTTAGATATATCCAGAATATCATTGATAAGAGTAAGCAAGTGGTTGCTGGCCAGCGTGATCTTACGCAGGTTATCTCCTACCGCTTCAGTATCTCCGAGATTGTTTTCCGCGATCGCAGTAAGTCCGATGATAGCATTCATCGGAGTACGGATATCATGCGACATTGTTGAGAGGAAGTCGGTTTTCGCTCTGCTTGCGGATGCCGCTTCTTTGGCTGCCGCCTTGAGCTGCTTGTTGAAATGAAGCATGGCTAACAGGTCAAAAACGAACAGGACCAGCAGTCCCGCTGATATAAAGCCTATCAGCTGCCAGTTATGGTTCTTTACATTCAGATCCTTCATAGGCATGAAGCATAGAAGTGTCCATCCCTCGGTCGCAGAGATCGGAGTATGGGCGACTATGCACTCTTCACCTTTGGAATTGAGCATTGTGAAGGAGCCAGTCGTTGAAGTGATCTTTCCAAATAGTTCCTGCGCAGAAGCAGAATCTGTGGAATTGTAAGATCTGTAAAATTCAAAGAAACTTGAATTTTTAAATGAGTGACCTTTGATTATATAGTCACCGTCATTGTCGATCATAGAAAGCTCGGCACTTTCGAACACTTCCTGCGGGAATACCCACTTCTGCCCCAGTTCCGAGATTGGCATCACGCGCAGCAATATCGCTTCTCTTGTTTTTCTGGTCTCCGGATCACGAAGCATCACTTTATTACAGAAAGCTAAGGACTGTTCTCCATTTACCGGGTTCGTATAGGCACGGGAGATATTGATGGATTTCCCTATATCATTGATCCAGCTAACATCACTCAGAAGACCGACGCGCTGATAAGAAACGCTATAGTTGTTGGAGCTAGCCCTAGTGGAAAGACCATCAAGAGTATCAGAATACACTATATGCGCTGAGGTGTTCTCCAGCACATGAGAATTCCTGATAAAGGAAATAGCTTCCTCGATAGTCATATCATTATTGTTGATATATTGTGCCCACACGTCACAGATACGCTGCTCACCCTCAAGATAATTCTCAGTGACATGCTCCATAGTTATCGTGGTGTTTTCAAAATGCTCTATCTGTCTTTGAGTCGTATTTTTGTTATCCAAGTTAGCATAAAGAACCACGAATGCCAGCATGGCAATCATGATGATCACGTTTACAATTATGATCCAAGATTTTTTCATGGTACTTTCCGTTCCTCAGCATTATTTCATAAACGATTCAGCAAATCTGTAAGCGTAGATTAGCCCTATAATAACAATAACATTTACAGCTTATTATCACAAGAAAAAGCGGCATAACCTCAGTCATGCCGCCTTATTTTTTTGTAAAAATCGACCGCACTGATCAACACATTTTAGAATATGGTGCAATGTGGCATATAACATGCTCTCTTATGAATCAGAGCGTTCCTGTTCTTTTTTATCTTCTCTTTCCCAGATTAGTTCTTCCAGTGTCTGATACAAATGCTCCGGTTCAACCGGTTTGGTCAGGTGTGCGTTCATGCCTACCTGCAGAGACCTCTGGACGTCCTCGTCAAAAGCATTTGCCGTCAAAGCGATGATCGGTATGGTCTTTGCATCCGGTCTGTCCAGGGCACGGATAGCTTCAGTAGCTTCAAGACCGTCCATCTCGGGCATCCTCACGTCCATGAGGATAGCATCGTAATATCCCGGTGCGCTCTTATCAAACATCTCAAGCACAAGTCTTCCGTTCTCCGCGTGGTCGATCTCTGCTTCTTTGATGCCTATGATCTCTTTCATTATCTCCGCATTGATGAAGATATCTTCCGCAAGAAGGATATGTTTGCCTTTGAGATCTGCCCTTCTTTTCTCTTTGTACAGGCTCATATTGTTCTTGCGCGCTATACGCTCGAACTCATCAATAACATTGGAAGCAAACAAAGGCTTCGCGAGGAAACTGTCCACACCGACATGCAGTGCTTCATCCATGATCTCATCCCAGTTGAAGGATGTAAGGATTATGACCGTTGTCTCCCTGTCATAACGGTTTCTGATTTCCTTTGCAACTTCGATGCCGTCCATCTCCGGCATCTTCCAGTCGAGAAGAACAAGATTATAAGGCTCATGTTTTGCATGCCTGACTTCCAGCATATGAAGAGCATCCTCTCCGCTGAGGCATGTATCCGCCATTATGCCGACTTCATCAAGTACGATCCTTGCGTGCTCTGCTGCTATCTCTTCGTCATCCACGATAAGGATGCGCATATCTTTAGGATCTATTGAACTGTTGGCATATCCCACATGGTCACAGTTGGTAAGAGTGACAACCACTGTAAATTCGGTGCCGACTCCCTTTTCCGACTCGACGGAGATAGTGCCGTTCATGAGTTCCACAATGTTCTTTGTGATGGCCATTCCAAGTCCGGTGCTTCCGTACTTGTTGCTACGGCTGCTGTCTTCCTGAGTAAACGCATCAAAGATTTTAGGTATGAAGGATTTATCCATACCTATACCGGTATCCTTGATGCTGAATCTGATAGTAGATTTATCCTCGAATACTGCGGTACGCTCGACAGTCATAGTGACATTCCCCGGTGCTTCCGTGAACTTGATCGCGTTGCTGAGGATATTGATGAGAACCTGCTTGAGCTTCATGTCATCGCCAATGTAGTAGTCGCTGACACCTCCGACAAGATGGCACTCATAGGTAAGTCCCTTTTCTGAGCACTGGGACATTACCATCGTATTGATCTGCTCCAGCATCGCGCTGAACGCGAATTCCTCTTTGCGGAGAGTCAGACGGCCTGATTCTATTCTGCTCATGTCCAGAATATCGTTTATAAGTCCAAGAAGGTGCCTCGCGCTTTCACCGATCTTTTCCAAATTCTCTCTGGCATCTTCAGGCAGTGACTCGTTCCGCAGAGCAAGGCTGTCCAGACCTATGATCGCATTCATAGGTGTACGGATCTCATGGCTCATATTCGACAGGAATGCTGTCTTAGCTCTATTGGCCTGTTCCGCGGCAGCCAGTGCCTCTGCCAGCGCCTGATTGCGTGACAGTGTTTCTTTCATTTCGGAATCGATTACTGTAAGTCCAAGCCCTACTGCATGGACGATATGGTCATCCCTGTCTTCCGCGTGGCGCACGCCCGCCATACGGATCATCTCATAGTAGTCTTTCCCGTCACGGTGCACCAGATACCTGTAGCCGATGATATCTTCCTCTGCCAATGCTTCACGGACATGATTGGGATCGATAAAGTGCATGAACCCTTCCCTGTAGTTCTCATCCACATAGTTCTCTGCGTACCAGGTGAAGCGCTCCAGATACGTGAAATGTTCTCCTTCAGGTGTCTGTTCCATATCTGTGGGATCCCCACGGTAACAGACAGCGTCATTGTGGTCAAGGTCAACATGATATACACAGCGGTAGTCCGACGCAAGAGCGGTGATCATCTTGTCCTGCTGCTCCCTGCGCTCCTGCTGCTCCAGCAATTCCTGCTGAAGCGCAAGCCTGTCTTCCAATTCCTGCTGCTTGGCGCGCTGGCTTTCTGCCAGTTCCTCATTGGCTTTGTCCAGAGCTACCCTTGCAATCTCCTTATCACGGATCTGCCTCCTGGTCTGTCTTCTGTCACGGATAAGGAACCAGATGATCATGGCTGCGATTGCCAGAATTATGCTTCCGAAAAAGCCCATATTATTGCGTAACATGTCACCTAGAGAATAAGTATAAAGTTCTTCCGCATACTGGAAAGCCAGGTTTTGGGCATAATCCTCACCCAAAACGTTGATGCCTCTGTTGAGGATACGCAGCAAACCGGAGTTTCCTATCTGCACACCGAAACATCTGTCATCATTGTGAGTAGTCTGAAGCAGTGAAAGTCCTTTGTACTTGCTGTTTCTCAGAATGTCGTTTGCACGAAGTCCGTTCAGAGTAGTACATCCAACTTCCTTCTCGCTTACAGCTTTAAGACATTCGTCAATAGAGGAATAGAAGGTTATCTCCGCATCCGGATAGTGCGTCTTTACAAAGAAGTACTGCATCCTGTTGTTTTCATTGACAGCGAAATGCTTAAGCGTATCTTCAGTAAACTCTCCCATGTGCACCAGCTCAGTAGCCGCTGATACAACAGGGCTGGACTGGAATATTCCGTTCTCCTCAGCGTAGTAGGTACCGCCGCCGACCGGGAATATGGTATCCACCTCTCCGGCTGCCATTGCGGTAGTCATCGCATCTGAGCTGTTATATCCTATATAAGATATTTTTAAGTTTGTAAGGTTAAGTCCTTCCAGCATTCTGGGCACCAGATCCTTAATAAGACCTGTGGCCTCTCCGGAATTGTTCATGTCGCTGTAAGGCAGATAATTCTTGAGGTATCCGATCCGGATCTCGCTGTGATCCGCAAGCCACTCCTTCTCTTCTTTGGAAAGGGCGCGGCTGGAAATACTGACCGGGTAAAACTTATTTCTCAGAAAGCTGATATAGTTGGGCTCATCCATTGAAAGTTCTGTCTGAGCAAGGTTGAGTTCATCAAGCAGGTCCTTTCTGGACTTGCTTACACACAGATAGTAATTGGATGCTCCGAAAGAATAGAGCGTCTCCGCATGCGCTCTTCCGTATGCGCCGTCACCCTCCGCCGCGATAACATCCACTTCGTGACTGTCGAAGGCTTCGAAGAGAGGAGCATAATCCCGGAACAGCACGAGTTCCGCTTCGACTCCATTGTTCTTCAGAAACTCAGTGAGGACTCCCACCATGGCGCTGTCAAGGATACCGATCTTGTGCCCGCTGAGGGTCTTTACATCTATCGTGATATCATCGTCGGTATCGTGTTTGACAAGGCTGTATGTCTCATTTCCCATAGCGGCGTCCGGATAGCCCAGTATCTCAGCGCGGTCTTCTCTCCAGGCAAGTCCCGCCAGAAGATCGATCTTCCCGTCAAGGAGCATCTGATACAGATCCCCGAAATCCCCATAGACGTATTCGTAACGCCAACCGGTGTATTCCGATATCTTCTGATAATACTCGTAGGCGTATCCGGTCTTGACCGCTCCTTCCTGAGCGCCTTCCTGGAACACCTCGTTCTCGTAATAGCCTACACGAACGATCTCCACAGCTGCGCTTTCAGCAGCAAACACGTCTGCAGGAAACAGAGTGCTGACCATAAGTGCAAGGCACAGTATCGCAATGAAATGAAGAACTGTTATTCTCTTATTTCTATTACTCATTTATCTACCTCAGAATATACTGATTATCTTCTTGATTTGAGTGTAACATATGGGTGCATCATCAGCAAGAAGATCGCACTTCTATATGAAAAGAGCTGAGCGGCATCAATGCCGTTCAGCCCTTATTAATTATATTATTTATTCCTGTGTCTCTTCAGGATCAGCCAGAAAATGAATACTGCGCAGGCTATAGCTGCTACCGTCCACAATCCGATCTGAGCGTATCTGCCGTAATCGTGGTTGTTAGGCGCCGGTGCCGGTGAAGGAGCAGGCTCTGTTTCCGGTTCCGGTTCAGGTGTACTCGGTGTGTCCTGTTTCTCAGGAGCAGGTTTAACTGAGTCATCAGACTTTTGCATACTTACACTTCCTCCGGGACTTATGATCGCAGACATTATCCTCTGAATACTGTCAGACACGCCGGACGATTGCCATCCGGCTTTTTGTTAAAGAAAAAAGGTATTACCTGCTATATAGCGATGTATAATAGTCTTTGAAAAGAAAAAAGGATCCGATTTTGCGAAAAAGGAGAAAAAATGAGAGACGTACTTGCGCTTACCAAATACGGGAAGATCCGCGGAGATTACTTTGAAGGCGTTTACCGCTTCCTCGGAGTGAGATACATGAAGCCGCCTGTCGGAGAACTGAGATTCATGCTTCCGCAGAAGCCGGATGTAAGTCCGGTCATCGTGGATGCGAAGCAGTATGCCCTCAAGTGCTGGCAGACAGATACCCCAAGGACAGAGGTACCTGAGGTAGCCAATTCGCCTTTCAACCTTGCCAACCAGGAGATCCTCACGGGCAATATGGAGATGGGCAAAGGTCCCCAGTCCGAAGATTGCTGCGCGCTCAACGTTTGGACCCCTTCACTCACAAAGGGACAGCATCTTCCGGTAATGGTATGGCTTCACGGAGGCGCAAACACATCCGGCACAGCGGAATGCCCTCATCAGGACGAATTCAATATGGCGAAAAAGAACAATGTAGTCGTCGTGAGCGTATCTCACCGTCTGAGCATGTTCGGATATATGGACCTCTCATATCTCGGAGTGGAGAAGTATTCTCACACCGTGAACCTCGGAGATCTTGATATGGTCGCTGCGCTGGAGTGGGTCCGTGACAACATCAACTGGTTCGGAGGAGATCCGGACAACGTCACCATCTGGGGAGAATCCGGCGGAGGCGGAAAGGTCGCCCGTCTTATGGGCATGCCTGCAGCAAAGGGGCTTTTCCACAAAGCCATCATACAGAGCAGCGGTTTCAGAGTATCGTCTCCTGAAGCGTGCAGGAAAGACACCGAAGCGTTCCTTGAGCACCTCGGCATTACGAAGGACAATCTCGATGATCTGCAGAAGATGCCTGCCGAGGACCTCATCAAGGCCATGCGCGAGATCAATGCGGAGAGAGGCGACGGCCCTTATCTCGATTTCCCGATAGAATTCGACGGCGAGATAATAAAATATGATCCGTTCGACGGTGCGGAAGGTTCCGAGTTCTGCAAAGACATCCCGCTTATCTTCTGCTACACTAAACAGGATACCGCCATGCAGGCTCTGTTCAATCCCGGTCTCTTCGAAGTAACAGACGAGACCCTTCCTCCGTTCTTTGTAAAGCTTGGCTTCACCGAGGAACAGGCGAAAAAGATCGCAGAGACCTATACCGATATGCTCGATCATGATGCCACCGCATTTGACAAGTACATCGCTTTCATAAACGACAGAAGATACATCACCGCTCTCAGCCATTACCTCGAAGTAAGGGAAGGCAAAGATGCAGCCCCGCTGTACAACGCTGTCTTCGCTTTCGAGAGCCCTGATCCGTATCAGAAGGCTGTTCACGGAACGGATGTCCCGTTCTTCTTTGACAATGCCGAGCTGGCTCCGTATCTTTATACAGCTGCCAACAAAGCTGCCGCCTACTCATGTTCAGATACATGCGGATCCGCGTGGGCAGCATACGCATATAACAGCAACGATCCCACAGGGCGTTCAATGCCGGAATGGAAACCTTACGACCGTGAACACAGATATTCCATGGTCTTCAAGGCAGAGACCGAGCTTGTATCTGACTATCATTCCGAAGGAAGGATACTGCTCGAAGAGTTAAGCAAAGAGGTTTAAATGGAAAAACATCCAACAAACGATAAAGATCTGCTTCTTGAGCTCACGATACGCCCTCTAGAAGAGAGCGAGATTGAAGATGCTCACGAACTGGCCTGGAAAGTCTTTCTTGAGTTTGAAGCACCGGACTATCCGCCAGAGGGGGTGGAAGAATTCCGCCTTACCCTTAAAAACGAGGAATACCTGGCCAATCTCAGATATTACGGTGCGTTCGCAGACGGGGAACTAGCTGGTATTCTCACCATCCGTGAGACCACGAATCACATCTGCTTCTTCTTTGTTGACAAAAAATATCAGAGGCGCGGCATAGGGACGAAACTGTTCAGATATCTGCTGCGTGACTTCCCAGGGGAAAACATCACCCTTAACTCTGCGCCCTATGGTCTTCCCTTCTATAAGAAGCTCGGTTTCGTCGAAACTGACACTGAGCAGTCCATGAACGGGATCAGGTTCACCCCTATGGAGTACAGACAAACGGTATGATCAGACTCGCAGAAGTTACTGAGGCCAACTGGATGGAAGTCGCTTCCCTGTCCGTCAAGGACAGTCAGAAGGGCTTCCTTGCTCCTGCTGTGGGCATTCTTGCACGCGGATACGTGTACAGGAACTGTGGCGGCCGGGTATATGCCATAGAAAATGACGGCACAGTCATCGGCGCCGCACTGGTCAGGGAGTTCACTGAGGAACCGCTCGGATACGATCTCCAGCAGTTCATGATCGATCAACGGTATCAGGGCAAGGGGTACGGCTCCCAGGCTCTCACACTCATACTGGATGAGCTTCGCGAAGAAGGCCATTTCGATCACGTTGAGGTGTGCGTCAAAAAAGAGGACACTGCCGCTATTCGCCTGTATGAGAAACATGGTTTCAGGGATTCAGGTTATGCGGATCCTGACACACCTGACTCGCTCAATATGATATGCTTACTAGTCTGATGATCAGGGAATCATCAAATAAATATTAAAAAGGATAATTATTAATGGACAGAATAATTGAGAATCTTCAGCTCCTCGGGCCTGTATTCGCTTTTTTCTGGATTCTTACTATCGGTTTCACTGTCTGGAAACCGCAGAGATATTTCAACAGCATCCTTCTTCTGTTTACTCTTGGTGTTTCGATGCTGTTTTTTTCCGGATTCCTGAAAGATGATGCGCATGCATACTTCCTTCTGGGATGTTTCCTGCTGGCAATGATCATTATCTTTCTCATCCCTGCCCTGCTCATCGCCAACGGCATCCAGATGATACGGAGGGAATCTGTCAGCATTGCGCACCTGCTGTCCCTGCTCATGGGAATAGGTATAGGCATAGGTGAGATCGCAACCATAGTGTATGTGTTCAATCTGTCCGGTATTGTGGATATCGGCAAGATGGACCGCTGGGTCGTACTGTTGGCTATGTCTGTGTTCTACTTCAGCGCTCTGGTGACGTGCTTCGTCCTGTACTGCATCTTCATACAGATAATGCCACACCGGATGAACTTCGATTATATAATCATCCACGGATGCGGACTTATTAACGGGGAGAAGATGACCAAGCTCCTCTCCAACAGAGTGGACAAGGCCATTGAGATATACAACAAATGCAAGGTCAAGCCCATCATCATCCCAAGCGGAGGTCAGGGCGAAGACGAGAAGCTCAGCGAAGCGCAGGCAATGAAGAACTATCTCGTTGAGAACGGCATTCCGGATGACAGCATAATACTGGAGGACCGCTCCACAACGACAAAGGAGAATCTCCTGTTCTCTAAGGAGATCATAGATTCCAGAGACGGCAGAAAAAAGACAGCGCTCGTCTCCAGCAACTATCACATATACAGATGCCTTAAATATGCCCGTGAGATGGGTTTCAAGTGCACCGGTATAGGAGCGAAAGTGGCTATATATTTCTGGCCGTCCGCCCTTATCCGTGAATTCATAGCAGTTTTCCTTACAAAAGGATTCCTGTTCTGGTCCCTACTCGGATATCTTCTGTTCATAAGTCCCATTTTATGGGGCATGTTCCATTAAAAATCTTATATACAGATACAGAAACACCCATGACGATGTCATGGGTGTTTCTGCCCTTAGAGAGTAGTTATTGCGAATCGCTTCGCAAATTCAGGTATCTTTATCCTGCCTTATTCAGGCAGTGTTGCGCGTAAGAAAATTCTTTAGGAGCGCCAGGCCGGCGTGACCGCTCTTCTCAGGGTGGAACTGACAGCCTATGGCGTTTCCTTTTGCGTTGGAAACTATCGCCGTGACATCCCTTCCTCCGTAAACGCAGGATGCCAGCAGCATCTTTGTATCCGAAGGCTTCCCTTCATAGGAGTGCACGAAATAGAATTCGCTTCCGGACTCAATTCCGCTGAACAGCGGGTGATCCGGATATCTGTCAAAGGACACCTTCTGCCATGATACATGAGGCACCCTCAGAGGCTCACCGTCTGTAGTGATATCGGGTATCTTCTCCACTGTTCCCGGTATTATATCCAGGCCGGCGTGTATCCCTCCCTCTTCGCTGGAGGAGAACATCATCTGCATACCGAGGCAGATGCCCAGGAACGGTTTGCCGGCATCAACATGTTCACGGATGAGCGTGTCCAGACCAAGAGACTTCAGCTGTTCCATTCCCTTTGAGAAAGCTCCGACTCCCGGGAGGATAAGGCATTCCGCATTTCCGATGACTTCAGGGTCATATGAGATCTCTGCATCAAATCCGCAGTATTCCACTGCCCTTTTCACGCTGAGGAGATTTGAGAGGCCGTAGTCTATGATTATCACTTTCATCTCCGCACCTCCACACCGAGAGCAGTGAGCTCTTCCTTCAGCTCATGGACTGTCTTCTTTTTGTAGTGCAGCAGCGCGCCGATAGCCACTGCGGACGCACCGTTGAAGGCCGCTTTAGCTATCTCTTCAGCGCTGTCTGCTCCGCCCGCGCATATAACGGGTATGCGTACTTCGGAGCATATCTGGCGGATTATATCCTGATCCATCCCGCGCATAAGGCCGTCCCTGTCCACAGAGGTGAGCAGGATCTCTCCTGCTCCGAGCTCCTCTCCGCGCTTTGCCCACTCTATCGCGTCAAATCCGCTGTGCTCGCGGCCGTTGTCGTAATAGCACTCGTAGTTGCCGCCCGGAGTCTTCTTGGCCTCTATGCTCAGGACCATGCACTGGCTTCCGTACGCTTCAGCGACTTCGGTGATTATTTCCGGTCGCTTGATGGCAGCCGTGTTTATCGCGACCTTATCCGCCCCTGTCTGCAGTATCTTGTGGACGTTGTCGAGGCTGCGTATGCCTCCCGCCACAGTTATCGGGATGAACACGTTCTCCGTAGTCCTCTCCACGATATCGGACAGGTTGTTTCTGTTGTACAGACTCGCGACGATATCCAGGTACAGGATCTCATCGATCCCGTCCTCGTAATAATCCTTGGCGTAGAGGTTGGGGTTCCCGAGTTTTCTCAGTCCCTCCAGCTGTATCCCCTTCACCAGATTCTCGTCCTTGACATCAAGTCTGGAAATAAGTCGGATCTTTGGCATGTTATTTGACCTCGTGGCGCAGCCTCCACTCTCCGTTCTCGTAGATCCAGAGGTGCGGTGAACGGAACCTGTCGGTAAGGTTCGTGAAGTAATCGAGATCCATCATCGGCTCTTCGAAACAGCTTCTCGTCTTCTCGGAGAAATGTTTCGGGTCGAGAGACAGATACTGGAAAATCTCTTCAGAGAAGCGCTTCGGGAATTCGCCGTCGTATTTCTTTACGAGCGCGACTCCCTCTTCCCTTGTTATCTCGTCGTTGCGGATCTCCTGTGCGGCATCGTATGTGGCTCTTCCTATGCCGAACTTGATCCATGTCGTGTAGTAGAAGAAGTCATCGATCTTGTCGTCGATGGAATTGTATTTGGAGTATGTTCCCACAGTCCTTTCGGGGCTCGGGATGAACCCACCGTTCTCAACGCTGTAGTAGTATGCTCCCTGCGGGTGCCACTTCAGATAGTATCCGAGGTAATGCACCTCGACCTTGTGGCTCTCGAGCTCTTCTTCCGTAGGAGGCAGATAGATCGCGAGGTCTGCGGGATCCACATCGAACTCGTCCTCGAGCTCCTGCACGGATACTCCGCCGAGGAAGATCTTGCTCTTTCCGTTGGTGGCGTAGAATCTGCTGTCTCTGAGGGACGTCTCGTTGTCCGCGATCGGGTTTCCGTATTCAGCCTCATTCTCGCCGTAGAACACGAGCGGGATATCGAACATGGCAGCCATCTTGGGAGCAAGCTGTTTCTGCCCAAGGATGAACGGCTGGAACGGGTGGAACAGGTTCTCTGTTGCAAGCCTTGTCAGCAGACGGTGTGTCTGGCCGTTCGGTGTGCAGAGATAGTTGTCGAATCCGGCATGGATCCATGCCTGGAAGTTCTTCCAGCCCCAGTCAGTATAGATGTGCGGAGCCCATGTCACGGTGAGCGGATGCATTCCGTATTTGTACTTCAGCATATGGCTGGCATAGAAGCTGTCCTTGCCGCCGCTTCCGGGGACAAGGCAGTCGTACTTTCCGTCTGTCCTTCTGTATCTGTTGCAGAGTTCTATGAGCTCCTGCTCCCTCTGTGCCCAGTCGATGTTTCCGTCTCTCTTGTGTCTGTTGGCAAGACAGGCGTCACAGACACCGTCATCAGCAATGTGCATGCTCTCCTTGACAGAGTCTTTCGTATGCTCAAATTCCTGGCATGAGTTCGGTTTCTGGTTGCTCATGACACATTCTTTGCAGTACACCACCTCTTTCGGAAGTCCGTACTTCACCTCAGGATCTTTGACATCCGGAGCATACTTCGAATAATCTATCGGAACGTATCTCGGTAACGGTTTCATTTTTTGTACCTCCAATGGTATTTGTGCGTCTGTCGTTATCTCTCGTATTTTCCTGCAGCTTCGATGAATCCCATGAACAGAGGATGCGGCTTGTTGGGTCTGCTTTTGAACTCAGGGTGATACTGCACTCCAACAAAGAACGGGTAATCCGTGAGTTCCACTGTCTCAACAAGTGTCCCGTCCGGGGAGATGCCGCTCAGTGTGAGTCCGTTCTCCTCCATGATCTCTCTGTATTCGTTCATGAATTCATAGCGGTGGCGGTGGCGCTCGCTGATCTCTCTCTTCCCGTAGCAGCTCTCCATCTTGGAGCCTTCCTTTATCACGCACGGATAGGATCCGAGTCTCAGCGTGCCTCCCTTGTCTATCTCGTCGCTCTGGCCGGGCATGAAGTCGATCACCTTGTATCTGCTGTCATCATCGAATTCGCCCGAGTTGGCGCCTTCAAGTCCGCAGACATTGCGCGCATACTCTATCACCGCGACCTGCATGCCGAGGCATATACCGAAATAAGGGGTCCTGTGTGTTCTCGCATACTCGGCGGAGATTATCATTCCCTCTATTCCTCTCTTTCCGAATCCGCCCGGTACTATGATGCCGTCCTGCCCGGAAAGGATCTCATCCGCAGTCTCAGGGGTGATCTTCTCGGAATCTATCCAGTTTATATGCACTCTCAGTCCCTGCGCATATCCGGCATGCCTGAGCGCTTCTGCAACGGAGAGATATGCGTCATGCAGGGCAACATATTTCCCTACCAGACCAATCTCCACAACAGGCAGGTCTTCTATGTTCTCTTTGCGGACCATCTCCTTCCATTCAGCGAGATCCGGTTCAGGAGTTTCCATACCGAGCTCCCTGCAAACGATGCCTGAGAAGTGGGATCTCTCCAGCATGAGAGGCGCTTCGTACAGGGTGGGCAGTGTGATGTTTTCTATTACACAGTCCTGCTTTACGTTGCAGAACAGAGCTACCTTGCGGAAGATCTCCGGTTCAAGAGGCTCGTCGCAGCGGAGGACTATGATGTTGGGGTTTATGCCAAGTCCCTGCAGTTCCTTGACGGAGTGCTGGGTTGGTTTGGTCTTGTGTTCATCGGAGCCGCTGAGGAACGGGACAAGAGTGACATGTATGAACAGACTGTTCTCCCTGCCGACTTCAAGCGATATCTGGCGCACCGCCTCGATGAAAGGCTGGGACTCGATGTCTCCGATTGTGCCTCCTATCTCGGTGATTACCACGTCCGCATTGGACTTCTTTCCCACGTTGTATACGAATTCCTTTATCTCATCCGTTACGTGAGGGATGACCTGCACTGTGGAACCGAGGTATTCGCCTCTGCGCTCCTTGTTCAGCACGTTCCAGTACACCTTTCCTGTAGTGAGGTTGGAATACTTGTTGAGGTCTTCATCTATGAAGCGCTCATAGTGGCCGAGGTCCAGGTCTGTCTCGGCTCCGTCTTCCGTTACGTAGACTTCACCGTGCTGGTACGGGCTCATCGTGCCCGGGTCCACGTTGATGTAGGGGTCCAGTTTCTGGGACGCGACTTTCAGACCGCGCGCCTTCAGCAGTCTTCCGAGGGAAGCTGCGGTTATTCCTTTCCCCAGTCCGGATACGACTCCTCCGGTAACAAAAATATACTTAGTCATCATCGGTACCTCTCTGTATTCACTCTACTGTTACGGATTTAGCAAGGTTCTTCGGCTTATCTATGTCACAGCCGTTCTCTTTGGCGAAATAATATGCCAGGAGCTGCATCGGGACTATCTCCACAAGCGGTGAGAACATCGTTTCTATCTTCGGAATGGAGATGACGTGGTCCGCCAGGGACAGTATCCTCTGATCCCCTCTGAACGCCACAGCGATTATCTCGGCGCCGCGCGCCTTGACCTCCACGATGTTGCTTGCCGTCTTATCGGCGATATCCTTGTTGCAGCACAGCGCTACTACCGGCTGATGCTCTTCTATGAGGGCTATCGTGCCGTGCTTCAGCTCTCCGGCCGCATAGCATTCCGCATGGATGTAGGAGATCTCCTTCATCTTCAGGGCTCCCTCCAGCGCTGCCGCGTAGTCTGTGTTTCTCCCTATGAAGAACAGCGACTTGAAACTGTGGTACTCCTTTGCCAGCGCCGGGATGGACGGGTTCATGTCCAGCGCCTGCTGTACTCTTCTGGGAAGACTCGTAAGGGAGCGGATAAGCGATGCGTATCTCTCATCCGTGATGCGTCCCAACTTCTTCGCTGTATAAAGCGCAAACAGGAACAGCACTGCGACCTGCGTCGTATATCCCTTTGTTGTCGCGACCGCGATCTCCGGACCTGCCCATGTGTACAGGACCCAGTCCGCCATTTTGGCAACTGTGCTTCCCACTACGTTGACTATAGCCAGGACCTTGGCTCCTCTGCTCCTGCCTTCCTTGAGGGCGGCGATGGTGTCAGCCGTCTCGCCGGACTGTGAGATCACTATGACGAGAGTGTGCTTGTCCACCAGAGGATCGCTGTACCTGAACTCGCTCGCGAGCTCGGTCTCCACCGGTATGCCGCACAGGTGCTCTATCGCGTACTTGGACGCGCATCCCGCATAGTATGCGGATCCGCATGCGGTGATTATTATCTTCTTGATTCCCTGCAGGTATCTCGCCGAGACATCGAACTCATCCAGCACGACGTTTCCGTCCCGGATCCTCGGCTCGATCGCGGATTTAACGGCTCTTGGCTGCTCGAAGATCTCCTTTAACATGAAATGCTCGAAGCCGCCTTTTTCCGCAGCCTGGATGTCCCAGGATATCCTGCTTATCTTCTTCTGGACCGTATGTCCGGAAGGATCGAAGACTTCCACCTGATCTGGTGTGATCCTTGCGAACTCGCCGTCTTCCAGATATATTGCATTCTTTGTGTAGGTCACGATGGCGGTCACGTCGGATGCGAAGTAGTTCTCTCCCGCCCCTATGCCCAGAATGAGAGGACTGGATTCTCTCAGTGCGTAAATGGTCCTCGGCTCATCGGAGCACAGTACTCCAAGCGCATATGAACCTCTCAGTTTGCTGGCTGTCTTCAGGACAGCCTTTTTTGCATCACCGTCGTCGTACATCTCAAGGAGATGAACGATGACTTCGGTATCAGTCTCGCTCTCGAAGTAGAAGCCCTTCTTGATGAGCTCCTCACGAAGTTCGAGATAGTTCTCGATGATGCCGTTGTGCACCACGGCGTACTTGCCGTTGTTGCTTATATGAGGGTGAGCGTTTATGTCAGTGGGAGCTCCGTGCGTAGCCCAGCGCGTATGTCCTATGCCTGTTGTGCCGCGGCAGTTCTTTCCTCCGTCTGTCTTCTCAACAAGATTGGATATCTTCCCGGATGTCTTGCGCACGGTTATGGTGCTTCCGTCCAGGACAGCTATTCCTGCGGAGTCATACCCCCTGTATTCAAGTTTCTGAAGTCCGTTCAGCAGCACAGGCGCTGCCTGCTGCGCTCCGGTAAATCCGACTATTCCGCACATGTTCCCATGTTCCTTTCAGTTTTATTCATTCCCATTCCACCGTCGCCGGAGGTTTGGATGAGATATCGTAAACAACTCTTGTTACGCTCGGTATCTCTGCAGTTATCCTGCCGCTGGCAGTTTCCAGCGTCTCATATGGGAGCCTGAACCAGTCTGCCGTCATGAAATCATCAGTTCCTACAGCTCTCAGCGCAACAGTGTATCCGTATGCCCTTGCGTCTCCCTTTACACCGACGCTCTCCGTATCGGTGAGGACCGCGAAATACTGGCTCGGTCTGCTCTCCAGCTTGTCCACTTCCTCACGGAATATCGCGTCTGCATCCCTGAGCAGATCCAGTTTCTCTTCCGTGATCTCCCCGATGACCCGCACTGCGAGCCCCGGACCCGGGAAAGGCTGTCTCCACACAAGTTCCTTCGGCAGCCCCAGCAACTCTCCTACCGCACGGACCTCATCCTTGAAGAGGTCTCTAAGCGGTTCAGCTATCGATGTGAATCCGATATCCTTCGGCAGGCCGCCTACGTTATGGTGGCTCTTTATCACAGCGGAGTCACCTTTACCGCTCTCAATCACGTCGGGATATATAGTTCCCTGGGCAAGCACATCCAGATGCCCTATCCTGCGGGCTTCATCCTCAAATATGCGAATGAACTGCTCGCCTATTATCTTTCTCTTCGTCTCTGGATCCCTCACGCCCTGCAGTTTCCCAAGGAATCTGGCTCTGGCATCTGCCACTATGAGATGGTCTCCCAGCCTCGGTCTGAAGGCTTTTTCAACAAGTTCTCTCTCGTTCTTCCTCAGCAGACCGTGATCCACGAACACGCAGTACAGATTCTCTCCCGCCGCTCTGTGCAGCAGCGCCGCCACTACAGAGGAATCCACTCCTCCGGACAGTCCAAGAAGGACTTTCTTTCCCGCAAGCTCCTCACTGTATCTCGCGACAGTAGACTTGAGGTGGTCCTCCATCTTCCAGGAGCTGTCGCATCCGCAGATGCCGTGCACAAAATTGGAGAGTATCACCTGTCCGTATTCCGTGTGTGTCACTTCGGGATGGAACTGAAGGCCGTATATCTTCCGTTCGCTGTCCGCGAATGCAGCGCACGGGCACTTGTCCGTACATGCTGTGGTGCGGACACCGTGAGGCACTTCCGATATGAAGTCTGTGTGGCTCATCCAGCAGATGCTCTTTTTTGGCACTCCTTCAAAAAGCTCGCTTCCGTCCGCCACGACTGCTGTTCTGCCGTATTCTCCTCCGTCGTATGCCGGTGAGACCTTCCCGCCGGACAGATGCGCTATGAGCTGGGCTCCGTAGCATATCCCGAGGACCGGGATACCTATATCCAGCATACCTGCGTCCGTTGTCGGGGAACCTTCCGCGTATACGCTGTCAGGTCCGCCCGAAAAGATCATTCCCTTGTACCCTTCGCTCAGGACTTCCGGGATCCCTGTCGTCCTGCAGGAGCGGATCTCCGCATATACGTTCAGTTCCCTAACTTTCCTCGCTATCAGCTGGCTGTACTGCCCGCCGAAATCCAGCACAAGAATCTTATCCATCAGTTTTATACCTTCCTCAGACATTGATGTCAGGGCTTGCACATGTGTGCCCTTCAAGAAGAGGCCTTACTTTTTCCAGGAAGCGGTCCACCTGCTCCGGGCACCGCCCAATATATCTCTCAGGTGACAGGACGTCCTCCAGTTCGTCCAGCGACATCCCTATCTCCTTCTCTTCGGACAGGAGCTTCATGAGATCTCCTGCCTCGCCGTTCTTCATCTTCTCTGTAGCCTTCATGGAGCATACACGGATGCGCTCATGGACTTTCTGCCTGTCCGCGCCTCTCTTGACTGCCTCCATCATGAGATCCTCAGTTGCTATGAACGGGAGATATTCCCTTACGGATCTCTCTATTATCTTTTCATTCACCCTCAGACCGCATGTCACGTTCTGGATCAGGCGCAGCACTGCGTCAGCGCAGAGGAAACCTTCAGGTACGGAGATCCTCCTGTTTGCGGAATCATCCAGCGTGCGCTCCAGCCACTGCGAAGATGCTGTCAGAGGAGCGTTCAGGCTGTCCACCATCAGGTATCTGGACAGAGAGCATATCCTCTCGCATCTCATCGGGTTCCTCTTGTAAGCCATGGCGGAGGATCCCACCTGGTCGTCCTCAAAAGGCTCTTCTATCTGACGGTCGTGCTGCAGCAGGCGGATATCATCTGCCATCCTGTAGCAGCTCTGGGCCACAGAGGACAGCGCGCTCATTATCCTGCTGTCCAGTTTTCTGGGATATGTCTGTCCGCACACGTCAAAGCATTCATCGAACCCGAACTCGGACGCTATCATGCGGTTCATCTCGTCTATCTTCTGTTCATCCCCGTCAAAGAGATCCATGAAACTGGCTTCCGTTCCCGTGGTGCCCCTGCACCCGAGAAACTTGATGCTCCTGATGACGTCGTCTATCTCACTGACGTCCATGAGGAAATCCTGCATCCACAGTGTCGCTCTCTTCCCCACCGTCACCAGCTGTGCAGGCTGGTAATGGGTATACCCGAGAGTCGGGACGCTCTTGTACTTTTCCGCGAACTCGGAGAGGTTTGCAAGCTCATCGAGGATCTTTTCCTTTACCATCTCCAGCGCCTTGCGGTACAGGATAAGGTCTGTATTGTCAGTAACATAGCAGCTTGTCGCACCAAGATGTATTATGCCTGCGGCAGACGGTGCATCCTTACCAAACGCAAAAAGGTGCGCCATAACATCGTGCCGCACTTTTTCTTCTCTTTCACGTACACACTCGTAATCTATGTGTCCGGTATTGCGGGCTAGCTCATCCACCTGCTCCTGTGTTATCGGGAGGCCGAGCCTGCTCTCCGCTCTTGCCAGGGCGACCCAGAGTTCGCGCCAGGTCCTGTATCGGGTATCCGGCGAGAACAGCGAGATCATTTCCCCGGACGCGTACCGGGTGCACAAAGGCGATTCATAGCGGTCCGTCATCTCTCTTCGCCTCCCATGCGGGGCAGCTGCGGGTCGAATGCCGGCATAAGTTTCAGCTTGAATAGATTCAGCTCATGAAGCCTGTCTATCCTCGCCTTGGTATCCTGATCCTCTATGACGCCTTCGCGTATATATCTGTCCAGTTCCTTATATGTGAATCCGAGGTTGTCCTCGTCTGTCTTTCCGCTGAGTCCGTCCTCCGGGACCTTCTCCACGAAGATCTCCGGGAGCCCGATGCATCTGCCTATTGCCTTCACTTCCTGTACTGTCAGGTGGGACAGAGGGCTGAAATCCCCTGCACCGTCACCGTAGCGTGTGGCGTATCCCACCCAGTCCTCAGAGAGATTGCAGGTATTTGCGACTCTTCCGTTGTTGCTCTGTGACACTGCATACAGCGTCGCCATGCGTATCCTGGCGGGCAGATTCACCCTGCTCTGCTCGGAAAGCTCGAACGGGATCGCGCTTTTTACTCCCTCCACTGCATCATGGATGTTCACCACGTAATTGCGGATACCTAGATGCTCCACCAGTTCCTCGGACACGTCTATGTCGTGCTGCTGGCCGTTGGGCATCAGGACGCCTATCACCCTGTCCTTTCCTAGTGCTTCAACACATAGAGCAGCCACTACGGAGCTGTCCTTCCCTCCAGAGATACCAACTACAGCGTTGCAGCCCTTTCCGTTCTCCTCAAAGAAATCGCGGATCCACTGAACACAGCTGTCTTTCACTTTTTCCGCATCAAACATCGCTTTCACCTCTGCGTATAATACTGTCTCTTTCCGGTCCCACGGATATGTAGGTCACCGGACATTTGACCTTGTCTTCTATAAATCTCACGTAATCCTGAGCCTGTGCCGGGAGATCCTCCCATCTGCGAACGCCGGAGATGTCGCATTTCCATCCGTCCAGATACTCGTAGCACGGTTTCGCGCTGTCCAGAGAATCCGGGAACGGGAACTTTTCTGTTTTCTCCCCGTCTACCAGGTATGCGGTGCACACCGGAATGCGGTCCATATAACTGAGGATGTCCAGCTTCGTGAGCGCTATCTCTGTGGTGTTCTGTACTTCGGCGCCGTATCTGGTCGCTACCAGATCAAGCGGTCCCACGCGGCGCGCCCTGCCGGTCTTCGCGCCGTACTCAGCGCCGTACTCCCTCAGATCATCCGCTTCCTTGCCGCTCATCTCAGTAACGAACGGGCCTTCGCCGACGCATGTGGAATATGCCTTCACGACCCCAACAACTTTCTCCACGGGAAGGGATGGACATCCTGACCCTATCGGGGCATAGGAAGCTGTGGTGTTGGACGAAGTGGTGAACGGATAGATACCGTAGTCCAGATCCCTCAGCGCGCCAAGCTGGGCTTCAAAGAGGATCCTCTTTCCTTTCTCCCATTCGTCCTTCAGGAATTCTCCCGTATCACACAGAAAAGGACGGATCGCTCCTCCGTACAGATCGACCCATTCCTCTATCTGTTCGAGGCCGTACGGCTCTGCTCCGTACACTCCCTGAAGGGTGAGGTTCTTCCACTCGGTTATCCCGCGCAGATGCTCCTTCAGTCTTTCCGGGTACAGCAGTTCGCCGGCCAGTATAGTTTTCTTTTGATATTTATCTGAATAGAAGGGCGCGATGCCCTGCTTTGTGGAACCGTACTGCTGGTCGCCGAGGCGGTTCTCCTCCAGCTCGTCCATCTTCCTGTGCCACGGAAACAGAAGAGAAGCCCTGTCGCTTATCTTCAGATTCTCAGGAGTTATCTCGACTCCTTTGGACCTCAGCTCCTCCATCTCCTTCCAGAGGTTTTCCGGATCCAGTGCAACACCGTTTCCGAGTACATTTATCACTCCGTCACGGAACACGCCGGACGGAAGCAGATGAAGGGCAAATTTGCCTTTTTCGTTCACCACAGTATGGCCGGCGTTTCCGCCGCCCTGGTAACGGACTACCACATCGTAGTCCTCTGTGAGGAGGTCCACCATCCTGCCCTTACCTTCGTCTCCCCAGTTGACTCCAACAACGGCACAGGTTCTCATTATCTATCTTCTCCTATATTCAATATTATTCAACTTCGCAGACCCATCCTTCAGGACCCGGGATGTCTCCCTCCATGATCCCCGTCAGGATCTTCTTAAGTTGCATGGCCTTTGATCCTTCAAATGTCTCACCCTTGAAATATGTGTACACCGTTCCGTGATCATCGATGCTCTCAACAGGTGAGATCACCGCGGCTGTACCGCAAAGTCCGCACTCCTTGAATCCGCCCACTTCGCTGAACGCTATCCTTCTCTCCTCAGCAGGAATACCATACATCTCAGCGACTTTCAGGATGGAATTCCTTGTTATGGACGGGAGTATCGTTTCGGATCTTGGTGTTACGAGCTTTCCGTCTTCAGTGATGAAGAATATGTTCGCTCCGCCTGTCTCCTCGACATATGTCCTGGTGGCGGCATCCAGATAAAGGTTCTCGTCATAGCCGAGCTCATGTGCTTCCGCTATCGGGAAAAGGCTCATCGCGTAGTTCAGCCCTGCCTTAATCTTTCCGGTCCCGTTCGGAGCAGCCCTGTCGTAGTCGCACACCCTCAGCTTTATCATCCTGTCGAAATAAGCACCGACGGGAGATACGAAGATGCGGAACTCGAACTCTGTGGCAGGCTTGACTCCGAGCACCGGATCCGTCCCTATCATGAACGGACGGATGTACAGCGCTCCACCGGTCCCGTACTCTGGGATCATTTCCTTGTTGGCGCGGACGACGTCCTTTATCGCTTCCATGAATCTGTCATCTGGGAATGCAGGCATGTACATCCTTCTGCAGGACTCCTTCATCCTCGCGATATTCATGTCAGGACGGAAGATCACAATCCTTCCGTCTGCGGTCCTTCTCGCCTTAAGGCCTTCAAATACGTTCTGAGCGTACTGGAGGACACAAGCGCTCTCGTTGAGAACTATGTTGGCGTCTTCTGTGAGACCTCCCTCATCCCAGGATCCGTCGCGGTATTTTGCCACGAATCTGTACGGTGTCGGGTTGTAACTGAAAGCCTTGTCCTTGCTCATGATCGTTCTCCTTTTTGCAGATCAATGCGGAAAAACAGTTGAAATATTATTTTGTTCCGAACATCAGTTCGCCGTATGTCGGCATCGGCCAATACTCTTTGGCTGTCCATCTCTCAGCTTCATCGCAGTCACTGCGCAGCGCATCCATCGCCGGGATAAGGCGGTCGCGCACGTCTTCGGAGATCGATGCCCAATCCTCACCGGTCTCTCCGTCCAGGACTGCCTTCAGGGCATCCGTATCCTCAAGGATCTCATCCGTAAGGGCGGACAGTTTCTTGACCAGTCTCTCCTCGTATTTGCATGGCATATCGGAACCGAGGGTCTTCTTGCCGTTTGCGCGCTCTGCAAGCACTGAGGCATACTTTTCCACTGCCGGTGCTATTAGGGCTACAGCCATCCTCGCCATTGTCTTGGCTTCGATGCGCACTTCCTTGCAGTAGTTCTCAAGCATGATCATGCAGCGGGATGCGAGCTCAGTTGCTGTATATACTCCGAGGTTCGTCAGCATGGTGACATTCTTCTCGTCCATTACTCTCGGCAGGCAGTCAGGTGTGGTGCGGTCATTGAGGAGTCCTCTCTTTTCCGCTTCTGCGATCCACTCGTCGTCGTACCCATTTCCGTTGAATACTATCCTCTTGTGCTCGGTGTATGTCTTGCGGACCAGTTCCATAACTGTCTTTTCAACATCTTCTGCGCCTTCGAGTTCATCTGCGAAGATCCTCAGGGATTCAGCAACAGCGCTGTTCAGCATGATGTTGGGAGCTGCGATGCTGGCAGAGGAGCCGACCATACGGAACTCGAATTTGTTTCCTGTGAACGCGAACGGGGATGTCCTGTTGCGGTCTGTGTGGTCTTTCCTGATCTCCGGGATCACTTCGGATCCGAAGTTCATCTCTTCTGCATATGTCGCGTCATAGGGTACGCCCTTCTCGATGGAATCAAGAACAGCTGTGAGCTCATCGCCCAGGAACATGGAGATGACTGCCGGAGGAGCTTCGTTGGCTCCGAGACGGTGATCGTTGCTCGCAGATGCCACGGAAAGTCTCAGGAGATCCTGATAATCATCTACCGCTTTTATGACTGCGCACAGGAAAAGAAGGAACGTACTGTTCGTATGAGGTTTGCTGCCGGGTGACATGAGGTTGCGTCCCGTATCAGTGGTGAGGGACCAGTTGTTATGCTTGCCGCTTCCGTTCACTCCTGCAAACGGCTTCTCATGGAGCAGGCACATCATTCCGTGTCTGCGGGCTGTCTCTTTCATCACTTCCATGACGAGCTGGTTCTGGTCTGTTGCCACGTTCACTGTGGTATAGATGCATGCGAGCTCGTGCTGAGAAGGAGCAACTTCGTTGTGCTCTGTCTTGGCAGCAATGCCAAGTTTCCACAGAGTCTCATTGAGATCCTCCATGAATGCAGCAACGCCCGGTTTGATGGTTCCGAAATAATGGTCGTCCAGCTCCTGTCCCTTCGGTGCCTCTGCTCCGAAAAGAGTTCTTCCGGCATACTTGATGTCCATGCGTTTCTCATACAGTTCTTCCGGAATGAGGAAGTATTCCTGCTCTGCGCCTACCACTGCGCTGACTCTCTTGACGTCATTGTCGCCAAGAGCGCGGAACACTCTCAGAGCCTCCCTGTTCAGCGCATCCATAGAGCGCAGAAGAGGTGTCTTTTTGTCCAGAGCTTCTCCCTTGTATGAACAGAAAGCTGTCGGAATATGGAGCGTCTTGCCCTTGATGAATGCATAGGAAGTCGGATCCCATGCTGTATATCCGCGGGCCTCGAATGTAGCTCTCAGTCCCCCTGAAGGAAAAGATGAGGCGTCCGGTTCACCCTTGATCAGTTCCTTGCCCGAGAAGTCCATGATTACGCCGCCGTCAGGGGACACTTCGATGAAGCTGTCATGTTTTTCGGCGGTTATGCCTGTCATCGGCTGGAACCAGTGAGTGAAGTGCGTCGCCCCATTCTCTACTGCCCATTTTTTCATTGCTTTTGCAACAGCGTTTGCCGTTGGAAGGTCAAGACTCTTACCTTCATCGATCGTCTTTCGCAGATCATCGTACGTCTCATCAGACAGGTACGATTTCATCTTTCGGTCATCGAACACATTACATCCAAAAAAGTCTGATACGGTAGTCATTGCTGTTCTCCTGTACGAAAAAATAAATATCTTCATCATTTTAAAGTACGGAGGTGACAATGTAAAATATATATGTTAATATGGTTACCATATAAAATATATATGGTAAAGTGATATGGATATTAAGAGTCTTTCATATTTCGTAACAGTCGCCGAGGAGCTCAACATCACCAAAGCGGCAGAAAAACTTAACATAAGCCAACCCCCTCTCAGCATTCAGATCAGGAATCTCGAGATAGAGCTGGATACAGTCCTTTTCATACGCGGAAAGAGGAAGCTGGAACTCACTGAATCCGGACGTCTACTGTACAGACGTGCAAAAGAGATCCTCAGCCTGACGTCAAAGGCTGAAGAGGAGATCAGGTCGATGAAACACGGCCTATCCGGAACTATCTCTCTCGGACTGGTCGAAGGCACCGCTCCGGATATCGCCGGGGAGTGGTTCTCCGAGTTCTACCGCGCTCATCCGAACGTGCGGTTCCGGATCCTGGACGGAAGCTCCGATGACCTCATAGAGAAGATGAGGAGCGGACTTATCTCCCTCGCTGTCATAACGTTCCCCTGCGATCATTCCCTGCTCAACAGTTTCCCTGTAGGAAGAGAACCCATGGTCGCCCTTATGAACAAAGAGCATCCTCTGGCCGGGATCGAGGGCGACAGCGTCAGCATAGATCAGCTTGTGGGCGAGCCCCTTATAGTTCCCAGCAGACGCGCCCTGATAGAGGACATATACAGATGGTTCAGGGAGATAAAGAGCGAGCCTAACATCATATGCGAGATGGACAGCTATCTGGACGCCGCCGCTCTGGCCGGCAACGGCATGGGTATAAGCATATTCCCCCAGACTGCATATGTACCCAATGCTTCGCTCTGCTCCAAGAAGATAGATGCCGGAAAACGCAACATAGAGTACCTGTTCGTATGGCTCAAGGGACACCCCCTGCCCACCGTCGAGGAGGAATTCATAGATTTCGTGAAAGAACATTCGTCAAATAATAATTAGTGGTTGCTAACCTGACCGGAATATAGTATAATTTTATGCAGCAGAACATGACATGAAGTCATGAAGAGACATCGGAATGTCTTTACTGTTTATTTAATTCATTTATTTTGTGTACTACGTAAGCACACGGCTTTTCCAAGAAAAGCTATGTGCTTGTTTTTTTGGATACTGAGTCTGATGTATCCGCTTAAATTTGTTAGATTAGATCAGAAGACGCACTGATCAATATCTTTTCCTCTCTTGAGAAGACCGCTGAAGCACGCCTTTTGCTTCAGCTTCTTCTTTTTCTGAAAGAACCGTTGGTTGCAAGGCAGCTAAACGGACTATATACTGATTCTATTGATCAATACTCAGGAGGACGCCCAGATGATAGATGAAAGATCATGGCAGAGATGCGCAGAGTTTCATGGACATGTATGCGGAGGACTGGCGATAGGCTACCAGGCCGCCCGGTATGCTGCAGAATTACTGAACATCGGATTCTCAAAAGACGAGGAGATCGTCTGCATCGCAGAGAACGATGCGTGTGGTGTCGACGCTATCCAGGTAATGCTCGGATGCAGCGTCGGAAAAGGCAATCTGCTCTTCCACATGCGCGGAAAACAGGCGTTCTCCTTCTATGACCGCACCAGCGGAAAGTCCGTGCGCCTTGTGCTGAATGACACGCCGGAAGGCATCAAGGATACCATGGAGTATTTCCTCTCCAGCGAGCCAAAAGACCTGTTCACGGTCAAGGAAGCCAGACCCTTCCCGAAACCTGCAGAGCTGTTCCGCTCATACCGCTGCGCCTGCTGCGGAGAGAAGACCGGCGAGAACTGGATCCGCCTCGTGAACGGAGAATACCGCTGTCTGGACTGCATAGAGAAATACGACCGTTTCAATGTCTGATCAAATTATTTACGTACAAAAAGAAAGCTGAAGCGTACTAGGTACGCCTCAGCTTTCTTTTTCTATGGCAATCAACGATTGGGAGGAACCTGCCCAAGTTGTTTTATGCTATACCTGCACTGGACTGCTGTTCATCTTCCTGAGAAGCGTCAGGAGCTGCTTTTTTTCATCTTCAGTAAGGTCTCCAAAGATCCTGTCGAAACGGTGCTCTCTCTGATCGTGGACTTCATTTGCTCTTGCCTCCCCCTTCTCTGTCAGGAAGATAAGTGTGGCTCTGCGGTCTGTTTCGTCCACTTTGCGCTCGATGTAACCGTTGTCTTCAAGTTTATCTATGGCTTCGGACATCGCTGCAGAACGGATACCGAGCTTGTCGGCAAGATCCTTCTGACGCATGCCTGCGTTGCCGTTCTCCAAAAGAATGGAAAGAATGAATTCTCTCGGCAGCGGTTTCCTGAAGTCATGCCCTTCTTTCATCATACCGGGACGGCTTTCAAAACCATGCATGTCCTTATTTCCGAAAGGACCTTCGGGCATGATAGCTGGAAGATTTCTGAATCCTTTCTTCTCCGGGAACTGTCCCGGCATAGGACGGCATTCGCCCATAGGTCCGCGCTGCGGGCCAGGCATCGGTCCATGATGTCCTTCCATCGGTCCGCGTCCGGGGAAAGGTTTTCCCGGATGCATCATTTTGCTTCCTGCGATACGCAGTTCTTTCATTAATTCAAAGTTGATATTTTCTGTCAATTGCTTATCTCTCCTTCTGTATCTATATATGTATATATTATTTATACTATCATTTAGTTCGGTACCATAATAATATTCTATGCCCTACAACATGTCAATTAGTTTGGTACCAAATTAATATTTTGTTTACAATTACACATAAAAACCTGCTGCGGCGTACCGCAGCAGGTTTTGCTATTTATCTGTATTATATTTTAATATTTCCGGCTGAGCTGTGCTTCGCACTCCTCACGGGTGATCTCACCTGCGTTGCAGCTTGCCATAAGTTCCGCATCACGGTCCTTAAGCTTGTACAGGAACAGTACCAGCGCAGCGAGCGCATGGCCGATACCAGGTATCAGGGCATATGTGATCCACATGCCTTTGAGCGCCGACGGTGTCTGGTATGCCGCCTGGCCGATTCCGATACCCATCTCAAGGAGCTGCTCATAGCTTTCAGCCTGTACTTCTCTCCATCCATAAAGACCCAGGATCAGTAGACCGATGCTGGCAGAGAAAGCATTCGTAGCTTTTGAAATGAAAGTATTGAGAGCATAGAAGATTCCGGCACAGTCCTTGCCTGTTTTATACCGTGTAAATTCAATAGTATCCGGCGCGATAAAATTCACAAAGATGTATCTCATGCTTGCGCCTACGGCAGCGAGGGAGCTGAAGATCACTACCATCGTCAGATTATGATATCCGACAAAATACATGCAGATATGCATAATGCCGTACAGCAGACCGAGCATGATCATGGAATTGCGGCGGCCGAAGCGCTTAGCTAGTTTATCAGCTTGTGTATTGAGCAGCATTGCCGGAAGGAAGCCGAAGATGTACGGAAGAGAGTTGACAAGTGTCTTTCCTTCAAACAGATAGAAAGCGACCAGGTTACCTCCTGCACTTGCGGTGCCTGTTATACTGGCACAAAGACAGGAAAGAAGGAAAATGGCCATGAATCTGTTCGTTTTTACACAGTTCCACATATCTTTAAGGCTATAGCCTGTGGTAACTTCCTTATCAACATTCTTAAGCTCAGTATTGTACTCTTTGCCCTTAAATGCCAACGGGATCATCATGACCAGGAAAATGGTCACCATTGTAATAGTGACACTTGAGAAACTCAGTCCGGGCCCGGCAACAGGATCCCACAAAATACTGGAAACAGCATTGACCACTACTGCGGTGATAATAGCGAGGAGCCCCTTGACCGTTATGAGGTGGTTCCTCTCATCCACATTATCGGTTATCGTGATCTCCAGAGAACCTTTCGGGACCTCGCACAATGTGCATGAGAGGTCATAGAGCAGATAGGTCACAATGAACCAGATCATCTTGGCAGTCTTGGAGATGTCGTTTGGCATCAGATAGAATATGATCGTGAAGATTGGGAACAGCGCAAATGTCATGCGGTACCACGGAAGATATTTGCCTTCAGCGGTTATCTTGCGGAAGATTTTCCATTCATTGATCTTCACCTTGTCTACAAGGTATCCGAAGATAACATCATCTACGGCATCAATCAGTTTCAGCACGAGTATTGCGCCTGCAAGCGCAGTGAGGTTCAGGCCGCGGAAAGCCAAGAAATTCGTCATACATCCGGCGAAGACTGTAACACCGGCTGTAACTCCCAAGTCACCCAAGTAGTAACGGAAACGCTCTATACCGCTTAGTCTCCAACCTTCACGTGACTTTTTCTCCTTTTTCTTAAATAGACCCATAGAGATATCCCTCCCGATAAGCAGGTACTTGTTTTATACATCCGTACCCGCGTTGATATAAAATATACCTAATTATATCACGCTTTAAAGCACTGAAAAGTATATTAACAAACTTTTTTACAGTGCAAAAGACCGCCATCAGAGCCTGACTCTGCAATGGCGGTCATCTGTTATGTTAGGGATCAGTGGTCTGCCCTGTTAAAACCGTTCTTCATATGGATGCTCGCTTCACGCAGCACATTGTTCAGCGTCTTGGTAGTCTCCTCCTTTGCCATGTCGGCAAGCTTCTGGTTGGCTTCCTCGAGCACGGATGCGTCTCCGTTCTCAGCTACTTTCTTTGTGTACTCCAGAACTATCTGACGGCCTCTTGTAGCTATAGCTTCCTGATATCTGTCGATCATCTGCACGGTGCTTGAATAATTCGGATCAGCCAGAGCGCCAATGAGACGGATACCCCAGTAATAGTTCTCTGTGGATACGTCCATAGTTACTTTGCTCAGGTAATCCGGCACCCTGCTTACATTAGCGAACATCGGGAGCATGCCTCCGAATGCTGTGGAGCCGAAGCAGATCCATTCGACGCCTTTTACCGCATCAGGCACATCGCTGCGTATCTGGCAGATTGATGTGACGCCGGTCCTGTTTATGCCGATTGAGCGGTAGATACCTCTTTTTCCTGTCTCCTGGCTGGTATACGGATCATAATCTGTCCCCTGATAGTGTCCGGCAAGCATATAGTGAACATCTTCAGCTGTGACCTTGCGGTCAGGAACGAGACACCAAGGGATATTGTCGCTCTGAGGTGTGAACTCTGCGTTTTCGCCGTCCCATACATGTGAATCTGGAGTGAGGTAGCGTCCCATGAACCATGCTCTCGGAGTGTTGTAGATGTGGTCCTGATCTGTTCTTGAACCGAATACATATCTCGGATTGAACTTCCCATCCGTGTTGAGATCAAGATGGTTCTCCTCGATGAATTCTCTCAGGTCTGCAGAGCAGAGGTTGGCTTCCTGCTTTCCGAAAGCATCATCAAGATCGAAACCGTCCATTGCGAACTGGTTGGGAATGATGGCTACCATATCGTCAGGCAGTCTTCTTGCCATCCAGTGATGTCCTCCGATGGACTCAAGCCACCAGACTTCGTTCTCATCATTGAACGCTATTCCGTTGGTCTCATATGTACCATATTTCTCAAGCAGGGACCCGAGACGGAGAGCGCCTTCCCTTGCGCTGCGGATATACGGAAGCACGAGGACTACGAGGTCTTCCTCCCCGATGCCGCCGGGAACGTCCTTCTCTCCCCTTTTCTTTGCCTTTTTGTACTCAACCAGCGGATCTGCCGCGAGAACACGGGGATTGGACGTTATGGTCTCTGTCGCGGTCATACCGACATTTGCTTCATTGATCCCGGTTGCAGCCCATATACCGTGCTTGCCGCTTACGCTTGGGCAGGCAGTATATCTCAGAGGGTCGTCCGGAAGCTCTATCTCCAGATGAGAGATAACAGATTTGTATTTCTTGCGCTGTTTCTTGGGGTCCACGACAACGAGTTTCTTCTCATCGAAGAACCCATCGTCTGTCCTTGCGATCATCGTTGAATTGTCATTGCTGGCTTTTTTGCCGACAAGGACTGTTGTACATGACATGTTGTTTTCCTCCATGAAAGCTTGGCGTCGGGCACTCGTGACTTCAGTCATGAGAGGAGACGCGCTCTCCTTTCAGTTAATATTGTTCTTCGTTTCTCTAGTAGTTTTAGTTTCTTGTAGCTGATTCCATCTTTAAGGCAGACACCGTTTA
>JAFRJM010000011.1 GCA_017432285.1 Oscillospiraceae bacterium | reverse complement strand
TTTCCGAATAAGACAATATGTAATGACCCCCGGATTTGTAGCAACGTGGATTTACCTGTAAACTACGAATCATAGGAAAAAACGTGGTAACAGGGATTACCGCATACAAATGGAGGTCATTAAATGAATAATAGCACAGTTTACTTAGGAATGGACGTTCACAAGGACAGTTTTTCGCTCTGCTCCTACACGATCGATTCAGACAAATGCTCGTATCATAACAAGACAAAGCCTGATTACAAGGAGATCCTGAAATATCTGGAGTTCCTGAGTAGCGTCTACGGAAACGATACCGTATTCGTATGCGGTTATGAGGCAGGCTGCCTCGGGTACACTTTATATCATCAGCTCACAGAGCATAATGTAAACTGCGTTATCCTCGCCCCATCTACGATGCTGGAACAGCGCAGCAGGAAAAGGATCAAGACCGATAAACGTGACGCAGAGATCATTGCAAGATGCCTGGCACAGCACAATTACAGTGCAGTTCACATCCCGACTCAGACGGATGAGCAGACAAAAGAATATCTGCGGATGAGGGATGATCACAAGCTCGCATTAAAGAAAGTCAAACAGCAGATACTTGCATTCTGTCTGCGTCATGATTATCGGTATGACGCTGGCAGTCATTGGACTGATAAGCATCTGAAGTGGCTGAGATCTTTAGAACCGGATGGTCTGTACAAAGAGATCCTTGATGAATACCTGGTGACTTACGTAACTCTCAATGACAAGCTTGAACGTCTGGATAAACGGATCGAGGAACTGGCATCTAACGAAACATATAAAGAGTCAGTTGATAAGCTTTGCTGTTTCATCGGAGTACAGACGCACACTGCTCTGTCAGTCATCGTGGAAGTCGGAGATTTCAACCGGTTCTCATCTGCTGAGAGATTTGCGTCATATCTTGGATTGGTACCTGGTGAAAACTCCAGCGGAGATGACAGGAAGATACTGGGGATCACAAAAGCAGGCAATGGGCATGTGAGGATGCTGTTGATAGAAGCTGCCCAATGCTACACAAGAGGTCAAGTAGGATACAAGTCTAAGCTTCTGAAATCAAGACAAGAAGGTAATCCACCTCAAGTCATTGCCTATGCTGACAGAGCCAATGAGAGGCTGAGACGCCGCTTCTATAACATGGTCCTGAATAAAGGCAAGAAACACAATGTCGCTATAACTGCAGTAGCCAGAGAACTGGCATGCTTTATGTGGGGTATGATGACGGACAATATAGCTTAATAGTTTTTACTCTTCTATATACATATGTCCTGGAAGGGTTTCTGTAATCAAAAGGTTCGAGTTATCTACGAAAGGGCTATGTTGGCACAGAGTATTCTGTGATCCACGCAATAAGACAGTAGAACTCACGGCGGACCATTGACCTGTCGGTAACCAATCCACGTATATCAGAGTGGCCAATGCCGGAACTGATACTCTGAAACCCTTCCATCACAATAAAACAGAAAATCTTGTAGTGATTATCTCTGTTTTCCTATTGACAGGTGGTCATTACATATCAGCCCTTTTGCCAGTTATGTATCATCTCATCCTGGATGGCGATAAAGTCATAATTGTTAAGGATCTCATGTACCGCCTTATTGGCAAGATCCTTTCTTCTGTTTTTGTCTTTCTCGTACGCTTTGCGCACTTTGTTCTTTCGTTTGAAATGCTTATTGCTCTTTTTATTTCCGTTATGAGATAGAGCTTTGTTCATTCTTCGTGATGCGAGTTTTGTACCTTTGCTTTCGGGGACACAGATATTTATCGGATCTCTTCCGTCACTGAATACCAGATTGTTACTGATCCCGAAGTCAATGCCAACACTTCTGTGAGGGACATGCTTCTCTTCCTTTGGGACATAGCAGGTGATATGGAAATACAGACCTGATGCTTTTCTGACGAATTTTGCGTTAGCTATCTCAGCATCCTCAGGTATCTGTTCCAGTCCGCGAACTTTAAACGGCTTACGGATCCCCTGCACATGTATCCTTGATTTTTCTTTATCTATATCATAGGTTACGTGATATTGCTTAAGGTTCACACAGTTGCAGAAAGACTTGAACCTGAGAGCACCGACTTTTTGTCCGTTCTCCTTAAGCACAGCCAGCCCTCTGATGGAATCCTTTACTTCAGAGATGATGGACTGCTTTATCTGGCTTCCGAGCAGGGTAAGCTCTCTTTCTTCAAAGATATCCTTGACCTTGACTTTAACAGTTTTGCTTTTGTCACTGAGATCATTATCTGCGAGATAAGCATTTCTAAACCATTTGGCTTCACGGAACAAGGTATTGACATTATTCCTTTGAGACCTGGACATTTTTGAGAAATCTACTTTCACTTCAAAGACACGGCAGAGCATATCCTTACGGCGTTCTCTTGTCGCTTTACCTGTCTCTTTGATCTTTTGATTCTTGGCAAGTCTGTCCATGATATCTTTTCCCAACAAAACAAAAAGCTCATCCGAAGATGAGCATATAGGTGAAGTTATTAGATTTCCTATTCACTTGCGGTGAATACCGCCGACATCATCTTTCGTTGATATTATTATATACAACCAAAGAAACAAAATCAATGAACTTGTAATTCAAAATGAGCGAATCATCCCATGTTTGAAAACGAGCGTTCTCGCTTTAATCGTAAAAATATCCGCTGGATTCCAGGCCAAACAGTTTTCCCTTCTCTTCTGCAGACTCATAGTTGAATGTGGTGCTCTGATAGATAGGTATCTGTCTTGGTTCCCCGTTCCCCGGATCATATCCGCCCTGAACACATATAGTGTCGATACTGTAGCTCATTTTTCATTCCTTCCGTTCTTTTGATGCTTCTGTTTTTGTTATTTTGCATTAGGCAAAATCTTTTTGTCAAAAATATCTATGTGCTTCAAAAACTGGACTACGAGAAGTTTTTGTGGTAGACATACTTTAGAAAAGCTTGATCGACATGAGGGTAAAAATGAAGATATTGTTTATAGGGAACAGTCATACATATATGAACGATATGCCAAAGCTCGTCAGCGATATGGTAGAAAACTCTACCAGGCAGCTCTGCGAGGTGTTTATGCTGGCATATTCTGGAAGATCACTGAAATGGCACATGGCAGAAGAATATTTTTCTGAACGCTTTAACATACTGTACGGTCACTATGATTATTGTGTTATCCAAGAACAGGCTCATCCGATGACAGATGAATCCGACACTATTACTTATACTAATGGGATCATAAAACTGTGCAAAAAGGCTAATACTAAACCCGTCATCTTTGAAACGTGGGCTGAAAAAGACAAACCGGAAAACCAAGTGGAAATGAACCGCAGATACAGGAAGCTGGCAGATGATTCCGGGGCTATACTCGCCCCAATAGGAGAGGTGTGGGCAGCAGTTCTGTCCTCTCTTCCCTCCTCACGAGATGAAGATCTGTATTTTCGAGACGGCGAACATGCTTCTGCAATCGGGGATTACCTTATCGCAATGGTTCTCACCAAAACAATTACAGGCCGACTGCCTGATCAGGACTTTCTGAAAGCATTGGATTTCTCTGGTCAAGATGATTCCTGGATCCCAGCAAATGAGGACACTGATGGAGAACTGATCAGAGTATCACCGGAAACAGCAGCAGTAATAAGAAAAAAAGTCATTGATCTCGTTTAAGAGAACACACAAAAGAAAAGCAAACTCTCTAGAGAAATGAGAGTTTGCTTTTTTCAATTACAGATATTTTCAAATGCCGGCAAGTTTCAGTATTTCCGGGACCTTCGCTTCCCAGCCCAGAGCCATAATATGTACGCCCTGACAGTAAGGCTTGCACTCACGTATGATGCGGGCAGCGATCTCTACACCGGTTATACCCGCTTTTGTCTTCTCCTTATCTGCCTTTAGTTCATTGATTATGTCTTCCGGAACCACGATTCCTGCAACGTTATTGCTCATATATCGGACCATTCCGACATTTTTTGGAATAATAACGCCTACCTGAACAGGTATGCCGAACTGTTTTGCCTTTTCCATAAAGGATATAAACCTCTCCGGATCGAACACTGCCTGTGTCTGGAAGAATTCTGCTCCGGCCATTACCTTGCGTTCCATCTTCGCAAGTTGCGCATCTATGGAATCGCTGCATGGGGACACGACTGCACCTTTGGCAAACTTAGGAGGCTCTCCAACCAGTTCATTGCCGCCCAGGTCAACTCCCTTCTCCAGCTCACACACAGTGTGAAGCAAAGACACGGAATCCAGGTCGAAAACAGGCTTCGCACCTGGATGGTCGCCGAGTTTCGTATGATCACCTGTCAGACAAAGCACATTGTCTATGCCGAACAAGGCTGCTGCCAGTAAATCAGATTCAAGTGCCATACGGTTGCGGTCACGGCAAGTCAGCTGGAATATGGGATTAAGTCCGGCATCCTTAAGAGCTTTGCAAAAGCCCAAGGAACTCAGGCGCATTACAGAAGACTGGTTATCAGTAACATTGACAGCATCGATGTCGTTCAGATACTCTTTGGCTTCAGCGACGAGCTCATCAACGTGAAAACCTTTTGGAGGGCCAACCTCTGCAGTAACGACAAATTCACCACGTGAAAAACAATCGGTTATCTTCATTTATCTATATACTCCTAATCATTAGATTTACAGCATTATTCTGCTGCATCGACTTCATTGCCGTAATTACGTATCTGTACGGGACATTTAAGTGCATCGAGACGTCCTATCATAGCAAGTCGGCGCTGGATCCGTTCCCATCCGCATTCCATATTAGGGTCGACCTCACACTTGCCGTCTTTGGCACCGCCGCATTGGCCGTTTACCAAGCCTTTGGAGCAGGCTGTAAGCGGACAGATACCACCAGTCAGGTTTAGATAGCACTCACCACATTGTTTGCAGTCATATTCCAGAGGGGTGACACCCTGACCTCCGGGCACAGCGTATGTATCGCATGCCGCGCAGACACGCTTGTCCTCCAGATACTCTGATACTGTCTGTACACCGACACCGCAAGAAAATACCAGAACCGTATCTGCTTCGTCGATCTCTTTCTTATGCTTATCGAGACGCAGCTTCATGTTTTCAGGATTGCAGATATAATCTGTGGTAAATATCCCCGTCACTTTTCCTTCGTTAGCCAGTTTTTCTTGGAACTCGCCGGCTTCTTTCTCTGGGAAACCAACCTCCTTGCATCCGTGGCAGTTGATGATAAACGCTTTTCCTTCAATAAGCGATAAGATAGTTTCTTTGGATTTCAGTTTTGTTACCAGCATTATTTCTTCATCCCCCTTATCGCAGACTTTCCGGCTTTTATCTTCTCAACCAGCGGGATCTTGGAAGAGCATATATACTCGCAGCATCTGCACTCGAGACAGTCGAGTATATTCATATCCATCATTCCCTGCCAGTTTTCTTCATCATGATATTTTGCGAAGTAGAGCGGTTCCAATTCCATTGGGCACACATCAACGCAGCGACCGCATTTGATGCAGCTGACTGCTTCAGAATAGTCCTTATCGTAAGCGATGATGCCGTTCATTGCCTTTATGACAGGAACATTCAGATCTTTGATATCAACTCCCATCATTGGACCACCGGATTTTATTGTGATGTCATCAGCAGTAAAGCCGCCGCAGTAGTCTACCAGATCCTTGACCATAGTTCCAATCTTCACGACGAAGTTGCCGGGGTTCTTAATCCTTTCTCCCGTGACAGTCACTACGCGCTCGACAAGCGGCATGCCTGTTCTGATTGCATCTGATATCGCTTTGGATGTACTTACATTACAGACGACTGCTCCGACATCAGCCGGCAATCCCCCTCTTGGGACCTGCCTTCCCATTATGCACTTTATTAGCATCTTTTCAGCGCCTTGCGGATACTTAGTCCTGACAGCAGCAACTTCGATATTCTCAAATCCCTCTACCTTGGACTGCAGTAGTTCTATGGCATCCGGTTTATTGTCCTCTATGACAATGATGCCCTTAGGCGCAGCCACAGCTTTCATCATTGCACGCAGGCCGTATATTACATCGTCTGCATATTCAAGAAGGACACGATGATCTGCGGTCAGCATCGGTTCACACTCACAGCCGTTGAGAAGAACTGCATCAATAGGCTTATTGGGAGCAAATTTAATAGAAGTCGGGAAACCAGCACCGCCCATGCCTACGATTCCGCTCTCTTTGACTATATCGACTATCTGCTCCGGAGTCAGATCATCTATATCTCCGTATGGTTTGACGGTATCGGCAACCTCGTTCTTCATGTCATTTTTTATAACGACAGAGAGAAATTCTCCTCCTCTGGTCGGATGTAGCCTAGGTTCAACAGCCAAAACAATGCCGCTGACACTGGAGTGGACGTTACCACTAATGAATCCGGCAGATTCTCCTATCTTCTGACCTATCTTAACACTGTCACCTGCATTAACTATCGGGGTAGCTGGAGCTCCGGAATGCATTGACATAGGGATGACCACGATATCCGGTTCAGGGAACTTTACAAGCGGCAAATGCTCGCTTAGCTCCTTGCGTTCGGAGGGATGCACACCGCCGTAATACCCATCGAGTCTGGATTCACGCGCAGCCGTGACGAACTCTTTGATAGCCTTATAGTTTACCTTTGAATAGTCTCTGATCTGAACAGGCTGATCCAGGAACTCCCTTAAACGGCCCTGTTTGGTCAGACGCTGCTCGATCTTCTCCCACGCACAGTCCCTGTTCGGGTCAACTTCACACTTTCCGTCCTTCGCACCGCCGCATTGGCCATTGAGCAAGCTCTTTGAACAGTCGACGACCGGACAAATTCCTCCTGTTATGTTCAGATAACACTGTGCGCAGGCATCGCATGCTTTCTTGGTCAGAGCCATGCCATGATGTCCTCTGTAGTTAAGTGAGTTTGCTGCGGCATATACAGGAACATTTACGGAATCAGCTATCGTCTGAACACCAAGACCGCAACTGACCACGAATATGCTTTCTGTCCCATCAGGGATCTGGATCTTTTTTAAGGTTTGAGTCTTGTTGCAGAGAAAGTCGACCTTGACCGAACCTGTGACGGTCTTGCCATGTTCTGTTGCGATCTTAACGAACTCATCGCAGTCCGGCTCGTCTACAGATTCGAATTCTTTGAAGCATTTGTTACATGCCAAGACGAAGATATTGTCCGTACCTTCGATGAACGGTGCAAGTTCTTCAGCGGATTTTAACTTGTACTTGGTATAGTTCTGCAATTTATCACCTTCCTCAATTAATTGCAAAAGCGGTACGCCCGTGCGTCCTCCGCCCAGAAAATGGAGAGCACGGCGGGGAACCGCCTGAATGCAAAATAATATCTTAATTAACTGTATCACACACTCTTTGAAGTGACAACAGAATTAATTCGTATCGTCATTTTGACCAATCATTTCTGAATGACCTGTCTTCTCTATAAGGTCATGCAGACTTTTATCATACTGTCGTTGAGATATAGCTCCGCGCGAACGGAACATCTCAAGCAGCTGTTTCTCATTTTGAAACAGCTGCTCATTCTTCTCCTCGTAAGAAAGTTCTTCCCAGTTTTTTTCTTCTTTTTGTATATCTGACATGTTCTTTAACCTGTATTTTTATCTTGAACAAAAGATATTCATATAGTTAGGATTTGGTTCTTCTCATATAATATTGATGTCATATATCCAGGTCCATATACATCCAGTCTTCAAGATCCATAAATCCGAATTTCTTGTACACCGGTCTTCCGTATATCGAGGCTCCAAGCATAAGTCTGGTGACATTCCGTTCTGCAGCAATATCCCTCAATTTCCCCAACATTGCAGTCGCTATACCCCTGCCGCGGTATTCCGGAGATGTGTACATATCTGTGACATATCCCCTCACTCCTGTCCTGCAGCTGAAAGATGGCGTAAGTTCGATAAAAAGTATCCCGGCTGTAGCTATGGTCTTACCGTCTTCTTCAAGCATGAACTGAACCAGAGATCCATCTTCCAGTTTTCTTCTGAAGAACTCTTCCATTTCTTTGTCAATATCAACAGCTGTTTCGTCGCCCTCATCAGTAAGCTGGAGATCTCTTATCCTGCACATCTCTGGAACATCTTCTGCAGTTGCAAGACGGTAAGTCATTATCCCTTCCTCCACTAAATTCTTTTGTGCTGCAAATCCATTTCTAATAATTACACTGTTCTAATTATATTTAAAAAACCTGATGACTGTAACTAGACAATCATCAGGCCTTTTCGTTTGCGTTTTCTTAAAAAGTATATTTGATTATTTAATCATGCTGTAAGCAACTGCTCTTACGCGTAAATGATGATACTCTTCCATATTCGGGACTGCCTGATGCATGTATGTAATAGAGAAGTTCTCTTCAGGAGATATCTCGGTATAAGTTCCGAGAGCTCCTGTCCATCCATACGCGCCGGGTGTTCCGTTGCTGTGTCCGATCGCCCTGCCCATAAGAGTCCTGACACCAAGGCCGTATCCGTAACCGTCGAGATAGAAGTTGCGGAACTCACCAAGCTGTGTATCATTCAGCATATTGTCTCTCATCAGATCCTGTGTCTGGCGGCTGATAAGCTGATCGCCGTTCGGCATTATTCCTTTGTTGGCAAGTGTAGAAACGAACTTAGAATAATCCGGAACTGTGGAAATAATTCCTGCGCCGCCGGCTTCATATACTGCATCCGGCTGGATATTCTCTTCCATCATTGCTTCTGCTCTGGTGAGAGTGCCGTCCTCATTGCGATGATAAGGAACGACCAGGTGATCTGCCATATCACCTGAAAGCCTGTATGCTGTGCTCTTCATTCCGAGCGGATCAAAAATGTTTTTCTGGAGATACTCGCTGACTTTCATTCCTGAGCACACTTCGATCAGTCCGGCAACCAGTTCGTGACCAAATCCGTAAAGCCAGTGTGTACCCGGCTCAAATGCAACAGGAACAGCGCTCATGGCTTCAATATCCTGTCTTAGCGTGTAATACTTGCCATATTCATCTCTGAGTTTCTTCCTGACTTCTGCCACGACTCTGTGTGTCTCATCGTTTCCGAAGTATCCGATTCCCATTGCCATGTTAAAGGCATGTTTAACCTGGATCGGATTTTCCAGCGGTTTGATCTCAAAGTTGCCGTTGGGATGGTATACGACTTTGTTGGTATTCTTCCACTCCGGGAAATATTCATAGATCGGATCGTTGAGAAGGAACTTTCCTTCTTCAAAAAGTTTCATTGCTGCGGTGCAGATGATAACTTTAGTCATTGAATACTGACGGTAGATGGTATCTGCATCTATGGGTTTCTTTTTCTCTACGTTCTCGTAGCCAAAGTAATTCTCGTAGATCCTTTCGCCATCCTTTGTCACGATACAGCCACAGCCAGCAGGACCAGTTTCAACGAATCTGCTGAGAAGGGCGTCCATTTCCTTTTTCCCTGCCATTCTAGTTCCCTTTCTATATAAAATTAATATAGTTTTGCTCCGGCCGGAATATGAGGATCCACCATCAGAAGATGGAGTCTCTCCTCATCATTCTCATGATGTACTGCTGATATCAGCATGCCGCACGAATCTATGCCCATCATTTTTCTGGGCGGCAGATTCGTTATAGCGATACATGTCTTGCCAAGCAGTTCTTCCGGTTCATAGTATTCATGGATGCCGCTCAGTATTATTCTGTTTTCCCCTGATCCGTCATCCAATGTGAATTTCAGCAATTTCTTGCTCTTCGGCACCGCTTCGCACTCCAGGACTTTCACTGCTCTAAAGTCCGACTTTGAAAAAGTCTCGAAGTCCACATAGTCCGCAAAGAGCGGTTCCACCTGGACATTGGAGAAGTCGATTTTCTCTTCGACTGGGAATGCCTGTGCTGCTTCCTGCGCAGCCTTGCATGCGTCCTGAGAGGGACAGGTACTGCATGCGCACTCGAAATCTGCTGGCAATTCTACCGCATTTTCATCTTTCTTCTGCTCAAGCCTCTCCTCGCTGCCCGTCTTGACGGAGCGCATCGTCGGGAATAAAAGAACATCACGTATGGCCTCTGCTCCGGTCAAAAGCATGATCATACGGTCAATACCATATCCAATTCCACCGAGAGGCGGCATACCCGTTTCCATCGCCTCCAGGAAATCTTCATCAGTATGGTTCGCTTCTTCATCACCATGAGCAAGCTTCTCTTCCTGAGCAGCAAAGCGCTCTCTCTGATCGATAGGATCATTCAGCTCAGAGTAAGCATTCGCCATCTCCCATCCGTTCATGTAAAACTCAAAACGCTCAACATAATCCGGATCATCCGGCTTTTTCTTTGTAAGCGGAGACACATCGACAGGATGATCCATGAGGAATGTAGGCTGAACCAGGTGCTCCTCTGCATATGCATCAAAGATGGCGCAAAGAATATCGCCTTTTCCATGGAATGGTTCGTACTCGACTTTCAGCTCATCGGCCTTTGCCCTAGCTTCTTCAAGAGTATTTATCTCTCTCCAGTCTACGCCGGCGTACTTCTTGACCGCATCAACCATAGTGATACGCTCAAACGGCTTTGAAAGATCCATCTCTACGTCTTTGTAGACGATAGTGGTCGTACCAAGCACTTTCTGGGCAACTGTTCTGTACATGCGTTCTGTCAGATCCATCATTCCATGATAGTCTGTGTATGCCTGATACAGTTCCATGAGGGTAAACTCAGGGTTATGACGTGTATCTATGCCTTCATTCCGGAAGACGCGTCCTATCTCATAAACTCTGTCAAATCCGCCAACGATGAGCCTCTTAAGATACAGTTCAAGCGAGATACGGAGCTTGAAGTCCTCATCAAGAGCATTGAAATGTGTCTCAAACGGACGTGCAGATGCACCGCCTGCATTCGCAACAAGCATAGGTGTCTCGACTTCCATGAAGCCCTCTCCATCCAGAAAACTACGGATAGCAGAAATAATCGCGGAACGTTTGCGGAACACCTCTTTTGATTCAGGGTTAGTGATCAGGTCGAGATAGCGCTTTCTGTAGATCGTATCGGAGTCGGTAAGTCCATGGAATTTTTCAGGCAGAGGACGCAGAGACTTGCTGAGCAGCTGCAGTTCAGAGGCATGTACAGTAAGTTCTCCGGTCTGTGTGCGGAAAACGTAACCTTTTACTCCAAGGATATCGCCGATATCCCATTTCTTGAATCTGTTGTACGTATCTTCACCTACATCATCCCTTCTGGCATAGACCTGGATGGTACCTGTCGTATCCTGAAGGTTAAAGAACGAGGCTTTTCCCATGATACGGCGCGTCATAACACGGCCTGCAACAGATACAAGCATCTGTTCTTCAGACTCATCCCTGAATGATTCTTTTATATCCCTGGCATAATTCTTTACATCATAAGTTGTTACAGCAAAAGGATCCTTTCCCTCTGCTCTCATAACTTCAAGCTTTTCCTTCCTTATAGTGATCTGCTCACTTTCGGAAAGCTGATTCTCCTGATTATTCCTGTTGAACTGTTCCGTCATTATTTCCTCCTATATACATGGGAAAGCCTTTGCGTTGAGATTTCGCAAAGGCCTTTGTTTTCATTGATTAAGATGCTGTTTTCCGATGTTCAGTATCTTCAGTTCCAGTCCGCCGCCCGGAGTCTGAGCTATTACTGTATCGCCGACTCTGTGTCCGATCAAGGCACTGCCAAGAGGAGACTCATCGGAGATCTTGTTATTCAATGCATCTGCTTCGCCGGAGCTCACGATGTCATAGACTTCGGTCTCATCATCCTCTACAAAACACACTTCGACTTTGCATCCGATAGAAACATGATCTGTAGAAATAGATTCCTCGTCGATAACCTTTGAATTCTGGAGCATTTTCTCCAGTTCAACGATCCTGGCCTCCATGATTGCCTGAGTATTCTTTGCTTCATCGTACTCGCTGTTCTCAGACAGATCCCCGTGCGAAAGGGCCTCTTTTATAACTGCTGCCATCTCCTGACGTTTAACCGATTTGAGATAGTCAAGCTCTTTTTCAAGTTCATCCAGCTTGGTTTTGCTGATCAAATATTCCTGTGCCATATCTACTGCGATTACCTTTCTGAGTTGTGCCATTTAGATTAAAAATTTTTCTTACATATTTGTCTATTTTAGGCACCTTTATCACAAAAGTCAATATATTTCAGGGCAGCAGATCTGTTTCCATTACTTCAAGTCCTCTGCGAAGCTGCATGTCCGATTTTCTGTCTGGTACAGTGTTTGTCAGTTCGAATTCATCATTGGGGAGGACTATAAAATCGGGTGTCAGACCGGTCTTGTCGTAATCAAGATGCCCGCAAGCGATAAGTTTGCATACAGTAACATAAATACCTGAACCGTCATTCAGTTTGACCAGTTCCTGATACGTTCCTTTGCCTGCCGTCTGATTGCCGATTATCTCTACATTTTCTTTCTCGCCGAGCACAGCAGCAAATAGTTCCGCCAAACCCTTGGTGTTCTCATCAACAAGCACGATAGCCGGATACTGCAGCTGCTCTGCATTTGATGTGTACAGCACTTTTGATATCTCTCCGGAATACACACCGGAGATGATCGTTCCCTGTCCCATCAACGGATCAAGGATCTCAGCTACTGTGGAAAGATCATAACCGCTCTTAAGGCCGCGCACGTCAAAAACAAAAGCGCGGACCTCTTCATTCTGAATGGAATTCTCATACGCTCTCTTGAACTGGCTGAAAGTCAGATCATTAAAATCGGTAAAGCGTATATATGCATATTTCTCATCTATAACACCGGAGATAACAGAACTGGTGGCGTAAGAATCATATACCATCTCTGCGCTGTCTTCAGATCCGCTCCTCATGAAGTCCAGTTTGACCTGATTGCCTTCAGTCCCCAGGAGCGACTGCTGCACAGCTTCATACCCAAGAACAAGCGCATCTTCGTCATTTACACGGATGATGATATCTCCGAGCTGCATACCGATTTTGTCTGCAGGCGAATCAGTCACTACCCGTTTCACCACCGCGAAACCGCTTGGGTTTTGTTCTACTTCCAAACCGACGCCGACTACCTCACCGGATTTTGCGACATTCATCTTAGCTATATCCGTACTTGTCATGTATCGCGTGTATTCATCGCCAAGTCCTGATATGTATCCGTTGGATAAACCATTCATTATCGTTCTCTCTTCGATGGGAAGATAATAGTTCTGGCGTATCACAGAGTCGATCTCGGATATCTTGTCGTACATTACTGCACGTTCCTGAACACCTATGATCTTTTGATCAAACAATTTCATCGCATACAACATCGTCGCCGTGAACGTGATCGCCACGGCGATGAAGATGAACGCTATTGTAATACCTATAGAAACTCTTTTATTCATTATCCTCTAGATACATAGTTCAGCGGGTTCTGCGCTGTACCGTCTATACGTATTTCGAAATGGAGATGCGGTCCGGTGGAGTTTCCTGTTGAACCGACAAATCCAACTGTCTGGCCTTGTGCCACCCAGTCTCCTTCGTTGACCGATATTGCACTGAGATGAGCATAAACAGTCCAGTTGTTGCTGCCATGGTCTATCATGACATGATATCCGTAACCTGTCGTGTAATATCTGACACGAACCACACGTCCGGTGTTAGACGCGATAACAGGCGATCCATAGATCCCGCTGCCCGCAATATCGATTCCTGTGTGATAGTTCGGTCTTCCATAAAGTGTCCTCCAGCCAAATCCGGAAGTTATATAAGAATATCCGGGTGTAGGCCAAGCGTAATAGCCACCGACATAATCCGTCATGCCGGAACCCATGAGCGCATTCCACTCATTCTGGGTAGCCTGCAGATCGTTTATGATGGCATCATAGTCATCCTGCGTTGCTTCCTGATATGCTTTTGCAGCGCTGAGTTCATTATTGGCTTCCTGATATAGTCTGGCTAATTCAGCATACTTATCTTCAAGGACTCCCATGTCCTCTTCCAGACTGTCAAGTTCGGCCTGGATAAGTTTTCCTTCCGCCTCAATGATCTGTGCTTCCGTTTCAAGCTTTTCAACAAGATCCGTATCATGCTTGGATATTCTGGATTGTGTCTCGGCAGCAACAAGAAACTCTGAGAAAGACTTTGAACCTAGGATTAGAGAAAGTGTGGACACGTCGTTAGTCATATACATAGCACGGAGCCTGGACTTGAACAGTTCATATGTCTGGTCATGCTCTTCTATCTTGTTGTCAAGCTCTTCCTGCTTTTTAGCCAGTTCATCAGCTTTCTGCTCAATGCTCACCTTTAACGTCTCGATCTGTTCCTTGACGATGCTGACACGTGACGCATAGGTGTTTTTCTTGACCTGAGCCTCCTTGACACCGTTCTTGGCATCAACCAGCTGCTGATTAAGTTTGGTCAGCTGAGATTGAAGATCAAGAAGGTGCTGTCTCAGCTCCTCACCTGTTGAAGCAGCTTCTATCTTATATTCAAACATACTGGAAACGCCGGTTCCAACCATAGTCACCAGCAATATCATAGCTACGATTCTTTTCCAAACTCTCATAACTATACCCTCAGATAACGGCGGATAGATGCTGAACTGGCCATACTACCGATAACAACACCGGCAATAAGGAATCCGCCAATAACATATATCCATAAGTTAGCAAACGGGATAAGGCTGCTGGACACAGATGTCAGCCAGGATATCTTTGTCTCAGCGAACAATGTCCCTAGGCTCTGATAGATGGCAAAGATAACTCCAAATGCAAGGAGCGCAGATATGACGCCTATTGTGATACCTTCCACAACGAATGGAAGTCTTATGAAGCCATCCGTTGCTCCAACATATTTCATGATGTTGATCTCTCTTCTTCTGGCGAAGAGCGTCAAACGAATAGTATTAGAAATAACGACAGTCGATGCAACAACAAGTATTCCGATAATGATAGAACCAAGCACCAGGGCTGTCTTTTCAACTCCGGTCAATGTATCTGCCAGATCTGTCGGAGCAGATATCGTGTCCACTCCCTGATATGACTGAAGAGATGTAACGATCTCGTTCAAATATTCCAATCCTGACAAAGTCAAACGATATGAAGCAGGCAGAGGGTTGTCATCCTCGAGCCCGTCGAGAAGATATCCCTTCTCTCCCATGTATTCTTTCTGTTCTACAAGTGCATCTGCCTTTGATACATAGTAGTAGTCGCTGACGTGATCAAGTGAGTCTATATAAGTCCCAAGGTTGTTGACCTCCTGTTCGGTGGCCTCCTCTTTTACGAAAACAACTATCTCATTCTGATTCTCAATAGAAGTAAAGAGATCACGGATATTTACAGCAAGAAGTCCGGATCCTCCGACGATGATGAGGCACGCGGTAAGGATACCGATAGATGCCGCAGACATCATGCGGTTGAGCCAGATGTTGCTTATTCCTTTTCTAATTAGATAGCCGAGACTGGATCCTCTCATACTGCGTCATTGCCTTTCGTATCACTTACTACTCTTCCATGATCCAGGGTGATTGTCCGGGCATGGAAACGGTTGGCGAGCGCTACATCGTGCGTAACTACGACAACTGTAGTTCCCAACTTATTGATTTCAAAAAGAAGTTCCATAATCTCCAGCGAGAGCTCCGGGTCTATGTTACCGGTAGGCTCATCCGCAAGAATGATCTTCGGGTTGTGTACCAGAGCCCTGGCCAATGCAACACGCTGCTGCTCACCGCCAGACAACTGCTCCGGGAAGACATGCATCTTATCCTCTAGTCCTACGATCCTGAGGATATACGGAACCCTGCGGCGAATTTCTTTAGCAGATATATTGGTTACCCGCATTGCGAAAGCGACATTCTCATATGCGGTCATCGTCGGGATAAGGCGGAAATCCTGGAACACAACACCCAACTCTCTTCTGAGATACGGGATCTGTCTTTTTCTCATCTTGACCAGATTGTAATCCGCGATCATGATGGATCCTTTGGAGGGCAGTTCCTCACGGAGCATAAGCTTTAGCAATGTGCTCTTACCGGCTCCGGAATGTCCGAGAATAAATACGAACTCTCCCTTGTCGATCATGATATCCACATCATCGAGAGCGTGTGTCCCGCCAGGATAATTTTTGCTTACATTTCGAAATTCGATCATTACCTGTTTCTTTCCTTATATGCGCCTATAAGCGCAGTATTTCTGAATTCTATAAGAAACCATTAAAGTATTTCGTTAGTTGAATCCAGATATTTGCGGACCATAAGCGCTACTTTAAATACGATAGCTTCGTCGAATTCTCTCAGATCTAGGCCTGTCAATTTCTTGATCTTTTCAAGACGATAAACGAGAGTGTTGCGGTGTACGAACAAACCGCGCGACGTCTCGGAAACATTCAGGTTGTTCTCAAAGAATCTCTGGATAGTGAATAGTGTTTCCTGATCCAGCGCTTCAATGGAGCCCTCTTTGAAGACTTCGTCCAGGAACTGCTGACAGATAGTCGCAGGAAGCTGGTAGATCAATCTTGCAATACCCAGGTTTCCATAGGAAATAATGTTGTGCTCTGTATCAAAGACTTTTCCTACTTCAAGAGCTGTACGGGCCTCACGGAATGAAGTGGCCATATCCTTTACGCCAACCACTCTGGATCCGATTCCGATCTGCACCATTATCCTGTGCTCTGTCTCAAGAACATCCGCAATGGAAGCAGCCAGCTGTTCCAGATCTTTGGGAACGATGTCTGAGCTCACGCTCTTGATAAGAACGGTATCCGTCTCGTTAACGTTGAAGATGAAATCCTTACTCTTTTCAGGGAACAGGCTTCCGATGATATCCAATACCTGTACTGAACTGGCACCCTCCGAAGATCTGATGACAAGCGCAGCAGTTGTGCCGTCAATCGGAAAATCAAGATCCCTTGCACGTACAAAGATATCACTTGGAAGGATATTATCTGTTACGACATTTTTAACAAATGAAGCAATATCGTTTTTTGTATCAGAAGAATCATAGTATCCGCTCAAAGCGATGGCTGCCAAAACGCAGTCTCTCTTCGCTTCTTCTCCTTCTCCCTCGACAAAAACAATATAATCGTTCTGCGTTGTATCCATATATCTGTAACTGTAACCGGATCTTTGCAGAACATCTCCTGAGGAACTATCCCAGGAAAGACCTACTCGGGTAGTGTTGATAAGCGGAAATGAACTGCATGCCACAACTACACCGTTCTCGTCCAAAACACCAACGATCCTGCCCAATGCAGCACCAAGCTGCTGAACAACTGCTAAGTACTGATTCGCCATTTTTTCCCCTCAAAAATGAACAAAGTCATAGTCGCTTAAAAAACTACATATTTACATCAAAATAGCATATAAACTTCAATTTTTCAATAGTTTTGAACAAAAGGAAGCCCCTTTCACTGTGCAATATCACAAAAGAATTACTATTCGGACACAAAAAAGAGGCCTATTCAGCCTCTTACTTTTTATAGATGTAAAACATATTAAGTCAATATGCTTTTTAATTCGCTCCAATTTCTGATCTCATAATCCACACCCTGCTGTTTTCCGAACAGTCTTCCTGAAGGATCGAACAGGCAGCTTTTGAGTCCATATTCCACAGCTCCGCTTATATCTGAAGTAAGCGAATCACCAACCATGAGTATCTCATCTTTATCCAGTTTCCTGATGTTGTTCTGATCTGTGAATCTATTAACTTTCTCTATGCATTTATCAAAAAACTCTTTTGTCGGTTTTGAAGCGCCGATCTCACCAGAAGTAAATACATCGATGAACAGATCATCGATTCCGGCTACTTTGAGCCTGTTTCTTTGCTGCTCATCCGGTCCGTTGCTGGCGACAAACAGCAGATATCTTTCAGACAAGTCTTCCAATGTCTCTTTCGCACCAGGTATCAGTATGCCGCTGTCATGCAGGCACGCACGAAAGTAATCCTCAAAAACACGCCCGTCCATGCTGATGCCTAATGCTGCAAAGATCTTATTCCACCTATCCCGCTTAATATCTTCAAATGCTATCTCGCCGCGTTCCAGTCCCTGCCACAGTTTACTGTTTTCTTCATGAAACACATCATACATCCATGACTCGTATGCGGGCAGACCGAACTCTGCAAAGCCGGTCTTCATCGTCTCTTTGACGTAACCGGCGAAATCCAGAACAGTATCGTCAATATCTATAAATAAAGCTCTGATCATGATATCCCTTTCCAAAATGCTCATGTACGGTAAGGAAGCAAGCAACCGAAAACAAGAGATAGACCGCCAGCACTACACTATTCCGAACCAAAGACCAAAAGATAAGCATTGTGGGAAAATCTAAACTTTTGGATTTTCCTACAATGCCAACTA
>JAFRJM010000010.1 GCA_017432285.1 Oscillospiraceae bacterium | reverse complement strand
TCCGAGCAGGGTAAGCTCTCTTTCTTCGAAGATATCCTTTACCTTGACTTTTACAGTTTTGCTTTTATCGCTGAGATCATTATCTGCGAGATAAGCATTTCTAAACCATTTGGCTTCACGGAACAGAGTGTTGACGTCATTCCTCTGAGACTTGGAAATTCTGGAGAAGTCTACTTTCACTTCAAAAGCACGGCAGAGCATATCCTTACGGCGTTCTCTTGTCGCTTTACCTGTCTCTTTGATCTTTTGATTTTTGGCAAGTCTGTCCATGATATCTTTTCCCAACAAAACAAAAAGCTCATCCGAAGATGAGCATATAGGTGAAGTTATTAGATTTCCTATTCACTTGCGGTATATACCGCCGACATCATCTTTCGTTGATATTATTATACACAACCAAAGAAACAAAAGCAATGAACTTGTAGTTCAAAAAGAGCGATTCATCCCATGTTTGAAAACACGGGCGTTCTCGCTTAAAGCGTAAACAAAGTAGTTGTGTTAAAATGAATTTGCAGACCTGCAGGAGAAAAGTCTCTTGCAGTGACATGTTGATCGAAAGGAATCAGGGTATTATGGCAGAGAGAATCTTTCATAAGGATATGTCTTTTTTACATCTTCCTGTCAGTGACAGAGAGCCGGAGACATTTCATTTCGTTCAGGTATGGGACGGGTCTGAAATGGACAGGGAGTTCTATATCGGTCTTGTAGATACTGCCAAGGGAGAGAAACCGGATTTTTACGTCGCTATGTATCTGGGCAACTTCAGTTCTGATGTGATCACATTGAAATGCGTTGAATCCGATTCGGAAACTATACTTGACGGTATAATTCAGGGGAACGATATGGAAAATGAACCTGGACTGTATCCTGACCTTTACCATGAACCTGACCGTCAGCAGATCCATTTCTCGCCTAGGAGAGGGTGGATGAATGACCCAAATGGGCTGTTATGTACAGATGAAGGATACAACATTCACTTCCAGCACAACCCATTCGGCCCGCAGCACGGATGTGCGAATGTGAGCTGGGGAAGGGCAGTATCACAAGACGGCGTGCATTATAAAGAATACCCGGATGCAATAATGCCTTATTCAACCAGATGCCATGTCGCATCAGGCAGCGCGGTTCTGGATAAATACAACATGTCTGGATTTGGTGAGAATACCATTATTGCTGCGTATACCGCTCTGCAGTCTGTCCAGTTTCATGGCAGACCTCCGGTTGTAAATGAAGGGCAGCATCTCCTCTACAGCCGTGATGGGGGCAGAACGTACCATTATTTTCCATGGAGCCCTATAATTTCTGTGCCTGAAGGCGAAGAATGGAGAGACCCGAAGATCGTTCAGGTGGACAGCAACACTCTTTGTATCCTTGTTTATGAGACGTACGAAGGGAAAGACTGTGTAAGTTTTTATATTTCTCATGACCTCAAAAAATGGGAGCTGGTATCCAGAGAGGCGGATCTGTTTGAATGTCCGGATCTGTTTCCGCTTGAAGCGGAGGAAACAGGCGAGGTGCTCTGGGTCCTATATGGAGGCTGCGGGAAATACTCAGTAGGTGAATTCAAGGATTACAAATTCCATGCATTCCCCGGTTCGAAAAACCTGTATCTGGACTATGGTGCAGCTATTTACGCTGGCCAGACATTCAATAATCCTCCGGACCTGAAGGAGCGGAGACATCTTGCGTGGATGGCTGATAACGGGCGGAAATGGAATTATTCTCCAGACTGGCCGGAGCATGGAAAAGGGTGGTCTCAGTGCATGTCGCTGATGTGTACTTTGAAATTGCATAAGACCGAGAAGGGATACCGTTTATACAGAGAACCTATACCTGAACTTAAAGGTCTGCGTAACGGGGATCCTGAAGCATTTGTCCTAAAAAACGACATATCTCTGGAAGCACCAGCAGAGTATATATTTGAGCTCCCGGACGGAAAAGACTGGTCTTTGTTGTTCGGAGACCGAGGACTACGTTATCTTTCAGAAGAGAAGACGGTTGTTCTCGAAGTAGGCAGCGATCTGCCCACGTGGATGATGTTCGGAGACATAAACAAAAAGGAAGACAAGCGTTATGAATTTATAAAAGAAGGACCGATCAAAGCACGTCTGTTCATCGACAGGAGATCCGCAGAGATCTTCCTTAATGAGGAGATAAGCATGAGTTTTTCTTTCTATCCGGATAAAGAGAAGCTTAGCATAGAAAGCTTGGATGAGATCTTGGCAGGGAAATACAGTTTAAATACAATCTGGTAATTTGCTCTATAAAAAACAGCGGTCGAACCTGAAGGTTTGACCGCTGTTTTTGGAAACATGATTGTGCTATGAGATTGAAGTGGAAGCAGGATCCAGCCTCATGATGATATCTTCCTGTATTTCGGGAGACAGATCTAGGAAGTTGACGAATGTGCCGTGAATTCGCACTATATATACACCGCTCGGTGCATATTTCTCCGGATTGGCCAGAACTTTCCTCAGCATTTCCGGTGTAGTGACGTTTACATAAAGATAGAACGGAGAGACCATGTCTGCATCGCTTGGGTTGAAGAACAAAGGGTCAAATATCTTGGATTTGAACTCAAGCCCTTTTTCCTCCATCGTTTGTCCCTTGAAATAATTGGGATTTATTCCAAGATGGGAGGCGCATCCTCCGCACATCATATAGAACGGAAGATTCCTGTTGGAGAGCATGCGCATTCCCAGACCGCCGGAAGCATCGCCCATAAGAGGATCCACACCGTAGTTCAGCATAGTCCTTGCTTTTCTTCCGTCCGGTGTAGCACCTACCCAGTACCCGTACATAAGGTGTGTGGAAGGAGTCGAGAAGTCTGGCCTGAACGGATTTCCAAGATAGTTCTTTTTGGAAGATACTATCTGGGCGGCCCTTCTGATCACTTCTGCAGTTTCTTTGTCCACCCGTTCGATGTTGTTGCCGTATTTTTCACATTCCAGAAGGTACTGGTGCATCTCTTCATCATAGACAAAGTCGGTGCGCAGCGCTTCCAGCATGCGCTCTGCGTCTTCCGGACGTTCTTCCAGAAGCGTATCTATAGCTATGAAGGAGTCAGCCAGAACACTGCTTCCGTGAATGAGGCATCCGCTTCCGTTGTATTTTGTTCCCTGATTGACAGGGTCACGCATATCAAAACCGGTCTCAATTCCGCCCATCATGGTCGAGAGGAATGGTACCTGATATAGACTGAGAGCGACAGATGCAGCGTTTCCTGCTTTTGCCATCTCATCTGCGTATCTGTCCAGTTCCTTCCAGTACACTTCACGGATGTTTTTCAGCAGATCCAGACTGTTATCGTATCCGAGTTCCTTCCATGTTTTTCCCAGCTGTTTTCCCGAGATCTCTGATTTCCCATCCTGAAGCACAAGTTCAAGTACCTTTGGCAGGTTGAGCCATGTGTTTGTGGTGTTTCCGTTGTCTTTTCCCATTATCAGAGGCTCCTGACAGCCGGCAACGGAGTATTGAGGAAGATCCTCATCATCGATCCCGTGTGTTCTGAGGACTTCGAAGACGGCATCGTCGTTGAACAGAGAAGGTGTCAGAACTCCCGGTGTGAAGAAGAATCTGCCCATCTCCTTATACAGCTCACTTGGGGTGTTCTTATGCAGTTTCACTGAAAGGATAGGCTGGGGGAGGTTCATATCATAATAAGCGTCAAACAGAGCGTAGGAAGTCGGATTGGTGAGGTCATTTCCGGCGAGATCTTTTCCGCCTATTATCAGGTTTTGAGAAATAGCCCAGCTTCTGTCTGCAACATTGAAGAATACCAGGAGATGTTTGAGCAGGGAGGCGGTCATCTCACGATCTGTATCTTCCATAGCGCGGTACGGCTCGAATATACGGTCTGCATTGCCGACAGACATCGCAAACGGGTTTGGCGTCTGTTCTACAGTCATGTTTTGCCATACGAGTATGAATGTCTGAATAGCCTCAAACAGATTGGTGGCTCCGTTCGCCGGGACTTTGCCGAGCGTTTCGGCCATGAGCATGAAGCGTTGTTTCATTTTGCCTTCGCTCTTTTCCGCCTTTTCCATTGCCATTTCGCGGTATCTGGAGGCAAGAACGAGCAGTGCGTCGATACTAAGAAGCATCGAAGTGTAATAATCTTTTTTCTTAGGATCTTCTTCTTTTGACATATGCTCTTCTATGTCTTTTTTGACTCCGAGGGCTCCCTTTGAGAGATAATCTTTAACATTCGGAACAACGTGACCTGTGACCTGTTCCATGAAGAAGATCACTTCTTCAGTGAAAGGTTCTGCCGGATCATATGCATTCATCAATGCTTTTGCGAAATCGTTTTTGGAATAATATTCTTTTACGTTGGCGATCCGTTGTTCTGTTATATCACCGATAGGGTCAATGTCGGAGAAAACTGCGACAGGATCACAGTATCCTTCAAACGATTTTACTTCAAATGATGGGTTGATCAGTGCGTATGAACGGGCAAACGCATCATCCTGAGATCCTGCAAAAAGGTGATAGTCACCAAGATACAGCGGGATATGCTTCATTACTTCGATAAGCGTTTTGCTTATGCGTATGCAGTCCGGATCATTGCTGAACTTTTGATCGCAGTCCATAGCTATCTCTCTTGCGAGGAACCATCCCTCAAGATGATTCAGTGAGCGTTCTTCTTTGAAGCGCGCTTTTGCAAGTTCTGTTATCTCTGACGGAGAATAAAGCTTTTCGATTTCCATACTCAATGTCTCCTGAATAATTACGTGGTGATTATTTTGATGCCATATGATCTGAGCGTGTCTTTAAACAAGTCTACAGTAGCAGGGGAGATCCTTTCTGAACCCATAGTATATTCTTTGCCGCACTGTGCCCATTTGGATTTCCCGAATTCATGATAAGTGAGGAGCTCAACTGAGACATGCTCTCCCTTAATATTCTCTTTGAACAATTCGGCAAAGCCTACAGCGTCTTTGTGGTCACTGTTGACACCTGGAATTAGAGGTATCCTGACCAGCATGTCTTCATGGACCTCAGATACTTTACGAAGGGTCTCTATCACCTGACGGTTTGAAAGGCCAGTCCATTTCTTGTGTGTGCTGTCATCGTAATGCTTGACGTCCATTATCCACTGATCCACAAGAGGGATAAGTTCAGTCATCCTCGGATGGCTGCCGTTGCTTTCTATTGCGCGGTGGATACCGACATCACCAAGCATTTCCAGCAATTGCTTTACAGGATCGAACTGGACAGAGATCTCTCCACCTGTCAGTGTTACCCCTCCGCCATCAAAAAACATAGGCTTTGAACGGATACAGATATCAAGTATCTCATTTATTGGGTACTCTTTGCATGAAAACCGTATACCTTTTTGCCTGCGCTTTGTGCAGGGCATGTCACATGAAGAGCAATTGCTGCGATCCAGTGCTTTTTCACGCACAAAGCCTTTTGGGCAGCTCTGATCGGTCAGCCATTCGGCCTCGGTCAGAATGGTTCCTCCTATATCCATTCCCTCGGGATTGGAGCACCATGGGCAATGCATATTGCATCCCTGAAGATGCAATACTAAGCGGTTTCCTCTTCCGTCCTGAGAATAATTAAATCCCTGCTGAAATACTTTAATTGTTTTTTGGTCAGTAATACTCATGTGATTTTCAAAAAACGGTCAAGCGCCTGCTGTGGAATCTTGACCGTTTGTGATTTAAGCGATTATCAGGCGGATACCCTTTTGCTCAAGGATTTCAGCCCATTCTTTTGAGAGGCCTTTATCTGTTATTACTATATCGAAATCCTCCAGTGAGCCAAAATTATGCATGCGGACAACACCAAACTTGCTTGAGTCTGCAACGAGACACTTGATGGCGGATATCTGCATGGCGTTTTGCTTGATAGGGACTTCAAACTCATTGATACAGGTCACACCTAGACGGCCGTCGATACCGGCTGCAGAAATAAAGGCTATATTTATAGTGTATCTCTTTAACGTGTTTATACCGTATCTGTCAACAAATACACCTGATTGAGGATCCAATTTACCTCCGGTCACGATGTAATTCTTATAGTTACTGTGCAGCAGTTCCCGCAGAGCATTTTCTGTTGCTATGATAACCGTGTTGTTGTCTTCAGGTCTAAGGTGATGCAGGATATTGACGGTGGTAGAACCGATATCTACAAAGATAACTTCATTAGTGCCAATCAGGGAGGAAGCGACTGCTCCTATTGCTTCTTTCTGCTCATAGTTCGTCGCACTTTCCTTATCCAGAGAATAGGTCTTGTATATATCTGAATCACTGAGCATGATGGCACCGGAAACAGTTTTAACTATGCCTCTTTCCTTCATTTTCTCTATGTCTCTTCGTATCGTCATTTCAGTCACATCGAAATGACGGGACAGATCCTTGAAAGAAATGCCGCCGTACTGCTGGATTATTTCAATGATTCGTTCTGTGCGATCCATGGATCAGATTTTTCCTGCTTCTTTGAAAAGGCGCATTGCGCTGCTTGTACCAAGACGTGAGCAGCCCAGCTCCGCAAACGCTTCAATATCTTCCACTGTTTTCATGCCGCCGGCTGCTTTGATAAGAACATCAGGACCGACATGTTCTTTGAAGAGTTTTACGTCCTCGATTGTTGCGCCTGCTGTACCGAAACCGGTTGATGTCTTTATGTAGTCAGCCCTTGCTTCGGTGACGATCTCGCACATCTTGATCTTTTCTTCTTCGGTCAGGTAGCATGTCTCAATGATGACTTTAAGGATATATCCTTCTGTAGCTTCTCTAAGAGCCTTAACTTCTGAAAGGACAAGATCCCAGTCTCCGTTTTTGACATCACCGATATTAATGACCATATCTATTTCTTTTGCGCCGTTCTCAATAGCGTCTTTGGCTTCAAATACCTTTACTGCAGTAGTGTTGTAACCGAGGGGGAAACCTATTACAGTACAGACGTTAAGCTCGGGGTATTCCTCATGAGCTCTCTTCACATATGACGGAGGGATGCAAACTGAAGCAGTGTTGTATTCAAGAGCATCTTCACAGATCTTTTTGATGGACTCCCAATCGGAAATGGCTTTGAGCAAAGTGTGATCAACTTTCTTAAGGATTTCTTTTGCTTCCATAAAATATACTCCTTTAACAATAAATAGTTTTCTTGTTACTATTTTAACATACTGATGCAATCGCTTCTAACGGATATAGAGAGATTACAGCGTCTTTTCGGCATAGCATTACATACTGTAAAAATTCATTTAGTGATGAAAAAAGAGCGTATTTAAGGGCATTGTGACGAATAGCAGCTATGTGTTTTGGGCACAATAGACAAACATAGCCTTATTCGACGCCGGCAAATAACATGGTGCATCCAACGATGTTAATGAATTAACATTTTTGCGTTACAAATGTTTGTAGAATATCACAATATAAATGTGAAATATTTGTTAACAGCGTAAATAGAAATAATGGAATGAACAGATTAAAATATATACAATAGCATCATTATGTGTATTATCCGGAGGTGTTTGTTTATGGTACTTACTGAAGATGGACTCCAATATCATATCAGGATGAAAGAGGGGGACGTTGGGAAATATGTTTTTCTTCCTGGCGATCCGTTCCGCACAGATCTTATAGCCAGTTTCTTCGATGAGCCTAAGTTGGTGGCACATAATAGGGAGCATAAAACTTGGACCGGATACCTTGACGGTGTTAAAGTGTCTGTTACTTCCACCGGTATGGGTTGCCCGTCCACTGCAATAGCTTTGGAAGAACTGATTCACATAGGTGCTGATACTTTTATAAGGATCGGAACAGCAGGAAGAGTATGCCCGGAATCATATGATGAATCATTGGACGGTGTTATCTGCACCGCTGCGGTTCGTGACGAAGGCACTACCATCCACTATATCCCGATCGAGTATCCTGCGGTTGCAGACCGCCACGTTGTAGATGCGTTGGCAAGAGCTGCCAAGGCGCGCGGACTGAACTATATTGAAGGAATCACACAGTCCAAGGACAGTTTCTATGGTCAGCATGAGCCTGATAATATGCCTGCTGCTGCAAGGCTTCATGAGCGCTGGACAGCTTGGGAAAGGGGACATGTAATGTGCTCCGAAATGGAAGCTGCTGCGTTATTCGTTATTTCTTCGATCCGTGGCTGCAGAGCTGGAGCCATTATGGACTGGGGCGACATGAAAAAAACTATCGGAGTTGCCTGTGATGCAGTCAGGATTCTTGCCAAAGAGGATGGGTTACTGTAATGGCTGAGACTCATGATTTTAGAGAGTATATAAGCGGAGACAATCCGTTGATGTACCACATCCGCTGTAAAAAAGGGGATGTCGGCGAATATGTTTTTCTGCCGGGCGATCCGTTCCGTACTGACATCATAGCCTCTTATCTGGACGATGCCAAACTTGTCGCTCACAACAGAGAGCACAAGACTTGGACAGGATATCTTGATGGCGTAAAGGTATCTGTTACATCAACCGGTATGGGATGTCCGTCTACTGCTATCGCTGTCGAAGAGCTGATCAAATGCGGAGCGAAGACGTTCATCAGGATAGGTACGGCAGGAACTGTCAGAGATCCTAAGGATGCGGAAAACTATGACTGCTGTATAGTTACCGGCGCTGTAAGGGATGAAGGAACGACGATTCACTATGTTCCTATGGAATATCCTGCTATCGCAGACCGACATGTTGTAGATGCTCTTGCACGGGCATGTGAAGCCAGAGGGCTTAAAGCGCTTGAAGGTGTTTCTCAGTCCAAGGATTCATTCTATGGAGAAGTGGAACCGGAGACATCTCCGAACGAGAAACGTCTGCGTGAGCGCTGGGAGGCATGGAAAAGGATCGGCGTGTGCTGCAGTGAGATGGAATGTGCTGCGATTTTCGTCGTTTGTGCGTGCCGCGGAGCCCGTGCCAGTGCTATAATGAACTGGAAAAATATGGACCAGACTATCCAGGCTGCATGTGATGCAGTCAGGTTGCTGATAAAAGAAAACAAATAAGCAGTAAGGTGGTATCTTATGGGAAAACCGATTATTGAGTTAAAGCATTTTTCCTATCGGTATCCGAACTCGGAAGAGATCGTTTTGAAGGACATCGACCTGACCATTGAGGAAGGCGACTTCGTTGGTATTATCGGATGTAACAAATCCGGAAAGACAACATTGTGCCAGTCCATGGTCGGTATACTTCCGTTTGTCCTTGGAGGCGACTGGGACGGCGAGATCGTCGTAGACGGCAAGAGCTACAACGAAACTCACGGCGACGGTGCATCTGATGTTATTGGAATCGTATTTCAGGACGCAGAGAGCCAGTTCACTCAGGAGACTGTGGAAGATGAGATCGCATTTGCAATGTGCAACTTCGGTTTCGAGCAGTCACTGATGCGTGAGCGCGTTGAGTATGCAGCAAAAGCTTGCGGTCTGTGGGAGATGCTTGACCGTTCTCCGTATCGTCTTTCCGGAGGACAGCAGCAGAGACTTGCTATTGCCTGTATCCTGGCATTGCGTCCTCGCGTTCTTCTTCTTGATGAGTCTACTTCTCAGCTTGACCCGCAGGGAAGAGATGAGGTCTTCAGACTGGTTGAAGAGCTTCATGCCAATGGCAGTACAGTAATAATGGTAGATCACAACATCGAAAAGATCGCGGAAGCTACAGATAAAGTTCTCGTACTGCACAACGGCGAAGTAGTGGACTATGGCGAGACCCATAAAGTGTTCACAAACAAGGAAAAACTGAATGAACACTTTGTGAGAGTTCCTCAGGTCACGGACGCCGCTTTAGCGCTCCCCGAAAAGCTGATTGGCGATGTAACGCCGATCACATTGAAAGAGGCAGAGGCTTCTTTCGCGAATTATAAGAGAGAGAGGTAAATGCGGATGGAAAGAAATGTTGCTGTAGAGACCAAAGATCTGGTCCACGTTTACCCGAATGGAGGGGTTAAGGCTCTTAAAGGAGTTAACCTCAAGATCTATGAAAATGACAAGATGTCCATAATCGGACAGAATGGATCCGGAAAAACCACCATCGTCCGTCATTTCAACGGACTTCTCCGTCCTACTGAAGGACAGGTATTTCTCTTTGGCGAGGACACTGCAGGAAAGTCTGTCGGTGATATGGCAAGAAGGTGCGGATATGTTTTCCAGAACCCGAACCATCAGATATTCTGCACTACTGTTCGTGAAGAGCTTGAAGTAGGGCCGAATAACTTCAAATTCTCCGAGGAAGAGAAGAATCAGGAAATCGACAAGGTCGTAGAGATGATGCATCTGGAGGGCATTCTGAATTCTCACCCGATGACATTGGACTACACCACCAAAAAGATCGTATCTATCGCCTCGGTTCTCGTCTTTAAACCTGAAGTTCTCATTTTGGATGAGCCTACAGGAGGTCTGGACGAGGTCGGCAGAAGGATGCTGACAAGTATTATCAATATGATGCATAATGACGGACATACAGTAGTCATGATTTCTCACGATATGGACTATGTCGCTGAGAACTCAGACCGTATAGTCGTTATGAGTCAGGGAGAGGTTATCGCTGACGGCACGCCAAAGGAAATATTCCTTAATGCTCCTGTGCTCGAGCGAGCGATGATCGCCCCGCCGCAGATCACTTCTTTGGATCTCTTACTGGATGGCCAAGGTGATACTGCTCTATCAGTTCAAGATTTTGTGCGTAAGTACAAAAACTAAATAAATGGAGGTTCTCTATTATGGCAATGCAATCTACTGAATCCAAAAGCAGACTTTGGGGTACATATGTTGCGATCATGATCCCGTTGGGCGTCGCAATCAACTATGTCGGAGGCCTGCTGAACAGCGCCCTTGGTGGCCCGCTTTATTTGGATTCCATCGGCACAGCAGTTGTTGCTGCAGTTATGGGTCCTTGGGTTGGCGCTATTTCCGGTCTTCTGTTCAATGTTGTCAGTGCTCTTATGGGTGGTAACATGATGTCCGCTCTGTTCGGCATCTGCAATATTGGTACAGGCTTGATCGTCGGATACATGACGAAATGGGGATTCTTTGAGAAATGGTGGCAGGTTCTTATCGTAGCTAACGTTCTCGTTTCTTTCTGGAACGCTGCAACAGGTTCCCCGATCGCATCCGTCGTATACGGTGGTGTTGATGGCTCCGCTGGTACATCTGTTTCCATTGCTGCTCTGCAGGCAATCGGCGCAGACCTGGTAACTGCTGGATTTATCGCCCGTATGCCGATCAACTTGATCGACAAAGGTATCGCAGTTTTGATCGCCTGGATCGTTTACAAGAGACTGCCGGAAAACATCAAGAACTTCAACAAGAAGAAATAATCTTCAATTGAAGCTATGCAGGGGGAGTTATCCTCCCCCTGCAAACAAAACTAAATCGAGGTTTTGCTATGTTACAAAAAAGAGATACTTCCACTTTGCTTCGCCGACTGAGCCCTGGCACAAAACTGCTTATGGCTCTTGCCGGAACGTTGGCAATTGTGTTTTTTGAGAACATCTGGCTGTCTATTGCCATGATGCTTATTAGTTATGTAGTCATTCTTTATGAAAAGATGGGATCAATGTTCAAGCTGATCTTCATATCGACACTTTCCATGCTGGTATTCATGTATGCCATTTATGGAGCTGTTGTTCAGGAGAACCAGAAGGATACCTATGCATTCTCAGTATTTGGAATCCCATATTATCAGGCAGGAATCGACAAGGCTACGCACTTCTTCTTCAGAATTGCTCCTCTGATGGCCTTTCTCTTCCTTATTTTCCGTACGATCAATATGACTGACCTCGGTGTCTGGATGACAAAGGCTGGATTGCCATATAGATGGGCATTTATCTTCACTGATTCTTTCATGGTTATTCCCGTTCTCAGCAAAGACATGGAGCAGATCATGGATGCTCAGAGAGCAAGAGGACTCGTTACTGAAGGCAATCTTATGACTCGTATGAAAGCTTTTGTGCCGGTTATCGTTCCGGTCGTTGCAAACGCTTTTGCTAAGGTTCAGGATCAGGCTATCGCTATGGATACAAAGGGATTCAACTCCAAATGCAAAAAAACTGTGTACAGGGAGCTCCCGAATACCACAGAGGATAAGATCTGCAAAGCTATCAGTCTTGTTGTTCTCATTGCAGCTATAGCATATAAGATCTTAAAATCACTTAAAAAGATCTGATCATATATATGAGGAAACGGGACGTGCACTGATATACACGTCCCGTTGTTTGTTTTTATGGAGCATAAGGAAGAACGAATTTATTATTTGGACAGGTATTACCGGAGAAATTATTTGTCATTTCTTTCGGAGGGATTCCTGTACTCATTTGCGTTCTACTTGTTTTCTGTGACAAATGTTTTTCCTGACTATGTTTCCAGACTGTCGGACAATCCTATAGTCCTTAGCCTTCTCTCGATCCTTTTCTATGGTCCTAACTATCTTGCAAGCATAATATCGTGCTGGCTGTCGATGAATTCTCTGGCAAGTCCGAAAAAGTTAGGTGTTCTTGTATGCTTATCACAGAGAGTGGGACTGATCCTGATAACCCTTTCCTCTTTTATGATCGGCAAAGCATCTGTCCCTGTTTGTCTGGTATGCTTTTTTGTCTCGTATCTGCTGTTCAATATTGCGGACGGTGTTTCTGCTCCGACATATTTCTATATGGCCAGTACCATGATCCACAAGAATATAGGTACATTCTTTGGGGCGTACAACATGGTCGGATCCATATCCGGAGTATTGGCCTCACTTCTTTTGACCTATCTGTATAATGTGAGGACATATCCCAGCAATTATCAGCTGATGTTTTCTATCGGAGTAGTGTTTGCACTGGCTGCATCATCGGCAGTAGCATTCGGTACCAGAGAATATAAAGAGGAGAAGAAAACAGAAGAAAAGGTTAGATGGCGTGAACTTCCTGCAATGATGAAAAAAAGCGTTACGGGCAATTCACTTTTCCGTTATTACGTTTTGATATATGTGATCCTCGGAGCGGCTGAATTTGCAATGCCCCTGTATTCAGTGCGATTGGCTCAGCAGAAAGATCTTCCAGATAATTTCATTGGAATGATGTCGCTTATAAGCCTGGTCGCTAGTATTGCAGCAAACTGGATTTGGGGAAGACTGTCAGACAGGAAAGGACTGTTTTGGGTGCTTGCGCTGTCTTCAGCATGCGGCATTGCAGCTGCCGGACTTACTATCCTGAACTACGGTGGTGTTCTAAATTACCTTGCATATCTTCTGCTTGCATTTGCTTCTGCCGGCTGTTTCATCACAAACAATGTTGCATGTACTGTTTATGCGGAAGACGGGAACAGCACAATTTTAACTGCAGCTTCCAAGCTGTGCGCAGCTCCTATTTGTATCCTTGCTTCTGTAGGAAGCGGAATGCTTGCGCAACTTACATCTATTACGGTCGTTTTTGTTTTAGCTCTTACATCGTATATTGTTTGTACGATACTTTCGTTAAGAAAGATCAAATTATAGTTAACATCTATGCTAACTGATTGCAGATGCTCCAACGGAGCATCTTTTTTATTCCAAACGGGGACAGATGCAGTATTGAAATGCGAAAAAAAGGCTGATATTATATTATTACCTAAAAGGGACAATGTCCCATATAGACGAGGAAATCAGAAATGCAGCACAAAGATTACGATGTTTTAGATGAAATGTCCCGTTATGTCAATGAGTTCATAATGGAAAAAGACTGTTATCCAAGTGTAAGAGATCTTGGAAACCGGTTTGGGCTGTGTAAGAGCAGTGCTCACAGATACCTGAAGTCTTTGAAAGAGGACGGATTGCTGCCTTCGGACAATAAGATGATGCCCGGAGAAGAGGAGCGTGTTGCCTGGCTGTCTAATACCATATCCTGCGGCTCTCCATCATATCAGGAGGAGAATATAGACGGATATGTCAGACTATCCACAGCAGTATTCGGAAAAGGACAAAAATATCTGCTCACTGCATCTGGCGATTCTATGATCGGTGCAGATATTGAGGAAGGCGATGTGCTCGTAATTCGGAAGCAGGTCACCGCATCTGAAGGGGATATCATAGTAGCTCTGTTAAACGGTGAGAATACGCTCAAGCGCCTTATGATGCATGAAAACGGGAAGCCATACCTACATCCTGAAAACAGATGTTACTCGGATATCGAGATCGATGATGGAGATACATTCTATATTCAGGGCGTCCTCACTCATATCATTAAGGCGGTGGAGTCATGATCCAATTGCAATGCAGGGAATGCGGGAACTACAACCGCAATCTTTTACTCTCGGAATCAAGCGGAGGGTTTGAGTGCTGCTGCTGCGGAGCGATCAACTATATCATAGGCTGGAGGGACAATTGTTTTCCTGTAGTCAGATCCGAGTCAGAAAGAAATAGTGTTTCAGACTGCAGAAGAGCCGCTGTAAGAGAGGCATTTCTCGAGAGGATACAACATGTACCAAAAGGGTATTATGCTTACTAATGGTGGTTGATTATGGAACCGAGTTTATCAGACAGGAGAAAATATGTGACCGTAACGGCGATACACTACATTAATGGCATGTGCTGCCCGCAAGTGATCGAAACAGAGGCAGGTGCTTTTCTCCTTGAGGACATAAAAAAAGTGCAGCGGCTTTCAGTTAAATCGGAAACCGGAGCAGAGGAAAGGTACGTCGTAAAGATCAGAGGTAAAGAAAAGAACCTGTACCGAAAAGGGGATAAGTGGTTCATTATTCCCGGAAAGGAAGATTTCGAGATCTTTGGGCTTATCTCAGACTAGAGGGCATCCCGATGAAAAACGAAACGCAAACCGGCAGCGGAAAGCAATATGTTGCTGTGCAGGCTACGCACTATCCTAATGGGGAGATCGTGCCGATAGCTATATTCTTTCCTGGCGGAAGAGTGTTTCACATAACACGATCAAATCTGATAAATGATCAAAGCGACAGCAGAAGTAGCAAACAGACTTTTCGCATAGTGATAGGGAAACAAGAGACTAGATTGTTCCTGGACAATGGCAGGTGGTTCGTACTTAGGAAATAGGAGGATGTTAGACATGGCTATGATCAAGAAATATGTTTCAGTTCATGTTACTCATTATATGGATGGCAGATGCTTTCCCACAGCTTTGCAGGTGGATGGTGAAGCATTTCTGATAGAGGATATTTCCGATATACAGAAAGTCGTCGCGGCACAAAATCTTGGTGCGGAAGAGCGGTTTATAGTGAAGATCCACGGTAAGGAAAGACCTCTGTTCAGGGAAGGGCAGAGATGGTTTGTCATTCCTGGTGCCAGGATCGTCAGAAAAAGTGTTGGACCAGCTGCGTGACAAACGGTTTGTATCAAAAAAACGGAAGCAATACTGCTTCCGTTTTATGATGTTAATCTTCTTCATTGAACATTGAGCTAAAGAGAGGGGATATATCCTTAAGATAGTCACGGGCTTTTTCTATAGGATTCTTATGCACACTGTGATTGTCTATCAGATATCTGTATCTGGCTTCTACTTTATCTATTATTGTATCCCACGGTTTTGGAATAGTAGTGCGAGCTTTTTCTCCCATAGCTTCCAGAGCCTTAGGGTCTGCAAGCATCTCACGGATAACTCTTGCCAGATCATCAACATCGTTCTCACAGAGACGCCCATTGACCCCGTCTTCAACTATCTCAGCTGCGCTGCTCTCTCTTGCAAGGATAGGTGGGGTGCCAGCTCTCGCTGCTTCGCGGACGACCATAGGGGCATTGTCGTATATCGATGGGAATACAAATATATCAGCCAAGCGATAGAAACCGTCCAGGACAGAGATATCTTCAACATGCCCGGGGATCTTTGTGTTTTCATTCAGCCCCAGTTCGTCTACTTTTCTGCGGATCTCATTTTCATCCGGTCCCATTCCAACCAGAATTAGTTCGCAGGTTAGGCCTTCCTGTTTTAGTTTCGCAACTGCTTCTAGAATAAGCAATATGTTCTTTTTCCAGTTCATCTGACCGACAAAGAGTAGTGTCGGGAGGTCGGGAATATCATATATCGCTTTCAGTTCGGATGGATTGCCCTGTTTGTCAGGAGGAAGGAGGTCTGAACCGTTTTCCATTACTGTGATCGTGCCTTTATACCCATACGATTCCAGGACTTCAGCTGTAGATGAGCTTACTGCCCACACTTCATCGCACTGATCATAATAGTCTATAATCGTTTTAACTCCGATTTTTGACACTGCTTCGCTGTGAGTCAGTTTTAGAAAATCATCATAGTATTTGGAATGGAATGTAGATACTAACGGGATGTCCAGTTTGGTAGCTATCCTCAGTGCTTCGAATCCTGTTACAAAGGGGCTGTGAGAATGAACGATATCAAACGGGACAGAACGGATCCTTGCGCGGTAATGCGAATCGATATACGGAACTCCAGCTTTCCATTCAAAACCGGCGGGGAGATCTGTAGATATGAAGTCGATCAATTCAAAAGGATAATTGCCTCTGTACCCCGTATCATCCATAGGTGCAATAACTGACAATTCGTTTCCGCGTCTTCCGAGATGTTCGCTGTAGGCAAGCACAACTCTTCCGACTCCATCTACTATAGGAATAAAACTGTCTGTAAATTCTCCAATGCGCAAAGCATTAATCCTCCTGGTTAATTAATGATCAAACAGCATGATACACAAAACATGATAATATTTCAACATCAAAAGGAGCGCTTAAGCGCTCCTTTTGGAAAAAGAAAGATATTCTTAATAATTACTCCAAAATCTCTAGCCGTCCCTCAACATGAGCGTCAAGACCTGGGTGAGTAGAGAGGTATTCCTCGACGATATTGTTTACTGATGTCGCCACGACACGGGGTTTTCTGTTTTTCTTGATATCTTCAAGCGGAACGCCAAGGAACTCATCGAAGTTTTTATAATGATAATTCTGCAGTGCCACAAGAATATGCTGGTCAAATGTGATGTCGTTTCCGTTTAGCTTCAGTTCTTCAATGGTGTGTGTGCTTTTTCTGTATTTTATTCTGACTCCTTTTGAGAACTGATAGAATTCAGTTTCCCCAAGCCAGGCCTCGTCCCTCAGAATGTACTGAACCATTCTTCTGAACTGAGCACCATTGAAGTCGACCATCCACACTACATCGTCAAACGGTGTGTTTTCCAGCATCTCCTGATATTCAACGATTGGGCCAAGTTCCTTTTTGCGGATAGATCCGCTTCCGAACATCATGACGTCGAAAGAACTGTCATCCTGCATGATATCTGCATAAAGGTTACCTAACTCTGTTTCCTGCTCTCTTGACGGGTGGGTGAGTTTTCTGGCGAATCTTGTAATGACGCGGCGGTACTTGTTGTCTGTTTCTGTGCGGTATCTTGACAGCAAATCGCCGATCACTGGATCCTTGGGAGCAGTATTCTCGTTAATCGGAACGCACTGCCACTTGTATTCGGAAAGCTTCTTTTCCACGGAATCATAAACAAGATCAAACCGACCGATTATGTCTGTGCCGGTACCGGCTTGTACGATTGGAATACCGTTTACCACAGCAGGTTCATCCATAAAGGTATGCGAATGCCCGCCAAGGATCAGATCTACACCCCAGTCAGGGTCAAGTCTGTTGGCGAGTTCAAAGTCTTTTTCCAGTCCGATATGAGTCAGGAGAATCGTGAGGTCAGTATCTGTCGTCCTGTAGTTATCACAGATGATACCGACTTCTTTAGCAGCTTCTTCAACGTCGATGAAAGTTCCGATGACCTTTTCTGTACGTGTAGAAGCAAGAACTTCTTGTGTAAGGATACCGATGAACAGTATCTTTACACCGCCGATAGTGACGTTTATGTATGGCTGGAAAAGACGCTGGTTATTGATGGTTACGAACATATCCGCATTGATGATAGGGAACTTGGCGCATTTCTCCAGGAAAAGAAGGTGCCCGACACCATAGTCCACTTCATGGTTGCCAATAGTTGCCACATCAGGTCTGAGAACGTTGACAAGATCGATCGTAGACAGACCCATATATTCTGAGTCTATAATAGAACCTCTGAACATGTCACCGCAGATGGCGTAAATGACATTTGGATCATTTGCTCTCGCTTGATTGATATAACCTGAAAGACGCTCCAGACCACCTGTGGATACCCCGTTTTTGTTTTCGGGAAGGAAGTCTCCGTGCATGTCGTTCGAATGAAGCAATGTGATATTTGTGTAACGTTCCATTTTTTACCTCGCATAGTGCCGGTTAATACAGTCGTAACAGATCATTTAAATACAATGTGTTTTTGGTAAAGGAATTCTGTGACTAGGTTGACGATCATCGTAAGAGCAAGGACGATATAATCGTTCCATCCGGCAGCAGTCAGCTTATCTCCGATGATAGTAGAAAGGGGAGTGAATATTACATAGAAAAGGGCTACAAGCAGCATTGCTCTTGGCAGGTTGGATGTAGATTTGAAAGTGTATTTTCTGTTGATGGTGAAGTTCCAGAGGATGCTTAACACCAGGGAAATAAGGTAACTTGGCCAGTAAGGCATATTCAGGACTTCCTCGAAAAGAGCGAAAGATCCTGCCTGGATAATTCCTGCCGAAGCTGCTATTAAGATGTAAAGAATGACTTGTTTGATCTCTTGTTTCTTTGTCATGTTAACAAATGTCGGCACTGGAACGGCAGACCGAACAAATAACTCCTTCTATAATATATAGTGATTTTACCCTTTATGACGGTTTAATGTAAAGTAACAGGGAAGGCACAGTGTGGACTGTGTCCTTTTTTCTTTTTAAAAATAGGCTATAATAGATGCAATAATCTTCGGAGGATCCAATGAGCGATAAAGGGCGAATCGTATTTCCAGAGTTGGCAAAAAAGGATCCGCTGTATGAAGAAATGCTTCCCGAATTGAGGAAACGTCTGGCACTATCCATACAGCAGAACAGGCTGATCGAGGAAGATTTCGAAAAAGCGATCTCTTTTTACAGAGACCGTGGGTTTTCTGATGATATTATTCGTTCGCTGATATCGCCTGAACGTCTTGGCGGTTTCTATGCCAGACCTGCGACCTTGTGGTTCCCTCTTGACAATGCTGCTAAGATATATCCTTTGTCAATGAAACGGGGAAAGATGGCTATCTTTCGTCTTTCTGTATACCTGAAAGAGGATATTGTCCCAGAAATCCTTCAAATGGCTCTGACCATCACAATTAAAAGGTTTCCAGTTTTTGCTACCACTTTAAAAAGAGGTTTCTTCTGGTATTATCTGGATTCCGCAAAAAGACGCTTTATTGTTGAGAAGGACCATTCGATTCCATGCCAGCCAATATCGATCTCCCGCAGCGGGTCACAATCTTTCAGAGTGCTGTATTTCGGCAACAGGATCAGTCTTGAGCTGTTCCATGTGTTGTGTGACGGAACTGGAGGAATGATCTTCCTCAAGTCACTGACAGCAGAGTATCTCAGACTTCTAGGCAATGATATTTCATATGATGATACAGTTTGGGATGTGGATGCTATTCCGGATCCTTCTGAAACGGAAAACGCTTTCTTAAGAGTGGAGAAGCAGAAATCAGCTTCCGGGTTCATGGGAAAACTTGCTACTCAGATGAGCGGAAAGCTATCAAGACTGTGCCCGTGCCAGGTCATCCACTTTGTGATAGATACTCAAAAGCTCAGGCAGGTCAGCAAGGAATACGGTGGGACGGTCACAGCTTATCTTCTAAGCCTGATGTTTTTAGCGAATAAATATGCTACGGAGGAACGGGAAGGTACAGTACAGATCCAGGTCCCTGTAAATATGAGGAAGTATTATGACAGCAGAACTGTACGTAATTTCTCTCTATATTTCAGCGCTGTTTTTTCGTTGGAAGAGATCACTACTGTTGAGGAAATGATACCCAACATAATGCAGCAGATCCGGGAAAAAGGGACAAAAGAATGCATGGATGAGATGATGTATGCTGCTGTGCTGCTAGTGAAATCTCTGCAGTTTGTACCCGTATTCCTGAAGAAGCCTGTTGCGGAGGTAGTATACGGCTTCCTCGGCGACGGTATAGTTTCAAATACTCTTTCGAATCTGGGGCAGTGCACTGTCCCTGCAGATATGGAACAGTTCATAGACAGATTCGATTTTGTCTTAGGCGGAGGTTCTGTGCAAAGAGCAGGGTGTTCAGTTGTTTCGTTCGGAAATAAAACAGTATTTTCGATCTCAAAACACACTGCGGATCCGTCCTTTGAAGAGAGACTGTATAAACTTCTCACAGATGCAGAAATACCGGTGAGAGTGGAAGGGAGTGAGATTGATGCAAATTGATCTGATCTACCCTGAACGTACAAAGCGGTCCAGACGGATAGAGAAAATAGGAAAAGTCCTGGAGTGGCTGTCTCTGGCAACGTGTGTCATTTGCCCGATAGTAAACTATTATGTCGGTGGAAAAGCATGGTCTGTCGTAGTTATCTGGGCGGTGTATTCTTTCTGGAGTTTGATTCTGTCTCCGGATATCGTTGAACGAAACATGATTTCTCAGACTGCAAAGGTGATCTGGAAAGCATCTGTTCTTTTGGGGCTTATAGATTACTGTCTGGCACCCGGTTGGGCGGATTTCGTCATCCCAATAATCGGTTTTTCAGGATTGCTGTTTGTCGCTGTAATTTATCTGGCTGACTATAAGAGACAGAGACAGAATGCAATGCCGATGATCTGGCTTTTCATTTTTGCTCTGGCGTTTTCCATAGCTTCTTTGCTTGGTTGGCTGAAGTTAAACTGGCCTATGATGGTCCTCGGCGGGATCTCTTCAGTATTAAGCATTCTTGGAGCTGTTGCTTTCCACAGTGATCTTGCTCTTGAATTGAAGAAAAGATTCCATCGGGACTAAGGAGGAAAAAGGATGAATAGCAATAAGACTATCACATATCTGGGTATGGGCATCGCTCTTTACGTAGTTTTGTCCTATACGGTGAAAATACCGCTTATCAACCAGATAAGAACTGATTTTGGGTATCTGGTGTTTGGCGTTTTTCTATGTATATATGGAGTAGAAGGGACGATCGTAGGGGTACTTGGTTGTATTATCAGCAATCTGCTATACAGCGGGACATTCCCGATTGGATGGGCTATGGGCCAGTTGTTTATTGGATTGGTATGCGGTTCCCTGTTCAAAAAGACAGAGAATACGGCACTTAGAGTGTTGATAGCATGTGTAGCCGTATTTATAGGAATAGGTGTAATAAAGACTCTGGTCGAGTCGTTGCTGTTCAATCTACCGTTGTCAGCTAAATTCATCAGAGGCCTGGTAGCTTCTGTTGCAGATGCTGTTCCTTTTGTTGCTGGAATAATCCTCAGCAAAAAAGTCCAGAAAGCGTTAAAGATATAATATATCAGCATGAGAGATAAGGAGAAAAACATGGAATTTGATCTTAGCAAAAAACAGTGCTTTTATTTCAACGCCATTTCACAGATTCCAAGAGGATCCAGGAATGAGAAAGCTGTAAGCGACTACATCGTAGCATTTGCTAAAGAGCGTGGTCTGGAATACAAGCAGGACGAAGTATGGAATGTGATCGTGGACAAGCCGGCGTCTCCCGGGTATGAGGATGCTCCTGTCCTTGTGCTGCAGGCCCACACAGACATGGTCAACGAAAAGAATAAAGGTGTCGAGCATGACTTTGAAAAAGATCCGCTTGATCTTTATGTTGACGGAGATCTGCTTAAGGCTCGCGGAACGACGTTAGGTGCAGACGACGGATACGGTGTGGCTTATATGCTGGCAGTTCTGGATGATGATGAACTTGAGCATCCTGGTCTATCCTGTGTCTTCACCGCTATGGAGGAAGTAGGCCTGATCGGAGCCGGTAACCTCAAACCGGAAGACGTTCACGGAAGCAGATATATCAATCTTGATGCCGGCGGGGAAGTAGGGACATATGTAAGTTCTGCTGGCGGAGCAACTGCAGTCATGACTCTTCCTCTTGAGAAAGAACCCAATGATGGAAAAGCATATCTTCTGTCTATTCGCGGCCTAAATGGCGGCCATTCCGGGGCTATGATCCATCTTGAGCTAGGAAACGCAAACCTGCTTCTTGTCCGTGCTCTTCAGGAACTGAAGAAAAATGGAGCGGATGTGCAGATGGTATCGTTCAACGGCGGTATGCAATACAATGCAATACCCAGAGAAGCGGATGCTGTATTTGTGTCTGACAAATCTTTTAAGGATATCACTGAGGTCATCAGAAGGACCGAGCGTGATTTCAAAAAGGAACTTGAGTTCAGCGATCCTGATGTCCGTCTTGAGTTAAAAGAAGTTGAGTCGGATAACAGGCTTACCAAGAAGTGCAGTGACAGTTTTCTTGATTTTACGTTCCTGATGCCTGACGGATTTAAACACCGGTCAATGGCAATTGAAGGCCTCACGACATCATCGCTGAACGCAGGTGTCATCAAAACAACGGAGAACGAGATCGTAATTACAGACCTAATCCGCTCAGCTCTTGAAAGTCATACCGATACTTTGGCAGATCAGCTAAGTATCCTTGGCAGTATTCTTGGCTGGAAAGTTGAGATCAAAGACAGAATAACCGGATGGGGATACAGTGCGGAATCCTCACTTAGAGATATCCTTAAAGAGGTGCTTGCTGAGCGAGGGATAGAGATGACAGAGATGTCAACTCATGGCGGCCTGGAGTGCGGTGTGTTCAAGGGCCTCCGTCCTGATCTTGACATTATCACTTATGGTCCTGTAGCTGAGGGTGAACACACCCCGGAGGAGTATCTGGATCTTGGTTCGTTTGACAGAGCTTTTGATGTGCTTTGTGAAGTGATACGCAGAGCTAAATAATTACAGTATAAGCAAAAAGCACGCTGGATTTCACAGCGTGCTTTTTGCATGTAGATATCTACATTAGCAGTAACCGTAATTGATCACTGTCCATGCACCTTTATCGTTTCGCCCGAGGACCCATGACCAGGTATATTCAGTATCTGCAGTCCATCCTCCGTATGATTTTTTAGGTGAATGGAAAGAAGAGTCGAAAACGGCATATTCATCATATACGATATCGTGTGAAAGATGATATTCTGCTTCTTTATTGCTTCTTTCATCACCGGCATAGGTCAGGGAATGCAGCGTACATCCTTCAAAATTAGAAAAATATTTTTTGATTGCATCAGCTGCATCGCTCAGATCACTTTCTGTAAACAAGTCTGAAGAACCTAGATCTACGCTGACCTCTGAAGTTGTACCGATACAGGAGCATAAAGCGACACTTAGAACGGCAGCCATCGTCAAAGCTAGAAATTTATGATTCATGATTACCACCATAATCTCAGATCAATGGGAAGCGTAGGATGACCTTGAACAGGTCTCCGTCAGCATATAGAGACATTGCTCCGCCTTGAAGTTCAACAAGACTTTTTGCAATTGAAAGGCCGAGACCGTTGCCTTCTGTGTTTCTGGATTCATCACCGCGGACGAAACGTTCTGTTAGTTCTTCAGGGGAGAGATCGATCTGGTCGCGGGATGTATTCTTGAATACTATTATAGCCTCTCCATTCTGACGGACCATTGTGATATAGACACGGGTCCCCGGCAGAGAATACTTAAGGATGTTGCCCATGAGGTTGTCGAATATCCTCCAGAGCCTTCTTCCGTCTGCCATTATCATCACAGGCTCATCAGGAACTTTTGTTATCAAAGACAGTCCAATTTCATTCAATCGGTCTTCATATTCTCCTGTGATCTGGGGGATTATGACATTCAGGTCACATTGCTCCATGTTCAGCTCAATGTTGCCGGTGGAAGCTTTGGAAGCTTCGATCAGGTCATCTATCAGTCGTTTGAGCTTCACAGACTGTCTGTGGAGAACGTCAGCATATTCCTTGATCGTAGTGTTGTCTGTCTCTTCTTTCCCTATGAGATCGGCATAGTTGATTATAGATGTCAGAGGAGTCTTTATATCGTGTGAAACGTTGGTGATCAGCTCTGTTTTCATCCGTTCACTTTTCATACGCTGTTCGACGGCTATTGAAAGTCCGGAGTTGATCTGAGTCAAGCTGCGATCCATGTCTCTGAAACCAAGTAGCAGGCTGTTGTCATTGCTCTGTTCATAATATCCGTTAGAAATACTCTTTGCTTTTCTGTTGACTTTGAACATCGCGTAGATACAGTAGAGCAGAAACAGTGAGGTCCATCCCTGGAATAAAAGGATCGTACTGCGTGAGCCTTCTGATATCAGAATTATTTCAAAAATACAATAAATGACCCATAGCACCAGTGCTTTCCACATAAAAGGGATCGTACGTATGAAGTTGAACAGCCATCTTACAGGGATAAGGATGAGCTTATAAAGAAGCGAGCACAATTTCCAGCACAGAGTGTTTCTAATTAAATTCTGCTGTTTTATCCTTGCCGCCAGGCCCATACACCAACCGATGAACAGGCTGAGTAATACTACTATAGCCATTAAGCACAGAAATATAATCAGAGTGTATCCAAGCACCTTGGGAATATTCTCAACAGTCTCGACTACTGTCAGTCCGATAAGGAAACAGGCTGCTCCAATTATAACTGTCATGACGTCGAAAGGAACCCAGTTCAATATGCCGGGGACGATCTCGTCAGTATCTGGATGGCGTGCTGATACGCTCATAAGCAATACGAACAGAATGACAGCTATTATACCCGAAATAATCGCTGACGGGACTGCATATCTGTGCAGCATATATTCATAGTGTATAAGCTGTGTCACTGCACGAAATTCATCATCTACAAGAAGATCTTTTCTCAGTCCCATAGTCAGGTGATAGTATTCGGCAGGTATTTCCTGACCGCTTTCATTATTTTGTGAAGTAATGGAGGAAGGATCAATATATTCCCGATTAAAACGTCCTTCCTCGTCCCACGCTCCTGTGTAATAGGACTGATATATGATCTCGTCTATAGAAGGTGTGTTGCTGAAGATACGCTCCACACCCTGAGGAGTTATAAGATCGTATTGAATAAGAAGGTTGGTCCTGTTTTCGCCATAGTAGCGATTAATATAACCGGTTTCAGTGTATAGTTCAGGATCCATAGGCATATTCCAGATAAGGTCATCTTCTCTGGATCGTACCATTTCGTACAGGTGCTGTTCGATAAAGGTGTCTTCCGTGACATAAAACATGTCCGCGTCCCAGTATACTAATTCGCATAGAATGCTGGAACCGCAAATGATACAGCATATTATGAGCAGGATGAAGATTATAGTTTTTCCGGGTATGGAACGGGTGAACTTTTTCATCTTTCCTCTCCTTTAACGATAAGGCGCCTGATTCTGTTTATAAGAAGAAGCAAAGACGCGGTAGTGAATAATAGAAGTGCGACAACTTTTGCTATCCATAATTTGGAGTGTTCCATTTTTGTCTCCGATTATAAGTATTTTTTCTATGAGCAACTCACGGCTCGATTTTATAACCTTGTCCCCACACTACCTTGAGGTATCTTGGTTCGGCAGGGTTTATCTCTATTTTTTCTCTGATGTGCCTGATATGTACTGCTAACGTATTTTCACAACCTAATGGCGTTTCATTCCAGATAGTCTGGTAGAGGGCTTTAGGAGAAAACACTTTTCCCGGGTTCTGCATCAGCAGTTTAAGGATCTCATATTCTGTAGGTGTAAGGCTCACAGGTTCTCCGTCAAGAGTAACTGTTTTTGCTCTGTCATCCAGTTCAATGCCGCCAATCTGATATGTGTCTGTATTGATTTTCCCGCCTCCAAGCTGCATATATCTCCTGAGATGGGATCTTACACGGGCAGTTACTTCCAGGGGATTAAAAGGTTTGGTGATGTAATCATCTGCGCCGACATTCAGGCCCAGAAGCATGTCAGCATCCTCACTCTTGGCTGTGAGAAAGATCACAGGAACATTGCTGATTTTCCTTAGTTCTGTCAGTGACATAATACCGTTCATAACAGGCATCATAATATCCATCAGGACAAGATGGATCTCATGCTGCTCGATGATCTCAAGAGCTTCCTTGCCGTTATTAGCCTCATAAAAGGTGTAGTTAGGATCAGAAAGATATATCTTCAACGCGTTGATGATGTCCTGTTCATCATCACAGAAAAGGATGTTGTACATAGTGTTTTCCTCCACGCTAATAATGATAGCTGTTTACTCCTTAAGAAAAAATGGGACAAAAGATTAAGAATCGCTTAATCCATCGATAGTATTGTATTGACATATACCCCATGGGGGTATATTATTTGTTTTGGAAACAGTTTTTTTGAGGTATTGAAATGGCAAACAAAATTGAACTTGAAGAGAACAAAGACTGCTGTTTCGTCCATGAATCCAAGGAAAGATCAGCGGAAGAGATGAAGGATCTCGTTTGCAGATTAAATCGGATAGAAGGACAGATACGCGGTATCAGAGGGATGGTAGAGCGCGGTGCCTATTGTCCTGAGATACTGACACAGGTATCCGCCGCTCAGGCAGCATTGAACAGTTTCAATAAAGTAATGCTCGCCGGACATATACGAGGATGTGTCGCTGATGACATCCGCGAAGGGAATGATGCGGCTATAGATGAACTGGTCAACGTTCTCCAGAAATTGATGAAGTAGGTTGTGTTTATGGAACAGTATATAGTAACAGGAATGAGCTGCGCCGCTTGCCAGGCGAGAGTCGAAAAAGCGGTAAATGCAGTACCAGGTGTAACTTCATGCTCGGTCAGTTTGCTCACAAACAGTATGGGCGTCGAAGGAACAGCGGGTAAGGAAGAGATCATAAAGGCAGTAGAAAATGCCGGATACGGTGCGTCCCCAAAGGACAGTGCACAAAAGACTGCCGGAAAGCTCTCGGAAAAGATAGCTGCGGAAGAGGATGCCTTGAAAGATAGAGAGACGCCCGTGCTTCGCCGCAGACTCATAACATCTCTGGTTTTTCTACTGGTCCTTATGTATTTCTCTATGGGCCATATGATGTGGGGGTTTCCGCTTCCTGAGTTTTTCGCAGACAACCATGTTGCCATGGGTCTTGTTCTAATGATTCTGGCAGCGATAGTGATGATCATAAATAAAAAATTTTTCACCAGCGGTTTTTCAAGTCTTCTGCATAAGGCCCCCAATATGGATACCCTTATTGCACTTGGCTCTGCTGCTGGGTTTATTTACAGTACATTTATGCTGTTTGCGATGACCAGAGCACAGGTAGACGGAGGTGTACAGGCTGCTGAACCATACATGCATGAGTTCTATTTTGAGTCTTCAGCAATGATACTTACATTGATAACCGTTGGCAAGATGCTGGAAGCTTACTCAAAAGGTAAGACGACAAATGCACTTAAAAGCCTTATGAAACTCGCTCCTAAAACAGCCAATGTCGAGAGAGACGGGAAAGAGCTGACGATCTCTGTGGACGATGTTAAGATCGGTGATATCTTTCTGGTGCGGCCAGGTGAAAACATCCCTGTCGATGGAGTAGTCATAGAGGGAACGAGTGCAGTAAACGAATCTGCGCTCACAGGAGAGAGCTTGCCTGTGGACAAGGAAGCAGGAAGTGCTGTTTCCAGTGCTACGCTCAATCAGTCCGGATTCCTCAGATGCAAGGCAACAAAAGTAGGTGAAGATACCACTCTTGCGCAGATCATACAGATGGTCAGCGATGCTGCTGCAACAAAGGCACCTGTCGCCAAACTGGCAGATACTATATCAGGATATTTTGTCCCTGTCGTTATTGCTATAGCTGTAATAACTACTGTTATCTGGCTTTTGACTGGACAGACATTTGGCTATGCGCTGGCCAGAGGTATATGCGTTCTGGTCGTAAGTTGTCCGTGCGCCCTTGGTCTTGCTACTCCAGTAGCTATCATGGTGGGCAACGGTGTTGGAGCAAGAAACGGGATACTGTTTAAAAACGCTGAAGCACTTCAGGAGACTGGCAATGTACAGATCGTGGCGTTGGACAAAACAGGGACTATCACCAGCGGTGAACCCAGCGTGACTGATGTCATACCTGCAGACGGTTTTACTTCAGATCAGCTACTGCAGTATGCAGGCTCATTAGAGCAAAAAAGCGAACATCCACTTGCTAAAGCAGTCCTTAAGCATGTCAGGGATCTGAAGCTCTCTCTTATCGATATCAATGATTTTCAGGCTCTGCCTGGAAACGGCCTTGAAGCCTCATGCCAAGATGGAACACTTATAGGCGGAAGCTATAAGTACATGATGACAAAGACAGATATTTCCGGAGATTATTCCGCTTATTACGAGTCATTGTCCGGAGAAGGGAAGACACCTCTGTTCTTTTCATTAAACGGTAAACTGCTAGGTATAATCGCAGTTGCGGATACTATGAAAAACGATTCCGCTCAGGCTCTAGCAGAACTGAAGAATATGGGCATTCACGTTGTTATGCTGACCGGAGACAATGAAAGAACAGCGGCTGCTATTGGAGAGCAGGCAGGGGTGAATGAAGTTGTTGCCGGAGTGCTTCCGAATGGAAAGGAAGCAATTATCAGGCAGCTTCAGGAAAAGGGAAAAGTTGCAATGGTCGGAGACGGTATAAATGATGCTCCTGCTTTGACCAGAGCAGATATAGGCATTGCTATTGGCGCAGGGACCGATGTGGCTATAGATGCTGCAGATGTCGTCCTCATGAAGTCACAGCTTACTGATGTTTCAGCTGCTATTCGTCTGAGCAGAAACACATACAGGAACATAATTGAGAACCTTTTCTGGGCACTTATATACAATTCTTTGCTTATACCGCTGGCTGCGGGAGCTTTTGTCAAACTGCTTGGATGGAGCATGAATCCTATGTGGGGAGCAGCTGCTATGAGTCTCTCGAGCTTCTGTGTAGTTTCCAATGCTCTGAGACTCAACCTGCTGAAGGTCCATGACAGTTCACATGACAGACCAATCAAAAATCGCGTCACTGTTGATCAGGACGAAAAGATATTAGAAACGAACAATACGAAGGAGGATAATACAATGACAAAAACAATGAAGATCGAAGGTATGATGTGCATGCACTGCGAGGCTACGGTGAAGAAAGCGCTTGAGGCTTTGGAAGGCGTTGCTGAAGCAAAAGTCAGTCACGTCGAGGGAACAGCTGTTGTTGAACTTACCGAAAATGTTTCCGACGAGGTATTGAAGGCTGCTGTTGAAGCAAAAGACTACACTGTTCTTGAGATTGCATAGGATTATCTGATAAACAAAAAGCGCTGACTGCTCAGCGCTTTTTGTTAGAAAATATGGATGTAATTATGAACTCCCAATCTCAGATTCGGCTTCGATTTCCTTTATTATGCATTCATTTCCTTCCACGAGCCATGTTTCCATGCTGTGGCAAAAAGGGCATTCTTTGCCATATCGAACAGTCTCATAAGTGTTTCCGCAATTTCCGCATTTGGTGACCGCAGGAATGGTTTCCAGATGCAGTTCGGATTGAGCCAGAACAGGATATTTCACCTTGAAATAGTTCCAGCAATCCACGAAATAATCCGTTATTATTCCGGAGACTTCTCCGACCTGCAAAGTAACAGATCCGATCCGGGAAAGATGCTCTTCTTTTGCTGTGTCATCCAGTGTCTTGGCGAGATGAATGACTATTCCCATTTCGTGCATCAGTCTTCCTTTTTGCCGTTAAACACGATATTGAAAGCTCTCTTTATCGCATACGGTCCTATCTTCATGAACTTGTCCTCTGCGCGAACCATGTCGGAAGCGTGAGGCAGGTCTCTTGTGAGATGTATTGCGTCAAACTCGCATCTGGTCGTGCACAGACCGCATCCTATGCAGCGGTTCTCATCAACAGTTGTTGCGCCACATCCCAGACAGCGTTTGGCTTCGTTCTGGATCTGTTCTACAGTCAGAGGCAGACGGTTGTCTTCAAACGAGTGGCGGGGATCAGATTTCTTGGTTCCGGGCACCTGTCTTGGACATGTATCAAAGGATTCGACAACGATGTTGTTCTTGTCGAGCTCGATAAATTCTCTGCGGTCTCTGCCTATGGTCTGTGACTGACCGAAGTGTACAGAACGGTGCATGGATTCACTGGCTTTCTTTCCTTCAGCGATGGCATCGATAACAAAGCGAGCTCCGTTGCAAACGTCTCCGCCTGCAAAGATGTCTGGCTCAGCGGTCTGGAAAGTGAGAGGATCAGCGACGACTGTTCCATTTCTTCTCAGTTCAACATTTGTTCCATCAAGCATTGTGCCCCAGACTGCGGACTGGCCGATCGCTTCCAGAACATTGCTGCAGGGGATAGTGATCGTGTCGTTGTCATCATAAACAGGGCTGAACCTGTGCTCTTCGTCATAGACTCTTGTGCAGCGCTTGAAGACTGCGGCACAAACGTTTCCATTCTCGTCCTTTAGGAATTCTTTCGGACCCCATCCGTTGAGAACTTCGATGCCTTCTTCCTTGACTTCTGCGACTTCATCTTTTGCTGCAGGCATCTCTTCAGGAGATTCGAGGCAGAGCATCGTAATCTTGCCATCTGTCGTGCGCAGTGCTGTGCGTGCAACGTCACAAGCGACGTTGCCTCCGCCGACGACTACCACATCGCCTGACAATCTGTCAGAATGATCCTGATTGATCCTCTTAAGGAAGGAGATACCGGATTCGATACCTTTTGCATCTTCTCCGTCAACGCCAGCGTTTCTGCCTCCCTGAAGACCAATTGCCAGATAGAAAGCTTTATATCCTTCTTTGCGAAGTCCTTCTATAGTTACGTCTTTGCCGACTTCAACACCGCAGTGGAACTCAACGCCCATTTTTCTAAGAACTTCAATCTCGGCGTTAAGAACGTCTTTCTCGAGACGGAATGACGGGATACCGTTGAGCATCATACCGCCTGGACGGGACTCTTTTTCGAACACGGTAACATCATAGCCGCGTTCTCTAAGGTAATATGCGCAAGTCAGTCCTGCAGGACCGGCGCCTATAACTGCCATCTTATAATCAGGCCCCCACATTTTCCCTTCATCATTTTCGCATTTTGGGATGTAGCGCTGGGCTTCATTAAGCTCCTGATTTGCGATGAATTTCTTGATCTCGTCTATTGCAATAGGCTGATCTATGGTCCCGCGTGTGCAGGCATCTTCGCAGCGCTTGTTACAGATTGCTCCGCATACTGCAGGGAATGGGTTGTCCTGCTTGATAAGGCGCAGTGCTTCAGCATAACGTCCTTCACCGGCCATTTTGACATATCCCTGAATGGGAAGGTGTGCTGGGCAGGCGGTCTTGCACGGAGCAGTACCTGTGTCATAGCAGTTTATCTTAGCATCATCGCGGTAATTGGGATTCCACTTGTCCGCGCCCCAGACATGATTATCAGGAAGCATTGTTTTTGGATATTTTATCTCTCCATCCTTGGTGCAGAGTTTCTGTCCGAGTTTTGCAGCTCCTACGGGGCATACTTCAACACACTTTCCGCATGCAACACATTTTTCCTTGTCTACATGTGCGCGGTATGCGGATCTGGACATGTTTGGTGTGTTGTATAGCTGGGAAGTGCGGATAGCATTGCATACACCTGGTGCGCAGTTGCAAATGGCAACTATCTTATCTTCACCGTCTATGTTGGTGATCTGATGGACGAAACCGTGGTCTTCTGCTCTCTGGAGTATCTCCATCACCTCATCATATGTGATGTAGCGTCCCATTCCGCGGTCGACGCAATACTCTGCCATGTCTCCGACGCCAATGCAGAATTCACCGTTGATATCGCCGGATCCTTCGCCGCGCATAGACTGCTGTTTACGGCAGGTGCACTGTCCGACAGAGTATTTGTCATACTTGTTCAGCCAGTGGGAGATATGCTCAACGCTTGCTGAATGGCTTTCCTGTTCAATTGCTTTCTCGACCGGGATGACGTGCATCCCTATGCCTGCTCCGCCAAGAGGGACCAATTGAGTGACATTCTCCAGAGGCATCTGGGTCATGAGGTTGAAGAAAGTCGCCAGATTGGGGTTCTTTGCCGTAAGCTCATCGTTCATCATCATGAACTCTGCAGAACCGGGAACAAAGATAGGCACATTGTAGTGCTTATGCTTGTCTTCACCTTCCCGAGTCATCTCAAGCATGCCGACCCACAGAAGATGATCGACCATTTTCTGCGTATCTTCCACAGACATGTTGTTCATTTTTGCTAGAGTCGGCGTGTCGTAGGGAACACGGGTCTTCTTAAAATTCAGGAGGAACTTGATCTCCTCTTTGGTCAGGACCTCATCGATCGCCCAGTACTCAGGATCATCGACTCTGATGGTGTGCGTGAATTTCTGCACATACCTGTCCGTGATCATAGTAGCAAGTTTCAGGATGAGCTTCTTCTTTTCCGGATCCGGAGCAACATAGTTGGGATCCTGCCGGAAATCTCTTTCGTTGGTCAAACGGTTTAGCTGGTCTTTCATTTTTATCCTCTCTAAAGAAGTTTATTTACAATTTTTTGTTTCGGTTTTTAGCCAATCATACCAGGCATCCATGTTCTCACCAGTTTTTGCTGAGACTGGGATCACCTGAGCATTTGGGTTGAGACGTAGGATGCGCTGCCTGCATTTCTCCAGGTCGAAATTGAAATACGGAAGGGTATCGGTCTTGGTTACAAGAATAAGGTCGCTGACAGAAAACATCAGCGGGTATTTCAGCGGTTTATCGTCGCCTTCAGGGACACTGAGTATCATGACGCTTTTTGATGCTCCGGTATCGAATTCAGCAGGGCAGATAAGGTTTCCGACATTTTCAAGGAAAACCAGATCCAGGTCTGGGTAATTCAGTGCTTCGAGTCCTGTCAGGGTCATCCCCGCATCCATATGACACATTCCGTCTGTATGGACCTGAACAGATCTGGCTCCCAAAGCTTCGATCCGTTCTGCATCCACAGATGAGGCAATATCTGCTTCAATGACACCGATCTTATAACTGCCGGAGAGGTCTATTATGGTTCTGCTAAGCAGCGTAGTTTTTCCGGATCCAGGCGAAGACATAATATTGGCGAGAAAAGTACCGTTTTCTTTCAGTTTTTCACGGATTATCTCTGCATCACGGTCATTGGAGGCAGTAACGCTTTCTTTAAGTTCAATGATCTGCATAGCTATCCCTCCAGGAATCTACTTTATCGGTCAGCCAGGCGATCCATTCATCAAAGCCTTCTCCTGTGAGAGACGACATTTTAATTATATCTATATTCGGATTGAGTTTTCTTGCTCGTTCAGCGCAAGCTTCATAGTCGAAATCGAAAACGGGCGCTACATCTATTTTGTTTATCAGCATGAGGTCGCTTACTGTAAACATCAGAGGGTATTTCAAAGGCTTGTCATCGCCTTCAGGAACACTGAGGATCATGACCCTCAGATTCGCACCGACATCAAATTCGGCCGGGCATACAAGGTTTCCGACGTTCTCAAGAAACACAAGATCAAGATCTTTCAGACCTAATCCATCCAGCCCTTCCTTTGTCATACTGGCGTCCATATGGCAGCTTCCGCCGGTATGCAACTGTATGACTTTCACTCCTTTTGCTGCTACTGCAGAGGCATCAACATCACTGTCAACATCCGCTTCCATAACACCGATGCGGTATCTGTCTTTCAGGGCATCTATCGTGCGCAGAAGAGTCGTAGTCTTGCCTGATCCGGGAGAGGACATCAAGTTGATGAGGAAAGTGTGATTCGAAGAAAGAAACTGTCTTGTCTTCTCAGCTACTGCGTCGTTGTCGGCCAGAACAGCTTCTTTTGTTTCAATGATATCGTAAGGACGAATAACCATCTTTTCTCCCATACTTAAGAAAACTAATACCCAAATGGAACTATATCCATACTATTTTACTGTTTATTAATAGGTAAATACAATATATGGTCGAATAGAAAAAAGATTTTGTACAAAGTGTTAAAAATATTGTGTCTTTTTTGCTACATCCAGACCATTGTACTATAATTAATTAGGTGAAAATTCGAGGTTTTTCCATGTCAGACAGATACAGAGATGCACTTAATGATACGGCATTTTACTCCTTTGCAAGAAGGATCATCTTTTGTGCTGGAAAACTTTTGTTCAGGCCTAGTTTTGAGGGCACAGAGTATGTTCCAAAGACAGGCGGGGTGGTATTGGCCGGAAATCATACATCAAATTTTGACTGGATACTCCATTTCATCGCTTTGAAACGGCATGTTCATTTCCTTGGAAAGATTGAACTGTATAAAGGCAAAATGTCATGGTTCATGAGCAAGATGGGAGTCATTCCGGTGGACAGATCCATACATGACAGACAGGCTATGCGTACTGCTGTGGAAGGACTGGTTCAGGGGAAATGCATTGCAGTGTTTCCTGAAGGCACTATAAACCATACAGATGATACTATCATGCCTTTCAAATTCGGAGCTGTAAGAATGGCTTCTCTGACAGGTACACCTGTAATTCCTTTTACGATAAAGGGGAAGTTCCGGGTTTTCAGGAAAGGACCCAGGCTTACATTTTATCCGCCTATTTACCCATCCGGCGATGACCTTACAGATTTCAACGAAGAACTTATGGATATTGTCAAGGTCAACCTAGAATCGGAGTTCTAAATGAGCGTTTTTGATTTTGATTATTTCCAAAAATACTACATGAACAGCAGACCCAATGCTCCATGGGAAAAGTATTATGCTCCCGGGGATATGGATCTGGATGTTGAAGATATCTCTATATACAGATTCATGTACAAATGTGCAGAAGACTATATGGATTCCGTTGCTATCGAGTACTTTGGGGTACAGATAACATATGAGGAATTCATGGAAAAGATAGACACTACTGCAAGAGCTTTTCTTTCATACGGTGTGAGGAAAGGCGATGTCGTTACTATATTGTCCGCTAATGTTCCAGAAGCATTATATTCGTTCTACGCTTTGAACAGGATCGGTGCTGTAGCTAACCTGCTTCATCCTCTGCTCTCCGAGAACGAGATCAAGGATGCACTGAATACGTATAAAAGCATGATGCTAGTCGCATTGGATATATGCTATCCGAGGATAAAGAATGTTCTTGACGAGACTGAAGTATACAAGACACTCATTATCTCAGCAAAAGACTCAATGCCGCTACATCTGAGGATCGGCTATGAACTGGTAAGAGGACGAAAAGAGGAAAAGCCTGCTGCAGGACGTGATTTTATCTATTGGAAGTATTTTTTCAATGCCGGAAAGAAATATCACAAAACATTAGATATAGAAGAACCTTTCAAGGATGATCCTGCTGTTATCCTTCAGAGCGGCGGAACGACCGGTGTTCCAAAAGGAATAGTTCTGTCTAACGGGAATTTTAATGCAGCTACGATGCAGGCCCAAAGGGCTTTGCCCGATCTGTGCAAGGAAGACGTTATTCTTGGAATTATGCCGATATTCCATGGATTCGGTCTGGAAGTAAGCATCAATGACGCTTTTGCCGTGGGTGCAAAAGTTGTGCTTATTCCGCAGTTTAATGCAAAGCATTTCGATAAGCTTGTCAAACAGCACAATCCAAGTGTTCTTGTCGGCGTACCGACTCTGTTTGAGGCTATGAAGAATCATCCTGGAATGGAGGATGCGGACCTCAGCAATCTGAAATATGTCATTGCCGGAGGCGACTCCTTCAACAAAAAGAAGGTGCAGTATATAAATGCCTTCCTGCATGATCATGGAGCAAGAACGAACTTCACGCAGGGTTTCGGAATGACTGAGGCGGTAGCTGCCATAAGTTTTGACAGGAAAGACAATTCAAAAGAGGGAAGCGTCGGTATCCCGTGGCCGGGTACATATGTCAAGATCTGTGAGCCTGGTACGGATAAGGAGCTTCCTTACGGAGAAGTGGGTGAGATTTGCATTTTCGGGCCTACTGTCATGCTCGGATATTATGATAACGAGGAAGAGACAAAGGACACTTTGCTTGTTCATTCGGACGGTAATGTCTGGTTGCATTCCGGGGATCTTGGATCCATGGATGAAGATGGATTCATCACTTACCGCCAGCGCATAAAACGTATGATAATCACATCAGGATATAATGTTTATCCTGCTCAAATAGAGGAAGTGCTTGAGAAGCACCCGGCCGTGTCAGAAGTTACTGTGATAGGCGTGCCTCATCCGTATAAGATAGAAGTTGGAAAAGTTTTCGCGGTTCTTCGTGATGGATTTGATCCTGAAGCGGTCAAGGAAGAGCTGATCGAATTGTGCAAGAAGAATCTTGCAGTGTACGCTATACCGCGCGAATGGGAATTCTGTGATTCGCTGCCGAAGACTATTGTTGGAAAAACGGACTACAGGAAACTGCAGGAAGAGGAACTGGAAAGACGAAAGAAGGAAGAAAGTGAGCAGAGCACAAAAACAGAACAGGAATGAATGGCCGTATCGCTTATTGCTGCCATTGATTGACTTTCTGTTCTTTTTGCTGTTTACTCCAAAGATAATAAACAGAGAGAATATCCCCCCAAAAGGGCGCGTGGTTATTGCAGCTAACCACAAACATGCTTTTGACCCGATTATCTTGATGGTTTCGACAACAAGGCCGATCCATTTTCTTGCCAAGAAAGAGCATTTCAAAGGGCATTTTGGCTGGCTGTTCAACATGATGTCCTGCATATATGTCGACAGAGAAAAGCATGATGGTTCCGCATTGAGGGAGTCGATAATGTTCCTGAATGATGACAAAGTCATCGGCATCTTCCCCGAGGGAACGAGAAACAGAACTAATGACCTTGTTTTTCAGGAATTCAAATACGGGGCTGTTGCCATGGCAAAGCACACAAGGGCTCCTATCATACCCGCGACAATAACCGGTGATTATAAACTGTTTTCAAAAAATCTGATGATCACATTCGGCGAGCCTATTGCAGTGCCAGAGAGCATGCCGCTTGAAGAAGCTAATACAGAGCTTCAGGAGCGCATGAAAAAACTCTGGTACAGCAATCTGGACAGAACTGGTCGCTCGGAAGAGCAGGAACTGAATAGCAGAAAGACAGAAAAGCAATAGCACAGGAGAAAAGATAATGACATATGAGATTAAAGGCGGAAATCTTCCTGTACTTATCCTTCATATGGAGGCAGGGGAGCAAGCTGTATGCGACGGCGGTGCAATGTCCTGGATGGATGACGGTATAGAGATGCATACCGAGGGCGGAAGCTTTGGCAGAGTAATGGGAAGGCTGTTCACCAACGAGAGTCTTTTTCAGAACAGATATGTTGCTCAGAGACCAGGAGAGATCGCATTTGCCTCAAAATTCCCAGGGTCGATAGTTCCTGTGCAGATAACACCTGAGCACAGTATCATAGTCCAGAAAGGTGCATTTTTAGCCAGTGTGGGAAACGTGACTTCAGGTGTATATTTTCAGAAGCGTTTTGCAGGCGGTCTGTTTGGCGGTGAAGGATTTATTCTTACCCAGATATCCGGTTCAGGCATGGCATTTCTGGAGATAGACGGGTCGGCAATAGAGTATCAGCTGATGCCTGGACAGAGAAAGATACTGGATACCGGTTATCTTGCAATGATGGACGCCACATGCAGTATGGATGTTGAGACCGTAAAAGGAGCTAAAAACATATTCCTTGGTGGCGAGGGACTGTTCAATACAGTAATCACCGGACCCGGAAAGATAGTAGTGCAGAGCCTGCCTCTGTATAAGACAGCAGCAGCTTTATCATCATATTTAACAGTCGCAAAAAGCGATTGATATTCATAACAAGGGGAAAAAACAATGGGTAAATATTTTGGAACAGACGGATTTCGTGGTGAGGCGAATGTCGACTTGACGGTCGATCATGCGTTCAAGATCGGAAGATATCTTGGACATCGTTTTTCACAGAGCCATCCTGCGAGAGTTGTTATTGGAAAAGATACGCGCCGCTCAAGCTACATGTTTGAGTATGCTTTGTGTGCAGGACTGACTGCATCCGGTGCAGACGCATATCTGCTTCACGTCACCACGACACCTAGTGTGTCCTATATCGTCCGTGCTGATGATTTCGACTGCGGCATAATGATCACCGCAAGCCATAACCCGTTCCAGGATAACGGAATTAAGCTTATCAACCGTAACGGTGATAAGATGGAAGAGGACTTTATTGAGGAGTTGGAAGAATATCTAGACAGTGACAGACACCTTCCTTATGCACAGCGTCAGATGATCGGCAAGACGGTTGACTATGCTGCAGGAAGAAACAGATATATCGGCTATCTTATCTCACTTGCTACAAGATCTTATAAGGGATTCAGAATCGGCCTTGACTGTGCCAACGGCAGTACGTGGCAGATGGCCAAGAGCATATTCGATGCGCTTGGTGCAGACACCTATGTGATAGGAAACAGACCGGACGGACTCAATGTCAACGTTGAATGCGGAGCAACACATCCCGAGACACTGCGTCAGTATGTTATGAACAACCATCTGGACATCGGTTTCTCATTTGACGGAGATGCAGATAGGTGTATCGCTGTGGATGAAAAAGGAAATATTGTGAATGGCGACGCCATAATGTACATCTGTGCCAAGTATATGCAGGAGCACAGCATGCTCGGCAACTCCAAAGTTGTTACAACTATTATGTCCAACCTTGGTCTTTACAAAGCGCTTGACAAATTAGGTATAGGTTATGAGAAGACACCTGTAGGCGATAAATATGTGGCTGAGAATATGCATGAGTACGGTCATCTGATCGGCGGAGAGCAGTCCGGACATATCATCTTTGCCAGATATGCAAATACCGGGGATGGCCTTCTGACTGCAATTAAAGTAATGGAAGTCGTTACTGAGACCAAGCAGCCTCTGTCAATTCTGGCTGAAGAGATCACTGCTTATCCGCAGTTGCTTAAAAACGTAGAAGTGACGGATAAAAAAGAGACGATGAGTTGCCCGGAAGTGTTAGAAGCTGTTCGTAAAGTTGAAGAGGATCTTGGAACTGACGGACGTGTAGTCCTTCGTCCCAGCGGAACAGAACCCGTACTGCGAGTCATGGTAGAGGCATTGACAGACGAGATCTGTGAAGAAAAAGTAAATGAGATAATTGAAGCAATGAGAAGTGCAGGTAAATTATTGAAAGTGCGGAAATGAAAATGATTACTTTTACATTTGATCGCGAGACTACTTCAAGAGCAGATGAGCAGAACAACCAGAAGATGGAGATTGGTTTTCCTGATGGCTTTACTGCCTCTGCCATGATGGAAGTGCTTGTGCAAAGAAACTGGATACCTACACAGAGCAATATGGTGTGGGTGCTGTGCAGCGGGGATACACCTGTAGCTTTTCTGTTCAGAAACAAGTTCATGGACAAGCAGATCTATCAGCCGAATAAGAACCTGACGGCCGCAGAATTCCCTTCCAATGAGCTTCATGCCTATCACCGTTATTACGGTGCCATAGATTACAGAGGTTTGGCTTTTAGGGATCTGCTGCAGAGGGTGCTTTTGGACTGGGGTATCACGTCATAAAGTAAATAAAGTGTTATCATACTGTGCTTTTTGTAAGGGCATATACAAAGGAGAAGAAAAATGAAAAAAAGCACATTTACAACGAAACAACTTGTATTAACTGCTTTGATGGCAGCACTGGTTTTCGTTTTTACTTATATCCATATAGATATCCCGACACCTCTCTCGAATACGATGCTGCATTTGGGAAATGTCATGGGAATTCTTGCAGGCCTTTTGTTTGGACCGATTTCTGGCGGACTGGCTGCCGGGCTCGGCTCTGCAATTTATGACATGCTGGATCCGAGGTATCTTCCGACATGCTGGCTTACATTCCTAATGAAGTTTGCGATGGGATGGGTCGCAGGAAAACTGGCAGAAAAGAACACAGACCAGGTCATTTGGAAAAATGTTTTTGCTGGGTCTTGCGGATCATTGACATATGTAGGCCTTTATGTTCTTAAGACTTTCATACAGAACAGGGTCATCTACGGGTATGAGATGGAAGCAGTTATGGCTACTGTTGTTACAAAAGGAATAACCTCTCTTGTTAACGGAATAATAGCGGTGGTAGTAGCGACGATTCTTAACCGTGCTATACGTCCGTCGCTTAAAAAAGCAGGAATACTGGACTGATTATTATAAACACACAAAAAAAGCTCGAGTCATCTCGAGCTTTTTTGTGTGGGTTTTATATATCCAAGTCTAAGGTGGGTTTTAAGACGAATTCAGGATATTCTGCTTGCACATCAGAGACGATATGCCCAAATAGTAATGGCCTATCTTCAACATCGAAATCTAAGATAATATCAAAGTTGATAGTTTTTGTATTTATATCAGCGCTTACACCATGTACTTGGAGAACACCGTCATGCGATGAAACTATCTTTATCACATTCTCTCTGATCTTAGATACTTCATCGTTTGAAGTATTTCTTGAATATATTCCAATTCCGGCAAGAAGTATTCCGTTCTCTTTTGCAACGGTTTCTGTTATCCTTCTTTCCAAAGCGTCAATCTCTGGCGCAGACATTGTGTCAGGGATCTCTATGTGAAGTGACCCAATAAGATTTTCAGGTCCATAGTTGTGAAGGATCACATCATAGACACCGCTCACCTCGGGTTCGCTATGTAGGATAGTTTCACGCAATTCTTTGACAGTATCTGCATCCACACGGATGCCGATCAGGTCGTTAACAGTGCTGATAAGCATCTCAATACCGGACCTGATGATGAATCCTGAGATCACAACGCCTACCCAAGCCTCAAGATTGATATGGAACATAAGGGATACGATAGCGGATGCGAGAACAGAAACAGAGATCACTGCATCAAACAACGCATCGGATCCGGAAGCAATGAGTGAAGAAGAATTCAGTTTTTTCCCGGTTCTTTTAACATATCCACCCAACAAGAGCTTGACAACGATAGCTACGCTGACGATAAGGAGCGAATACAAGGAGTAGTCAGGATGAACCGGTGACAGTATCTTTTTTACAGACTCAGCCATAGAAGCGATACCTGCATACAGAACGATGGCAGATACTACTGTAGCGCTGATATACTCAGCTCTTCCGTGACCAAGGGGATGTTTTTTATCTGGCTTTTTTGCTGCTACCTTGGCACCTATTATCGTAATGACAGATGAAAGCGCATCTGAAAGGTTGTTTACCGCATCAAGGATAATGGCGATGGAATTGGAAGCGAAACCGACTATTGCCTTGAAGGCAGAGAGCATAAGGTTGGCTGCAATGCCTATATAACTTGTTCTTATAATTTTCTGCTCGCGTGTGACTTTGGCAGAATCCTGTATTGAATCAAAACTCATAGTATTATTCCTTAAGCAAGAGGGATCTCAACGACTTCTGCCATCTTTGTCAGGCAAACTTCGATCTGTTCAGAGATCTCTTTGACAAGCCTTTCGGTAATCTCCTCATTTTTCTCATTTTCTAGGTCGCTGTACAGACCGGCCTTAATTTCTGAGCTCAGCTTGTCAAGTCTGGAGTCCAGTGAACTCTTTGGTACAAGTCGGCGTGCAACTTTTGGAAGATTTGCATTGAGCAAAGCATTCTGCATTGTTTCCTGACCAAGAGCAAGAACGAGCAGGGAAAGAATGATTCCCGCTACTATTCCTTCCGGTCCTCCGGCTATGATAGCGACGCCTCCTCCACCGCAAAGAAGACCAACAAGGATCGAGACTATGGTATCTATCATCCATGTGATCTCACTGACTGCGAACAGATCTCTTGCTTCAACTTTGACATCGATGTCGGAGAGGGAGAGGTAGGAATTAAGACTCAGTGCGGAATATGGAACATTATGTCTGATGCAAATAGGCATAGTATGTTCTTCCAACTCTCCGGAAACTGTTTTAAGCCAGTTGCTGACCTGTTTTGCAAGTATAGCTCTGGCATCGTCAGTATGCAGATAGAGATCGATCTCCTGTTGGAGGACTGCATCTATATCAGACAGTTTTTCGATATTGCCGTTTCTCCACCGCTCAACTACCGGTCTGACGACTTCTTTTAGAATAGGGTCGACCATTGCGTCAACTGTAGCGCGATACAGTTCACCTATGTGTGATTTGACAATATCTTCTACGACGCTGGACGCTTTTAGTTGCTCCAGCTCGTTTTTAAATTCTCTCAGCTCCTCATCTATACGGCCGCATAACGCAAGTCCGTTAGCAACAGAGAACTCCGGTTCCGAACCTCTGATAACCACTGCTTCTGGGAAGACATCTGAGCACCAGTTCCTGATGGCTGGAAGTTTGGAAACACCGCCTGTAAGGAAGATAAGTTCAGGTTGTTTGTCTTTAATGTTGTCTCTGACTTGAATAAGACTTTCCACAAAGACTTCGCGGAAGGATTTATTGCCCAGCCGTTCAACTTTTTTGTTGAGAAGACGGTCTGCGATTTCCGGGTTCATCCTCAGGGAAAGTTTTGCTGGGAGCATGCTGTATCTGATCGTCACTGAACTTACACAGTCATTGTTCTGCCAGAAATCTTCATCAGAGAAATACTTCTCTTTCAACCGTCTTGCCGCAAATTCGCAGTAGCTTTTCCAGGCTTCGCTTTCCGACAAGATCTTACGGATACGTTTTTCATCAAATGAGGCGGATACAGATTCTTCGAGGAGGATCTCATCCATGACTCCTCCGCCCAGGAAGACTTCGCCACCGGTCTGGAGTTCTTCTTCTTTACCGCTTGTTATATAAGCAAAGTCTGTAGTGGAAGATCCGATATCAATGACAAGAACAGGTCTGGAAAGGATGTCATAACCTACCTGAAGGTGCTTTGACTGGCATGCGCTTACCAAAGCGGCCCTGGATTCAGAGATGATTTTTGCTGGAGGATATCCGACCTCTTCAAAAATCTCCCTGTATTCCTCTCTTGTTCCTCGGTCCCATCCTGCAGGGCAGCCAATATAGAAACAGTGGTCTTCGCCTCTGATAAGATCTCCGTTGAGATACAGTTCGCCAAGAACGCCTCCGGCAAAACTCCTGATGTCCCTCGCTGCATCTGCTGAGGTCAGGAATCTGCTCTTAAAGCGGAGTTTTCTGGTCGTTGCCTGTGGCTCATAGCATGCGCCTTCACCAATTATCAGTTTGCCTTCTTTTGAAATGGCATAGGCAGTAATAAAACTCTTCGACTCCTGAACGGATAGCACTTCAGGAATCGTATCTTTTGTTCTGTCAAGTTTTGTGATTGCGCTCTCGGCGTCACCAAGGTCGAAACCATAGAAGATATCCATTAATTGCTTCCTCCGGATGCGAGTCCCTTTTTGATCAGCATTCCTTCTATGACAAATGCAGGTCTGATAGTGCCCTCATCGTATGCGGGAATGAAGTCAAACCAAGCACTGTTTTCATCTGAATAATCCACGACTTCGATTTTCTTATTGTGCAGATAGTATTTTATCTGAGATATCATCTCGACTGATGAATCATCCTGCCTTGAAGAATATGCGGATTCCAGTATGTGCGCAAGAAGATCAATCTCTTCCTTGTCCAACGATTCCTTGTGCTCTTTCATCTGCTTTCTCAGTTGGATCCGCTCTTCCGTCCTGATGTCTTCCAGATTCCTGTCTATAACTAATACTGTAGACAGTACAGAACGGTAAACTTTCTGGATGTCGGTTGATATTTCTGCTTCAAGATCTGGAGCTTTCTCTGTAGTTTTTCTTCTGGCTGTAATACCAGATAAGAAGAAAAAGAGAGCAACAGGAACCAGTAAAATAAAGGGAAGGAAATCCGGAAGGCTCTTAAAAGGCATACGCATCAGGTAATATTGATATGCGCAATAAGCACCTAATGTGATGATTGAAAGCACCAGAAAGATCCAGAATAAGAATGACCTTTTTCCTTTTTCGGGTTTGGCCCCGTATGCAGTCTTCTGCCACAGTTTTGTTTCACCTGCAGTGTCAATAAAAGCAGCAGTGCTTTTTGCTGTCTGTATCATCTGACGTGCAGCGTCTTTTACTGCATCGTTTTCATTTTCGTTGTTGAATGAATATAACAGCCTGTCGAACTCCGCCTCAACATCTTTGATGATAGCCACGGTCGATGTGTTTTTGGACAAAAGCGAAAGAAAACGTTCCTTGTCCTGTTCTAGAAGGCTTTGAAAGCTTGCCATAGTAAAAGTTGTCCTTTCAAAGAATTACAGAATATTATAACATCTTGCGGATTTAAAGAAAAACAGGGCATCAACCCTGTTTTCTGGATAACTATATGAGTGTCATTTTTCAATGACCAGGGATTGATTCAGGAACTGGAACATAGACTCGATATCTTCCATAGTGACATTTCCTCTCATTGAAAGAGAGATAGTATATCCGTCCCTGTACCACAGGCATATACCTGCTTCATCATCCACTGTCTGAATAACAGCGCGTGTACCGTTATCAGATACGGTTTTTTCCTCATTCCAGCTGTAATACATGCCGGAGATGTCATCAAGTTTATCCGATCTCTTAAGGCGCAGATTAAATTCATTGCCGTTGACAAAGAAATCCAGACTGTAAAGAAGCGGTATACCTTCTATAGTGAGCCAGAATACGTTTACCGCATCTTCAGGTGCATCCACTTTGATACCGGCATTCGCGAAATCCTCTTTGGTTACGACGTTGACAGGATTTCGCATACTGGCTTCGTTAGTGGATTTTGCTTCCATCTTTTTTACAATATACATTGCAGCAGCAGATGCTGCAGACAGTGCAGCAATGGCAATTAAACGTTTCACCATTTTCTCAGATACCTCCTATATGTGAAAAAACTATATTATTTCTGTTGTTCTTTTAACTGTCCAGATCAGTGCCTTGGATAAGCGATCTTCAACGCCCTGAAAGTGATTTCCCGGATTCAGCTCGAATGTGACATCTTTCACTTGATTGGAAGAAGCGAGATGTTCGTATTCTGCCTGTATACAATCAAATACTTTTGACATAATGGGATTACGTGTTTTTGCCTCTCTGTCTCCCAATGACAAATATACATAATCCGTATGAATAATGTGTGAAGAAGAGTATTCAATCCAGTTAGGAAACCATACTGATGGGGATACAGCAGCTATCCCTGCAAAAAGATCTGTCTGATATGCGGTCCATAGAGCGAAGAGACCTGCCAGAGAGTAACCGCAAAGTATTACAGGAATCTCAGTTTCTGTGTCTGAGATCTTTCTGGATTCTGTCAGATCAGTTAACAGATCGTTTACAGTAGTTTTGGCAAGACCACCGAATGCTTCTTTTCCAAATACTGGATCAGCGGGCCAAGGTGATAGGGAATCATTCCAGTTGCTTACTGAATATATAAACCAGGAAAGCTTTACCTGACATTCCTGTTCTACAGATATCATAAGATTATTAAGGAATTCCGATTCTTCTTCTCCGCAAACAAAAACAATGAGAGCTGATGAATCTTTTTCACAGAGATACGGGTGGTTATTGATATATGATTTCATGGTTTCCACTCTCAAACTTTTAACTAAGATAATAATACGTTGATTTTTAAGAAAGGGAATTGTACTAAAGTTGTATTTTAAGCTTCTAACTTTTCTTGACTAGCACATGCGATATCAATATACTTGCGGATAGGAGGGCACGATAATGATTATTGGAATTATGGATTTTGTCTGTATAATTGCTGCAATTTTACCTGCAGTAGTTCTTCTTATGTATGTCTACAAGAAGGATAAAGTTGAAAAAGAACCTTTAGGGTTGCTAGGCGGCTTGCTGGTTCAGGGATGCATCGCAGTAGTTATTTCTCTTGTCCTTGAGACTGTGGGGGAGAGAGTACTTCTTAATATATTTGACCCTGATACACATTGGTACTGGGTGGCATTTGCATTTCTGGTTGTTGCTGCAGTTGAAGAAGGAAGTAAATTCGTACTGCTGAAAAGAAAGACATGGAACAACCCCAATTTCAACTTCAGATTCGATGGCATTGTCTATGCAGTCTTCGTTTCTTTGGGGTTCGCTGCGCTTGAGAACATAGGTTATGTTATGGGATATGGTCTTTCTGTTGCACCTACAAGAGCTTTGATCTCTGTCCCAGGTCACATGGCGTTTGCAGTCTATATGGGTTACTATTATGGACGTGCCAGATGGCTGGCCAATTATGGATACCAGGAAGAAGCAAAATCTTCTCTCAGATACAGCATTTTATCTGCGATCTTTTATCACGGTTTCTTCGATGCTTGTCTGATGATAGGAAGTTCTTTGACAACAACGATATTCCTGATATTTGTTGTTATTACGTATGTCCGTGCTTTCCTTACAGTAAAGAACGAGTCGAAGACAGACGCTCCGATAATCTGATGCTTTATAATTTGAAATGCGGGTGCTGTAATTACAGCACCCGCATTTTTGTTAGATCTCTTCTGGAATCACTTTTGCAAGCGAGTGATTCTTATATTTCTTATCTGCGGTAACATCCTTTAATACACTAATGTAGGACGGGATATCTACTGCCTCATTTTCTTCACTAACCTCAATTTCAAGGACGGCTTGTCTTTTCCAGAACGGATAAACGTCTATTTCAAGATCATGACCCTTATATGGGATTATGTATCTTGTTTTTTTGATCGGGCTGCGAGTGAGATCAGTATGGATCAGCAACCGGTCATATTCATCTTTGGATATCTCTGTTTCGTATTCTTCAGCAGTCTGTGCGGAGATACGTTTTTTCTTTGTCAGATAATAATGCACGATACCATGTTCTTCCCAGCTTCGGACACGCGAATTCATAGAAGGATCCAGATTCAGATATATTTGTTCGATATCTGCTACACGGCAGCCTTCCTGTGCGGTTAACAGACTGATATCCGGATAGGATATCAGATACTTATATTCAATTTCATAACCGTTCTGATTGCTCAATGAATCTTCGCTCCTTCGTAAAGGCACTCGTAGAATGCGGGGAAGAAACCGGCCTCTTTGGATAATCTTGCAGTGGCATCAATATCATATTTTACTCTATGGATACTGATGTTTCCGCTGTCATCAAGAACGGCAAAGGAAGCGCGGGGATCTCCGTCTCTCGGTTGGCCCACAGCTCCGGGATTGCAATAGCATTTTCCATCAGATCGCCAGATCACAGCCTGATGGGTGTGACCTGAAAGGAACAAACCGGTTTTCTCGTCAACAGGGTATGGAGGTGACAATAAGTACTGGTCTATATAATCTTCAGGACCGCCGTGACAGGCAAAAAAGCGATCTGTATGGATCGAAAAAGGACTTTTGCTTAGCCAATCAAGATTCTTTTTCTCAATGATCTTAGCCTGGTAAGCAATTGCCAGATCTACAGATCTGGATCTTCCACAAGAAGAACCTGTTAGGAGATACTGATCATGATTGCCCATAAGGTTGAGAATGTTTCTTTTACAAAGTTCAGCACAGCACTCATTGACAGCAGGATAGTAACCTGCGACATCTCCAAGGGAATAGATGGTTTCACACCCTAAACGGTCCAGTTCTTCAAGAACTGAACACAGAGCGGCGTAATTCCCATGTATGTCAGAGATAAATCCGATCATTCGTAAACGATCCAATCTACTATATAGCGCATTGCTCTGCCGCTGGATATAGGACCCTGAACAGGCAGATTGTGCTCAAGATAATAATCTATGCACATCTCAGACTCATTGAAGCCGAACTTGGCGCGTATGGAAGTTGAGGCTGAAACACGGGGGTTGATCTCAAGCAGTTTGGCTTTTCCGTTTTCGAGCCTGAACTGGTAATTCGTAGGCCCGATAGGCTGAGCTTTTTCTGTGATGGCATGTACTGCTTCTCTGAGTACAGGATCGTTAACCACTTCTGCTTTATCAGTAGCCCCTGCCTGCGAAAGCACTCTGCGCATATAAATCTCGCTGCATACTCCGCCTTTACCATCGCCGAACACACCGACAGTGAACTCATTGTCTTTGGTGCCGGCGATATGCTGTGCCATAAAGGAAGAACCCATCTTCTTTTTGTAAAACAGGAAATCCTCCTCATTGTCAACGATCTGGATCCCTTTGGATGCTCTTCCGTCTCTGGGCTTGAGTATGAATGGGCAGCCGAATCTTTCTGCCAGTTCATCAAAAGATCCGGAGATAACGGTATCTATGGCATATTCACCGAGTCTATTCTCTTTTAGCCAGAGATATGTGAGCCACTTGTCATTGCAGATCTCAGTCAGTTCTGGGGGATTGACAGCCAGCTTATCCTGGTAGCCGTCCAGCTGATCACCAGCGCGGGCTACGACCAGAAGTTCCTGTTCTATCCCGAACAGGACAAGATCTATTCTGTAGTCATCTATGGTCTTTTTGAGAAAGTCCAGATAATGAGGATCGCCTGCTGGAGTGGCTTGGACAAATTCGTCACAGAAGTACTGACCTACAGCGTCCTCAAATATATCTGTTCCGAGAATGTAGCAGTCGTACTTGCTTTTGCGAAGTGACTCTACCATTCCGTATCCCACTACTGCCCCTACGGCAGTGACCATGATTCGATATTGTCTCATAATTAATCTCCAACACTGCTGTTTGTGCTTTAATTTTCACACTACCGGCGGGAGTTGTCAAACCAAGATGATCAAAGTGTTTTAACTGAACCTTCATGATGATATAATATCGGTGCGAGAATGAGTGAGGTTTATTATTATGATCGTTTCTATAGTTATTCCATGCTATCGTTCAGAGCTTACTATCAGGACAGTAGTCGGCGAGATAAAGGATACAGTATCAGAGAGGAAAGGATGGGATTATCAGATAGTTCTGGTAAATGACTGCTCTCCCGATAACACTTTTTCTGTAATAAAAGAACTGTGCTCCGAGGACAGGAAGATCATCGGAGTGGACATGTCACGCAATTTCGGACAGGAAACTGCTATAGTAGCCGGACTGGGATATGCTTCCGGAGATGCTGTTGTCGTCATGGATGACGACGGTCAGCATCCAACGAAGGAGATGTGGAAACTGATTGACAAGATGCAGGAAGGCTATGACATTGTGTATGCCGCTTTTCCTCACAAGCATCACAGCTGGTTCAAGCGCTTCACTAGTGACCTCCACGGTGTAATCAATGAGTGGATAGGCTGCAAACCTAAAGGAATCATTCTTTCCAGTTTCTGGTGTCTGAGTCCTTTCTGTGCCAAGGAACTGTCCAAGTATCACAGCCCATTTACTTCACGTGGCGGTTATCTGATGAGGATCACTCAGAAGTTTGCTAACGTGGAGATCGACGAGCACAGAGACCGTTTGGCTGGCAGTTCAGGATATAACCTCAAGAAGATGCTTGAACTTTGGTTCTCCAACTTTACTAACTTTTCGATCGTGCCTATCCGTGCGATGGCAAAACTTGGCTGGATCATTGCTGCAATGGGCTTCCTGTTCGGCATATATCTGGTAATCAGAAAGCTGTTTGATCCGTCAGTAGCCATAGGATACACATCCATAATGTCTGTAATTCTCTTTATTGGAGGCATCATCATTGCGATGATAGGTTTTATAGGGGAATATATCGGAAGGACATATATGACGGTCAGCGGCATGCCGCAATTTATTGTCAGGCAGAGCATCAATACTGAAAAGGACGAATGAATAACATAAAATAAAAATCAGCGACGCATCCAGTTGAACAAGTGCGTCGCTGTTGTTTTTTGAATAATGTTTATTTTTTTAGAATATATCTGTAAGCCAGAAAACCGAATGACAGTAAGCAGGCGATGAGCCAAATGCAGTTGATCAGCACAGAGCACCTGAAATATATGATGCAGGAGATAACGGTTAATACGGCTGACGCTGCTAATGATAGCCATGAAACCATGTATCGGATCTTCTTATGAAGATCCCAGCTTTTTAATATAGAGTCAAGACAGAAACTGCATATGATAGCAACACTTGCTCCTGCCATGCCGAAGTGTCTTATACATGGGTAACAGATTGCGAGATTGAAAGCGCAGGATAACAGTGACAGTTTTGTGCTTGCATTTGTCTCATGGATAGCATAAAAGATGTTGTTTATGAATAGCGAAAGACCCGATACTGAAGCAGCGATGATCGCGACTGGTATGATCATTGAAGCATCCGAAAATGCTTCGCCGATAAAAAAGGGGAAGATTATACGTATACCAGGCAGTATCATAGCGATTCCTGCCGATAGGAATATCATATAAAGGCTTGTAGCAAGGGAATAGAACGATCCCTCATCGTCTGATTCGTGGCGGAAAGCAATATCCTGCCACGCATAGGTGAAGCACTGGACTGCAAACGTGATCATGCCCGCGAGCCTTTCTGCTACAGCATATATTCCGCCGGATTCCAGGTCTTGAACATAAGTCAGCACGATTTTGTCAAAAGAGTTCAGTACCCAGAAGGCAAGCGCTCCTACTCCCATTGGGAGGGTAAATCTGAACATCTTTTCTGTAATGATCTTTTTGGGCTTGGAAGCCAGAACAGTGCGCATATATCCGCATTTTAATTCAAGGTACAAGCACTGAACGAAATATCCGGCAATAGCAGACCAGTACAAGGCTTTGAAATCCCATCCTGCATATTTGATCAGAGCGTAGTTGAGGAGGCCAAGAACAATGCTTCCAAGAATGCCTGACACCGCGAAATCTCTGTCCTTGCCCAGACCTCTTGCAGAAAAAGAATACATATTGGACAGGTTCTGCAGGATGCATAGTATTATGACAGCTGCTCCGTATACTGGCTTTACGAAACAGCAGAATACTGCCCCGATACAAGTAAACAGTGCAGAAGAAAGAAGGAATATCACGTTTCCGCTTCGTATCACATTATCTTTGTCATTGCTGAATTCAGGGTCACATAGGAAACGCATCGTCGTTATCCAAATATCAAAGAAAAGAAGATAAGACAGTAATGTTGATACGTTTATGGACAGGTCATAGTATCCGTAATCCGCGGTTCCGATGTGAGCAGTATTAAAAGACAGCAACAAAAAAACGACCACCTTAGGCAGGACCACGCCAATAAAGAGCAGTCCGGTGGACTTAAGAAAATGTAAGATATAGTTGTCTTTTTTCTCCATGCTATTTTTCCGTTAACGCGGAGTGATACAGAGTTGCGAGGTAGCTTGCAACTCTTTCTTTTGTATAACCGCTCGTACGCACGACATCGATACCGTCGTAACGCTTTCTCTCAGCGACGATCTCCATTGCATTTGTCCAAAGGGCAGCAGAAGCATCCCATGGATTGCGGATCGCGTTTCCCATAAGGTCTGCTTCTTTAGAAACTGTGTCAGAAACGAGACAGGGAAGACCGTTGGCCTGTGCTTCAAGGACAGCAGTTCCGAATCCTTCAAATCTTGATGGAAGGACATAAGCATCACTGGCAGACAGTATGCTGCCTACGTCCTGAACGACGCCAAGCAGTTTAGCACAATGCTCGATACCATAAGAGGAAATCATCGATGCGAGTTTGGCTTTCTCAGGTCCATCTCCGGCGAGCAGAAGAGCTGAGTCCGGGTGTTTCTGATGATAGCGGGCAAAAGCCTCTACAAGAACTGCTTGGTTTTTCTGCTCACTCAGTCTCCCCGTACAGCAGAAGGTGAATGCATCACCGAGATCATACTTAGCGCGGACAGCATCTCTTTTCTCATGAGAAAAAAGGTATCTGTCCACGTCGATAGCATTTTTGACTATCTCATAGCTGTATTCTTCAGGGAACATCCAGTCACCGGCAGCTTTAGAGCATGCCAGACGCATAGTAGCATAGTCTGCGTACTCATCTTTGTATGCGACATGGATCTCTTTTTTTACATATTTTGCCAGTTTGTTCCCTTCAAAACCGGCGTTGTGGCAATGCGCTACACGAACTGGTACTTTTGCATCTTTTGCAACACGAAGTATCCTGAGTTCAAGCGAAGTGCTGCAATGCAGGTGAACGATATCAGGCTTGTTTTTTTTGAGATAACTGCGGAACGTTATGCATGCTAAAGGCAGATCGAGTATTCCGTGAGAATTGCCTTTGCATAAAGTAACGATCTCGATTCCTTTTTCCTTGATCTCGTCATCAAAGACCGTACCGCGATTTTCCCAGACTACAATAGTCTGATCGAAATCATCCGCAAGCTCTCTGGATATATTGGAAATGAACCCCGACACACCGGACGAGGTCCATGTATAAGTGAAATGTATCAGTTTGGTTTTTTCAGACATAAGTCCTCCTAATGCAAACCAATTTATCCTTTTATCAGTTTTTTCGCTGTGTCGGCAATACCAGCTGCATCAAATCCGTAATAGCGGTACAGATCCTCAGGATGGCCAAGGCTTGCAAAGGTGTCGCTTGGCGCACCTAAACGTTTGAATTTACAGGAGATACCGGCTTCCATAAGCACTTCTGCAGTGATAGAACCCAGTCCGCCGCGTATGCCGTGATCCTCCACAGTTACTACAGCCCTGCACTTCTTTGCCGTTTCACAGATGAGGTCAGCATCTATCGGACTGACAGTATGCATATCGACAAGGCGGGCGGAAATTCCTTCCTGCTCCAGCAGTTCGCATGCGCGGAGTCCGTTATACACACCTATACCGTCAGCAACGATGGCAACATCTGTGCCTTCATGAACGACGATACCTTTTCCGACTTCAAAACTGTAGTCATCATCTTCATATACCAAAGGTTCCTGACCTCTCGCCAGACGAATATACATAGGGCTGTCCATTTTAAGGAATGCATCAATGGCACGAAGTCCCTGATTGGCATCTGCGGGAACTTCCATCGTCATCCCGGGAATGGAGGCCATTATGGAACTGTCCATAAGCGTGTAGTGTGTCGGTCCGCCCCCGGAGGTGAGACCTCCGTGAGTTCCTATAACACATACAGGAAGTTTATTGTAAGCCAGGTCAGTATGGATCATGTCTGTTGCACGCAAAGAGAGGAACGGGCCGAATGCCATGCAGAAGACTCTTTTTCCAGCGAGAGCCAGTCCGGCGGAAGTCCCAATCATGTTCTGCTCAGCAATCCCAACATCAATACATCTGTCAGGGAATCTAGCCAATATCATTCCTGTGGAGTTGTCCGGACGTGCGGCATCTGAGAAAACGAACCACACGTTGGGATCTTCTTCCATGATATTCATTATCTTGAAGGGGAAAGTAACTCTGGCGTTTCCTGTCTTGTTTGAAGAGGCATCATATGTTTTTGGTGAACTCATCTCGACACCTCCGTCTTGTTCAAACATGCCATAGCCCGTTCATATGTGTCTGCATTCAATCCAGCGACATGATACAAAGGGTTATTCTCCATGAAATCTACACCTTTGCCTTTGATAGTATTGGAGATCATAGCCAAAGGTTTCTTTCTTTTCTGGGATTCTCTTGGAGGCAGTGAATCAAACGTCCCGATTATTTCCTCCATGTTGTTGCCGTCAAATGAGACTACATCCCAATTGAAAGCACGGAGCTTTGCTTCAAGAGACTCAAGACGAACGGTTTCTTCTGTAGGACGGCATCCCTGAAGTTTATTTCTGTCTACTATCAAAAACAGATTGGACAGTTCATAGTTTGCGGCAGACATAAGTGCTTCCCAGTTGCTTCCTTCGTCTAGTTCTCCGTCTCCGGTGATACAAAATACTCTGGAATCGCTTCCGTCATTGCGCAGAGCCATCGCCATACCAAATGCTATAGACAAGCCATGTCCCAAAGACCCGGTCGAAGCTTCGAACATAGGCAGATAAAGGCGGTTCGGATGCTGCCCGAAAGCGCCTTCGACTTTGTTGTAACCGTTGTAAATATCCTCGAAGGTATAAATGCCGAGATCAGCAAAAATGTTATAAAGAAGGCATCCGCTGTGGCCTTTGCTCAAAACCAGTCTGTCACGATCAGGAGCCAGATAGTTTGCAGGGTCATACCGGAGATAATGATAGTAAAGTGCTACAGCCACATCGCACAGAGACAAAGCTCCGCCAAGATGAGCTGCATCAGAACGATAGCAAGTCGTTATGACATCCTTGCGGATCTCCAGCGCTTTAGCTTCAAGTTTTTTTGCCAACAGTGTGTTATCCATTAATAATCCTCATCCCAGAACATCCGCATTTGCTTCTGGGTCATTTTTCCATTCCCAAATATAATAAGGAGCCTTAGGCCCTTCATTGAAAAGCAGATCAAGAACGCTAACGTAATGGTCAAACGGATATATCCTCTGGTTGTATTTTGGATAAGAATATTCCATATAGTGCAGTTCTATACCGGCTTCATTGAATTTTTCCTCGTCCATAAAAGCTTTTGAGGCAGGGCCATTCAGAAACCAGTCGCAACCGAGTTTTTTGCAGATATTGATGACTTTCTCTCCGTCCTTGCTCCCATGGCAATCCAGATCAGGACCGTATACGAATTCGGTACTGATGCCAAGCCTGCGGGCTATCGTTTCTGTCATGTATCTATTCATCTCAGACAGGTTCGTCCAATAGTGTTCACTGTAGAAATCATCAAGCAAGTCTGCATAGTCAGAAAAATATGGTGCTTTTGAATAATTCAATGTGAGAGTCTTTTTATGCTTGGACTGCCAGTCTGTAGAGGTATCTATCTCAGTATCGCAGATGAGCTGTTCGAACTTGCCTTTGGTCTTTACCGGGACAGTCAGCCATATCTCTCCGTTTTTAGTGGGTATCCTGTTTCGGCTGCGCCAGTCTTTTTTGGTGTACTGAACATCATCATAAAACACAAAAACATCCACCCGGTGAATGAGATCGAAAACACCTTTCCAGGGGATGTAATTTGATTGAAGCATAGCAACTTTCTTCACAGAATTGCCACCTTTCCAAAGAAAGAATAAACAGAGTTTACTATATGGGAAAGATCAGCTTCGCTCATGTTGCTGAAGAGAGGCAGACGGATCAGTCTTCCGGAATACTCTTCTGTCAGAGGAAGGTCTTCTTTCTTATATCCCTGTGCAACTCCGGCTGGGGCAGAATGAAGCGGAATGTAGTGGAACACTGCACCGACTCCTTTTGTGCGCAGATAATCAAGAAGATCGTTGCGCTCCTGTAAGGATCCGAGGATCAGGTAGTAACAGTGTGCATTGTGTTCAGCATAATCCGGAATGAACGGACGGACCAACAGGCCTTCGTCTTCCAATGCTTTAAACGACGTCTGATAGGTGTTCCAGACATGCATCCTGTCATTCATGATCTCATCAAAACGCTCCAGCTGTGCACAAAGAAGAGCAGCGAGGATGTCTGAAGGAAGGAAAGAGCTTCCGCTGCGCTGCCAGCTGTACTTGTCGACTTCGCCGCGGTAGAACTTACTTCTGTCAGTCCCTTTTTCTCTGATTATCTCTGCCTGATGAAGATCCGCTTCACTTTTGAAAGTGATCGCTCCGCCTTCACCCATGACATAGTTCTTTGTCTCATGAAAACTATAGCAGGCAAAGTCCGCATCTATACCACATGCACGGCCTTTATATTTGCTGCCGACAGACTGAGCGGCATCCTGCACGATCTTTGCATTACATTTTTTGGCTATCGCGTTGAAAGCATCGATATCGCAGGGAACTCCTGCATAATCTATAGGAGCGAGGACAGTAGTTCTGTCTGTGACAAGAGCTTCAGCTGCGGCAGGATCCATATTCATCGTTCTGGGATCTATTTCGCAGAAAACGAGTTTTGCTCCTCTGAGCAGGAATGCATTTGCGGTGGAGGAGAAAGTGAAGGAGGGGAGAATAACTTCATCGCCCGGCTTGATATCACACAGCAGAGCTGCAAGCTCCAATGCGTGTGTGCATGAGCTGGTCAGAAGTGCATTGTTCAATCCCTGTTTCTCAATGAGCAGCGATGTGGCTCTGGCAGTAAACGGGCCGTCTCCGCACAGTTTTCCCTGAGCAGCTTCGGCCATGTATTCCTTTTCAAGCTCTGTTATGGAAGGTCTGCAAAAAGGTATCATTTGAGCGATTTCCCCACTTAATCATAAGTATCCAATATATACGCTAGTATACATAATCGAACGTTAAATAGCAATCTTTGGAAGTATAGGATATAATTGCTTCAGTATTTGTTTTGGAGGAGCTGCAATGCCCGAAAAGGAAAGCAAACACAAACTGAAAGATCGTCACCGAATATATATGGCTATAGTCATCAATTTGGTGATATGTCTAATCTGTGCGGTTTTTCTTGTCCCGGAAGCGATGAATAATGATGATTACATCATTCAGTCGATCATTTCCGGTGCTTTTGGGGTGCGCTCACCTGAACTGGCTCATACCAACTGGATTTATGGGAATGTTCTTGTAGCGTTACAGAACGTTTCCCCAACACTAAACTGGTTTGAGATTATTAATTATTCGATGCTCTTTGTAGCAGTGACACTTGTCTTCTGTATCATCTGGATACAAAACAAGAATATTTCCGGCTTTGTATTGGCACTGTGTTTCTCACTGTTTATCGGGCCTATATTTTATAACGAACTGCACAATTCAAAGGAAGTGCCTTTTATTGCCGCTGCTGCTTTGTTTGCCGTTCTTTTTGGCATTAAGGAGCGGAAAAACGTTTTCTGTGTTGTAGGCGGTGTGCTTGCCTTGCTGTCCAGCTGGGTAAGATTCCACGCTTTCCTTGTCGGTGCGGCATTTGTGTTTGGGTCTTGTGTCCTTTACCCGGTGCTGATGATCAAAGATGGGGAGAAAAATTGGCTGAAAGAAGGCCTGAAAACAGCTTTAATATTTTTGATCGTATTTACTCTGATCTTTGGAACGTGGTTTTTTGACAAAAGGGTAGAGGCGGCGAATCCCTCGTTGCAGAATTACAGGGAATACAATGCGGTTCGCGGGGCTGTTTCAGATTATGATATCCCTGATTTCAGTGAGCATTATGCTGAGTACGCGGCGTTATCATTAACTGATAATGACTGCGAGATGATACGTATATGGGATTTTGCCGATAGTGAGAAATTCTCAGTAGATGTTTTACTGCAGATCGCGCAGATACGGGAAGCAGTAACTAAAAAAGAAGCTGTTTCGAGAATGATAACTGAACTGCTTTCAGGAGCAGTTTCAAATCCTCTTCAGATCGCCTTTGGAATGTTGTTTGTTATTGCGCTGATAATGACTCGCAGAACGGAGAAGAACGATGTCATCTGGATGGCGATCGCTTTTCTTGGATGCTATCTTTTCATGTGTCTTACCGGTCGAACGACCAGATGGGTTACGGCAGGGCTGATCGCGGCTGGACTTACGGGATTATTTGTTAGCATAAAGTGGAAAAAGGGAAGTCTTTCTGTTATTTGCAGCATCATCCTCCTGATAGCGGTGCTCGTTTTTGATGCAGTTACGCTGATTCCTGAGATTGCGGATTACAGCAAGAGTTTTAACAAGTCTGCCGGAAGGATATATACCGATCTAGGAGAGAGAGAAGAGAATCTTTATCTGATGGATCACAACAGTGCTCCTCCTCTTCAGAGGATCACACCGATTTTTTCATCAGTGGAGCCAGGTCTGTTCAAAAACACATATGTGCTTGGCGGATGGGATACAGAGTCAGCAGCAAAGAACAGTGTTTTGGATAGATACCAGGTGTTCGGATCTCCATACCGCGCACTTATTGAAAAAAGAAACGTCTTCCTTGCAGATACACAGAACGCGACAACGATACTTCGTTATGTTAGAGAGAATTATGCTCCAAATGCAACGATGGCTGTTCAGGAGACTATAGACGGATATTGCATCTATGCTTTTACAAATCAGTCAGTCAACACTGATGATACTTCTTTTCAGATAATCGATGCGGCAGCATCTGTAGACACATCGTTCGGATCTTTCCTCTATGTAGGAGCGATCTTTAATACGGATATCAAAGAGTCTGATACGATTTATGTATGTGTATCTGATCAGAATGGAACTGAGAGGATCTATCGTGCCGGAAGTCTTGAAAGAAACGACGGCAACAAGGCCGCAGTGCTATGGATACCTCTGACAGATTATCCTTTACCTAACGGACTGTCATTCAAAGTTTTGATAGAATCAGAAAACGGCTCTGTCAGAGGCAGTGAGGTATTTATACAGAGTTGAGATAGTTAAATAGAACGATGCTTTTCAGAAGGCTGGTTATATGTTCGGCAGGAAACTACTTGGATACTCGGAAAAGATCACACTTCTTTTTGTTTTGACATATTTCGCGAGTTATCTAACCCGCGTTAATTTTGCTGCAATTATTTCAGGAATTGAGGATGCCACAGGATACAGCAAAGCCTCTCTATCTCTGTGCGTGACCGGTCTTTTTATATGCTATGGAATAGGGCAGATAGTCAGCGGATATCTTGGAGATGTTCTGCGCCCTAAGCCACTGGTCTTTATGGGTCTTCTTAGCAGTTCAATATGCAACTTACTGATGCCTGTATGCAGATCTACGTTCTCCATGGTTTTCCTTTGGAGCATCAACGGATTTGCACAGGCTTTCCTCTGGCCTCCTATAGTGCTTCTCCTAACAGTCATCCTTGATGAACATAAATACAGGGATGCGGTTATGGCTGTAAATACTGGCGGAAGTATCGGATCGGTATTTATTTATCTGATTTCTCCGATGCTGATGATGTTTTTCAGCTGGAAAAGTGTTTTTGTTTTTTCCGGTATCATCGGATTGATCATGTCCATCTTATGGATGAGATATTGTCCTTCAGTAAGCACAACTGTGTCCAACCCTCAGAAAAAACCATTGAGAGATGCAGAAGGTAAGTCGTTGTTCCCGGTTGAGATGTATCTTATTCTCCTTGCTATTGTATTGCAGGGAGCATTGAGGGACGGGGCTTCAACCTGGATGCCATCAAATATAGAGGAGACATTCCATCTTAACGGAAAACTGTCAATCCTCAGCGGTGCAGTGCTTCCGATGTTCAGTACGATAGGGTATAAAGCTGCACTACAGATACATACAAGATGGCTGAGGAATCCTGTGAAGTGTGCCAGTTTGCTGTTCGTCCTTGGATCCGTAACTGCAGCTGCACTGACGATTTTTTCGGACATCAATGCTTTTCTTTCAGTTTTTTTGTTTACACTGCTTTCCGGACTGATGCACGGCATCAATCTTATGCTTGTATCACTGCTGCCTTCATATTTTGGAAGAATGGGAGTAGTATCTACTGTTTCTGGTCTGGTCAATTCATGTACATATCTTGGAAGTGCACTGTTCACATATGGGGTCGGTGCTTCTGTTGACTACATAGGATGGGAATGGGTCACCGGGATATGGTGCGCGATCGCATGCCTCGGAGCACTGACCTGTTATTTCAGCTCTGGCACAGAATGGTGCAGGAAGTGGTTCGGGCGATGACGGATATAAAAAACAAAGAGCGCAGCTAAAAGCTGCGCTCTCTCAATATAAATGATCGTGATCAAGATTGAATGCGTTTTGTAAGTTTTTCGATCTGGTTTCTCAGGAAACGGAGTTCTTTGTTGGCAAGTTGAGAATGTGTTCTGATAGCTTCCTGAAGCTCTGCAACAGCTCGAACTAGCAATCTGAATTCACTTGCGTTCTGGAAGACGCTTGTCTTCTGCTGCTTGACGATGTTTCCTGTAGTTATGTTAAGGAATGTGCAGGTTGCCAGATCAAATACAGTTCCGCTGAAAGGATCGCTGACTCTGAAACCGTAATTGTCTTTGATATATGAAGCAAAAGCCATACAAGCCTTGTCATCGCCATGATTGACGAATACTATCTCAGGTCTCTTGGTGAATCCAAGCAGCCAGTTTACCAGACCGTTCCTGTCAGCATGTCCTGAGGTGCCTGGCAGGAGTGCTATCTCCGCTTCCACAGAGATCTCTTCGTTGAATATCTTAACATTTTTCTCCCCGTCGTACAGGCGGCGTCCAAGAGTACCTTCTGCCTGATATCCGACGAAGCAGATGATGCTTTCAGGTCTCCAGAGGTTGTGTTTGAGATGGTGCCTGATACGTCCGGCATCGCACATGCCGGAGGCAGAGATAATGACTTTGGGTTCGGGATCCAGATTCAGGCTCTTTGATTCCTCCGAGGTGACGCACAGTTCCAGTCCGTCAAACAGGAGGGGGTTGATACCTATTTCGATCAAGTCTCTTGCAGCGTCATCAAGGTACTCCGTGTCACAGTTCTGAAACACTTTAGTAGCTTCTACCGCGAGAGGGCTGTCGACGACAACACGGAAGTTGTCATGGCCATGGACCATCTCTCGGCCTTTGATCTCACGGATGAAATATAGGATCTCCTGAGTGCGTCCAACCGCAAAAGAGGGGATAACCACATTGCCACCACGGTCAAATGCACGCTGAATAATGGAGGCAAGGGCTTCAACATGTCCTGTCGGATTCTGGTCGTGCAGACGGTCTCCGTACGTGGATTCAATCATCAGATAATCAGCTTCTGCGATATGTCTTGGATCGCGGATTATTGGCTGATTGATGTTGCCGACGTCTCCGGAGAAAACCATTTTTTTAGTCACATCGTTCTCTGTCATCGTTACAGAGATTGCTGCGCTTCCAAGCAGATGGCCTATATCGGTAAAGGAAACAGTGATTCCTTCCGAAGGAGAAAAATCCGTCTCATAAGGCATCGGTACAAACAATTCCATCGTTTGTTCAACATCCCTGGAGTCATAGATAGGCTCTATCGGATCTTTGTGGGATCTCTTGTTTTTTCTGTTCGTATACTCGGCTTCAGCCTCCTGAATATGAGCGCAGTCCAAAAGCATGATCTTGCAAAGGTCACGTGTAGCTTTGGTCGAGTATATAGGACCCGAGAAACCGTTCTTGACTAGAAGCGGAAGTTTTCCGGAGTGATCCACGTGAGCGTGAGTCAGTAGAACGAAGTCAAGTTCGGAGGGTGAAACAGGAAGATCTTGGTTGACAAACATGTCAAGGCCCTGTTCCATACCGCAATCGATGATGAACTTCTTTCCGACAGCCTCCATTAGTGTGATACTGCCGGTGACCTCGTGCGCTGCTCCTAAGAATGTGATTACCATGAAGCTAATGCTCCTTCCAAGGGGATATCTATATAAATGATTAATTAACCGATTCGAAGGAATTCTTTGAGTTTCACAAAAAACTCCTGTATCTGTTCCAATGTTTCCTCAAGACCACCAAAGGAGGACGAGAACCTCTCTGCGTACTGTGAAAGCATCTCCGCATACTGTGAAAGCATCGTGTTTAAAGTGGCAAAATAGCTCCATATCCGATACATACCATAAAACATCAAAAGGATAGCTAGAGCCATAAGGGCAAACTTGACCCAGCTCCAGACATATTCTGACTGTTGGGTCTTGCTGATAGATACCAGCTGTTTTTGCTGATCACCAAATCCGGCACGAATTTCATTCTTATCGGGAGTCTTATCAAGCAACTCCTGCAGAAGGCGATTCTGCTGGGCAAGCAGCTGATTTTGCTGATTCAGCTGATGGATTATCATCGTCTGGGCATTTGTGTCATGAGTACCTGTCTGGTAATTAAGCTCGTCTTGCATGGCAGGTTACCTCCTGAAAAACATTATACATTAATTGATTGAGAACAGAACATTGACCTTAGCTGATGTCTGTGGCTCATTCTGTGTCATGAACAAGAGTCTTGAGCTCATACATGATCTCTTCAACACGTTCAGCGGATTCATTGCCGAAATTCCTCAATCCTCTTATCGGATTGTGGTCCATAAGAGCTGCAATTGCCTCAGGAGGGAATGAAGAAATGCCTGATGACTGCTGATTGATGAGATTGTCCATAGTGTATTTCTGGGTCCTGGGATCTCTCAGAAGTTCACCGAATACGGTATCAGGTCTTATCTTTAAAGGCACTGTCTTTGTAGCTTCTACGTTTACGCTTTCACTTAGACGGATATCTTCGCATGACGCGCCGATCTCAATGTAGTATTCTGTAGACGGAACGATCCAGTCACTGATGCGCTCTTCATAATATGCGAATGAGCGTTTATCTAGTTCAAATGTAACAGTTTTCGTTTCACCGGGTTCCAGAGAGACTTTCTCAAAGCCTTTCAGTTCTCTCACTGGGCGCTGAGGACGTCCGGACTGATCTCCATGATCGGAGACATACAGCTGGACTATCTCTTTGCCAGATACTTCTCCTGTGTTAGTGATATCGACAGAGACAGAGAGGACATCTGTATCCAGCATATTCTTTTTGCTGAGTTTAAGGTTGTCGTACAAGAATGATGTGTAGCTCAGCCCAAAGCCGAACGGGAAGAGGACATCCATTTTCTTCTTTTGGTAATAGCGGTATCCGACATAGATGCTCTCGGCATAAGGAACATTGTAGCCGTCTCCCGGGAAATTCAGGAATGAAGGATTGTCTTCCAATTTTCGCGGGAAAGTTTCAGCAAGTTTCCCGCTGGGATTTACGGCGCCGTAAAGGATATTTGTTATAGCAGTTCCTGATCCTTCACCAGCGAGATATGCCTCGACGATTCCATCTACTGCGTCTGCCCAGGGCATATCCACGACAGCACCGTTCTGAAGAACGACTACTGTGGGGATTCCGAGCTCTGTAAGTTCTAGAATCAGAATGTTTTGCCCTTCAGGAAGATGGATATGTGTCCGGTCAAATCCTTCGGATTCATAGGAATCGGGCAGACCTGCCATGACAACTGCAACATCGGCTGTTTTAGCGCACTCGATTGCTTTATCCAGTTCAGAACGGTCCCATTTATCGCTGTCTGATGGGAAGGCTTTGGAGTAAATAACTGATCCGGCTTTTTTCATCTCTTCCAGAGTGACATCTACAGCATAGCAGTTGATGAATGCGCTACCTCCGCCCTGGATCCTTGGCTTTTCTGCGAATTCTCCAAGGACTGCTACTTTTGTGTCAGGCTTTAGTGGGAGAATGTCATTTCTGTTTTTAAGAAGGACTATGGACTCTTCAGCTATCCTTCTTGTCAAGTCATGATCTTTATCGAATTCAAACACAGCAGGACGCTTTTTTACTCGCTTTACCAGAGTAACGATCCTGTCCACGCAGGTATCCAGTTCATCGATTGTTAGGGAACCCTCAGCAATTGCTGATTTGATGAAATCCTTGTTTGCCCACTGGTTTCCCGGCATCTCAAGATCAAGTCCGGCTGCGATGCCTTTGTCTCTGTAATGCACGGCGCCCCAGTCGGAGATAACGGCACCTTTAAAGCCCCATTCATCGCGCAGTATATCGGTCAGGAGGCGTTTGCTTTCGCTTGTGTGCTCGCCGTTTACAAGGTTGTAGGAACACATAAGTGTATACGGCTGGCTTTTCTTTACAGCGATCTCATAACCGGTAAGATATATCTCTCTTAGAGCGCGTTCGTCCACTACAGCATCATATGACATACGTCTGTATTCCTGATTATTCATAGTGTAGTGTTTTAAAGAAGTGCCGATACCTTTGCTCTGAACACCTTTGATATAGGATGCTGCAAGCTCACCGGTAAGGAGCGGATCTTCAGAGTAATATTCAAAGTTTCTTCCGCAGAGCGGAGAGCGTTTGATGTTGATCGCGGGGCCAAGAATCATGCCTACTTCATATGCCTGGCATTCCTCTCCTAAAGCTTCTCCCATTTTCTCTAAAAGCTCTTTGTCAAAGGAACAGGATGTGAGACATCCGGAAGGGAAGCATACAGATACATGGCTTTCGGATTCGCCTTCATCGACCTTTCGAAGTCCAATCGGACCGTCGGTCATCATAATAGATTCAACGCCTAGACGTTCAACAGGATAAGTGTGCCAGCTGCCATAGCCAGTCACCAGTTTGATCTTCTCATCCAATGTAAGCTGAGATACGATTTCCGGATAATTCATCGCAGTTCCTCCTGTAAAAGTGCTTTAAATATCTGCTCTCATTGTAACTGAACGGGTATCCTCCTACAAGCGGAAATGGCGTCTTCGCTGACATCGCATTCCACTGCCATTATGTGTACGCCTGATGAAGCAGCATTCCTCAGAGCTGAACCAAATTCGGGATGAGTCTCGTCATTAGGCACAAGATGTTTCATGCCCTCCATCTGGACGATAAACAGGATATATGCCTCGTATCCGGCGTTCACCGCAGCAATCAGTTCGTTAATATGTTTTACGCCTCTTTCTGTGGGAGCATCAGGGAATCGGCATATACCGCTGTTTTCAAGAGTGCAGCCTTTGATCTCAACGAATGCTTTTTTTCCATTATCTTCAATATAGAAATCGAATCTGGAATTGCCGAACGTATACTCACGCTGATAAACGGCATCCTGAGAGAAAAGACCAGAGTTAGGCAGCCATTCAGCAGCGACGTCATTGGGTATCTGGCTGTCGATATTAACGATTAGAATACCGTTTTCTGTTTCTTTTTCTACAGCTACGAGGTCGTATCTGGTCTTTCTGGAAACATTGTCAGAACGGCACAGATAAACGGTACAGCCTGGGATCAGAAGTTCCTTGCATCTGCCCGTGTTTTTTACATGCACGATTTCTTCAGAACCATTAAGGAGCACTTGTGCGACGAAACGGTTTTGACGTAACAGAAAAACTGCTTTTTGGATGTTAGGATATCTCATGTCAATGCCTTTGTTTTCTATAAATAATTACTTTATAGACCATTGTACTACATTATGGCCGAATGGTGCTGAACAAGGGACAGATGACTGTGCTATAATCAAAAAAACGAGGTATTGCTATGAAATGCTGGGCTATTCCTGTAGGCATGTTGGCAACAAATTGCTACATCATTACAGAAGATGAAAAGAAATGTGTGATAGTTGATCCGGGGGCAGAAGCTCAGAAGATACTGTCATTTTTGGATGATCATGGACTATCATGCGTCGGAGTTCTTCTTACACACGGGCACGATGATCACACAGGTGCTCTTGAAGAGCTTCTGGATGCCACAGGTGCTGAAGTGTGGATAGGCAAAGGGGACGTGTACCGCCTGAATAGAGTTCCGGATCATGAAGTAAAAGATGGAGAAGAAATCGAACTGGCGGGCATGAGGTTTTCTGTAGTTGAGGTTCCCGGACATACCGAAGGAAGCGTTTTGTTCCTTTGCGGCGATCTGATGTTTGCAGGGGACACGCTTTTTTACAGAAGCATAGGGCGTACAGATCTTCCCGGAGGGGATCTGAACAATATGCAGAGATCATTAGCTAAGATCCTCGCATTTGACAGTGATTATCAGGTCCTGCCCGGCCACGGACCGATTACTGTTCTGTCGGAAGAAAAAGAAAGGAATCCATTCCTTCAATGATATTGTTCTTAAACAAAGATGAATATCACTATGAACTGGAAAACATCACCAGGATGTTTTTCTGGCAGGTAGAGATCGTGAAAGATCTGCCAGAGGAATATCCTGACGAGTTCTGTGCAGCTTATTATGACGGACCTGAAAGACAGCTGACAGCAGAGGCTCGCATAAATGGAAAAAGCAGCAAGCTGGAAGCTGACGAAACTGATGGCGATAGCAAGGCCATAGAGTACAGATTGGCTGTGATGCTTTTCCAATGTCTTTCTGACCTTACAGGAAAAAGACCGGAATTCGGCATAATGACCGGTGTAAGGCCGGCGAAATATGCAGCAAATTTGATCTCTTCAGGTATGACAGCGGACGAAGCACAGAAGTATCTGGTGGATCATGCTCTGGTATCTGAAAAAAAGGCGAAACTGGTCAGGATAACTGCAGAAAACGGGATGAAACTTGGCGAGAAAGTATGTGATAAGGGTTTCTCACTGTATGTGTCCATTCCTTTCTGCCCTTCCAGATGCAGTTACTGTTCTTTTGTTTCCAAATCGACAGAAAAAGAAAGGAAACTAATCAAGCCGTATCTTGATGCATTATGCAGGGAGATAGAGTTCACTTCTGAGATAATAAAATCTCTGGGACTGGTCATGCAGACTGTCTATATCGGGGGAGGTACCCCGACAGTTCTTAGTGCAGATGAGCTTGTTCAGCTGACTCAGGCGGTGGACAATTGTTTTGGCATGCCTGCGGACGTTGAATACTGTGTTGAGGCAGGAAGACCGGATACTATATCCAGAGAGAAGCTTGAGGTTCTGAAGAGTGCAGGAGTCTCCAGGATCTCGATCAACCCGCAGACTGGTAACGATTTTGTGCTGCAGAAGGTCGGAAGAAGACATACGGCAGCGCAGATAGAGGAATGCTACAGACTGGCAAGAGAGATCGGATTTGATAACATCAATGCAGATTTTATCGCCGGATTGCCGGGTGATGATATTGAAAGTTTCAGAAACAGCATGACGTGGGCGCTGGATGTGCTGAAGCCTGAAAGCATAACAGTCCATGCGCTTACACTGAAGAGAGCGTCGCGGATGAGAGAGAATCAGTCTGAGATCTTCTCACCTGATGCGGCTCTGATGGTAGACTACGCTCAGGAGGTGCTTGTGGATGCCGGATACGCACCGTATTACATGTACAGACAGAAAGGAACTGTGGACAGCCTCGAGAACACCGGATATGCAAAACCCGGATATGAATGCCTTTACAACCTGTTTATCATGGATGAAGTGCAATCCATCATCGCCTGCGGAGCAGGAGCAGTAACAAAACTAATGGATCCTAAGAGCAATCTCATCGAAAGGGTGTTTGACCTTAAGTATCCGCAGGAATATCTGGATCGATTCGATGAGATGCTGCAGAGGAAGCAATATATAAAGGAGTTTTATGACGATCATGGTATTTGAGGATAAAAAAAGGATACAGCTGAAGGAACTGAGAGAATTATCTTCGCTGCCCTCATTTATAGAGAAATGCGAGAGCGGATATCGCCTCAGAGTGGAACAGATCGCATCGAAACTGCTTGAATCCGGAGTGCCGGTAATACTGGTTTCGGGACCTTCCGCAAGCGGTAAAACGACAAGCTCGAGATTGCTTGCCCGCGCTATGACAAGGATGGGAAAGAAAACATCTGTCATCTCTCTGGACAATTTCTTCAAGAATCTTGAGGAATATCCGAAACAAAAAAACGGAGAGCCGGACTTTGAACATCTGCATGCGTTGAATGTAGATGCTGTGAATGAGTGCCTGAACAAACTTACCACTACAGGAACGACCATGATCCCCAGTTTTGATTTTGCTACTCACAGATCTACACCTGATGCACAGGAGGTTCATGTTGATGATAACTCGGCTGTTATTATTGAAGGCATTCATGCTTTGAACCCTGAGCTTACACAAAGCGTTGATGCCGGTGCTGTTCTTAAAATATATGCGGGTCTCCGCACGGAGTACTATGAAGGAAGAAAAAGGATCATAGCGACGAGAGATATCCGAATAACAAGAAGAGTGATCAGGGACGAAAGAGACCGCGGACACAGTGCGGAGAACACTCTTGCTCTGTGGAAGAACATCATGGCTGGCGAAGAAAAATGGATCAAGCCGTTTAAAGTCGATGCGGATTTCCTCCTTAATACAGCGCTGGACTATGAGCCATGTTTGTATGTTAATGATCTTAGATCGCTTGCTGATGAAGGAAAAGGAGGCAAATATCAGCCTGAACTGGAGATACTTGCTGACAGTTTTGGGCAGGCCGGAACGCTTCCTATGGAGCTTGTTCCTAAGGATTCTGTTCTGCGTGAGTTCATAGGTGGACTCGATATCAGTGATTAGTTAAATGGTTGTGAAATTAATGTGAAGTTTTTTGCATTTTAATTGAATTTAAGCATACCTTTAGATATAATGACGGTATCAGTAGGGGATAGGAAAACCCTTAAAAAGACGAACAAATTTTAGTTCATGAAAGGATATAAAAATGAGCGATTTTTTTGATAAGCTTTCTAAACAGGGTAAAGCTTTATGGGAGTCTGCAGTTTCCACAGCATCCGATCTTGCTGAGTCCGCAAAGGATACAGCAAATGATCTGATCGATCAGGGAAAAGACAAAGCAGAAGAACTGAAACTTAAAGGACAGCAGAAGGATCTCTTCCTGAAACTTGGAGAACTCGTATTCAACGAGGTCGTAAGTGGTGAGGAAGCAGACAAGGAGTCTGTTATCGATGAGCTGAAGGATGTTGCGGCATCTCTGCTGGCTCTCGATGAGAAACGTGCAGCTGCACTTGCTGCAAAAGAAGCAGTTGAGGAAACAGTTGAAGAGACATTTGAAGAAGCTGAAGAGACAGTCGAAGAAGCAGTAGAAGATGCTGCAGATACGATCGACGAGATCAAGGACAGCATCGAGGAAGCCATTGAATCCGTTGAGGATAAGGCTGAAGAGGCAACGATCACCTGCCCGGTATGCGGAGTAGTACTTCCTGCCGGCACAAAGGTCTGCCCGGTCTGCGGTGTCGAGCTCAGCTGATAAAAAGTTGTAAGCGTGTTGGGCCGGCGAACCATATTGTTCGCCGGCTTAATTAGCATGTAGGGGTACAGATTGGCAAGTAAAAAGCAAACAATAACAGAGGGTGCGCTGACACTTACTCTTGCTATAGCAATTGTTAAAGTAGTCGGTCTGATATACAAGTTTCCTCTCATTTCCCGTTTGGCGGGAGGTGGATGGGGATACTATCAGACTGCCTATAATATTTACAGTGCCATTTATGCTGTTGCTGTCACCGGCTTTCCTTCTGCAGTAGCCAGACTGGTGGCCGGATATGCTGCTAAAGGCTGCTACAAGGACGTAGTCGAACTGAAAAAGCAGTCTGTATTCCTGTTTTCCATCATTGGTCTGATTGGCAGTGGAGGGCTTATGTTGTTGGCCCAGCCATTGACGGCCGGTTTTATGAAGAATCCGGAGAGCTACTATGCAGTTCTTGCTGTAGCCCCGTCTATCTTCTTTAGTTGCCTTATGAGCGCTTACAGGGGATATTATCAGGGCCTCTCAAATATGGTTCCGACTGCAGTTTCCCAGGTAGTTGAAGTCATCTTCAAGGCAGTGTTTGGATATGCGGCTGTTGTATTCCTCAACCGGTATCTTTCCAATGAGTATGATACTTTTGGCACAGTTATGGGAATTCCCCAGACAGAAGCCACAGAGGTATCATCTATCCTGTCTTTCAGTGCCGCAGGCGCCATCTTCGCGGTCACTGTTTCAACATTTGCAGGTTATATCTGCATGCTGATCATCTACAAAAGGAAAGGCAGCGAGATAACAAACGAGATGCTGGAGAACAGTCCGGATCCGGAGCGAGTCGATGTGCTTCGCAAACAGATCCTCCGCTTCGGTTTTCCTCTGGCTCTTTCCGCAATTGCACTGCGTATTACCGGACTGATCGATAATGCTACGGTACTGCGCAGACTGACAAAAGTTATAGAGACCAATCTTGATACCCTTTACGCATCTCACCATGGTCTGTTCAACCTGATCGATGTTGAAGTGACCGACCTGGCAAACTACCTGTATGAAGTGTACGGATACGGTATGCCGCTTTTCGATCTGGTTCCTACAATTACGGCTACATTCGGTACCAGTGCGCTGCCTCATATAGCGGGGGCATACAGCAGTGGTGATATGGCTGGTGTCAAGAAAAGCGTGGAACAGACATTGACGACCACGATGCTTATTGCTGCACCAGCGGGATTCGGTATGGCGTTCATGGCGCTTCCTCTTCTGAATCTGCTGTATCCTTCTCTTCCTGTCGGGTCTCAGCTTGCAGCTCCGATGCTGACTGTTCTTGGTGTTGCTGCGGTATTTTCAAGCCTGACCAGTTCTGTCAATACGATGCTGCAGGCAATCGGGAAGATCGACGTTCCGGTAAAGCTTATGGTGGCAGGATGCGTCGTAAAGGTCGTTACCAACTATATATTCATTGCGATCCCCGAACTCAACATAAAGGCCGCTCCTCTCGGTAACCTGTGCTGTTTTACACTGACAGGGATAGTGGGATTGTACCTGCTGGTTAAATATTCAGGGCTGCAGATCAATTACGTCGAGGCACTAATAAAACCGATAATCGCTGGAGTTGCTACAGGAGCGGTTGCGAGGCTGTGCTACATGGGTCTTGAGAAGATCCATCCGGGACGCGTTATCATAGTGCTCAGTGTGGGCATTGCGGGACTGTTTTATCTTCTTTTGACAATAAAATTAAACATCCTTACCAAAGAGACGTTATCAACAATTCCAAAAGGTGAGAAAATCGCCGGAATACTTGAAAAAATCGGCATTTTAAAGTAAACTATTTTAAGTTTCAAGATTAAACTAATTTGTTATTATACGATTTTTAAGATATGTGAAATCGTATCAAATATATAAAGAATTATTAAGGAGAATTATTAAAATGACAAAAGCTGAACTCGTAGCACTTGTTGCTGACAAGGCTGGTTTAACAAAGAAGGATTCAGAGAAGGCAGTTAAAGCTACATTTGAAGCTATTACAGAAGCTCTCGTAAAAGGTGAGAAGGTCCAGGTCGTTGGATTCGGAAGTTTTGAGGCAAAACGCCGCGCTGCCCGCACCGCTATTAACCCCATGACCGGTGCAAAGGTTGAGGTTAAAGAGACCAGAGTTCCGAAGTTTGCAGCAGGCAAAGCCCTGAAAGACGCTGTAAAATAATAGAGACAATGTTTTCTTGTGCCCCAAGTTCTTCTTGGGGCTTCATTTTTCCACATGAGAATTGACAAATATTTAAAAGTAAGTAGGATAATTAAGCGCAGAACTGTGGCAAACGAAGTGTGTGACGCCGACCGTGTGACTGTCAACGGAAGACCGGTAAAAGCTTCGTATAATGTTCAGGTCGGCGATGTCGTCGAGATCAAGATGGGCGACGGACTCATTAAATTTGAGATCACTGCAGTACAGGAAAATCAGTCAAAAGACATGGCCAAGACCATGTACAGGATGCTATAAGGTTTATGGCAAGAGAAAGAAAAGCAGATTCTATCGAAGTTAAGGCACGGCAGGCTAAGCAGTTCCGCCGCAGGCTTGTGCTGACTATTCTTTCTGTCGCCTGTATCTATCTCCTTATCGCTGTTATTTCAGTAAGGTGGAGGCTCCACCAGCAGGAAGAGAAGCTCGAGGCAGTAATGGCTGAAATAGCTGTAGCAAGGCAGGAAAATGATGAACTGGTACGTATTCTTAACGGATCAGATGAAGAGATCATTGAACGAATAGCCAGAGAAAAACTGGGGTATGCCGCTGTAGGGGAAAGAGTGTTCGAAGACATCTACGGTTTCGACAACTAGGTTATTCTAATTGCATAATATGCGGGACGCTGTCACAGGCGGTCCCGCATCTGCTTTGTTTAGGCTGTTGTTCACAAAGTTTGCATGAAATATGGATTCATCTGTGTTATAATTACATAGTTTTAGGCTTAAGATGGAAAGTGTCGCTTTATGGCATATACACTAGGAAAACGTAATCATTTTGCATATAACAGGTCCGCTGGATATCACAGAAGACAGCGGGTCCTGGTTTCGCGTATCTATGATCATGTTCATGCAAACATAGGACAGTTCTTTTATCTGATAGGTGCCAGAGTCGAGCGGGAGGAGAAGCACATATGGCGTTTGATACGGCACGGTTTCAAGGCCGTTGTCAAGCGTGTGTATTCCTGGATAAGCAGATTCCTTGCAGCGTTGATATCAACGTTGCTTGGTGTTCTTGGTGATCTGGTGAATCCATTCATTAAACTGTTCAGCAGCATTCGCGGTCTGTTCTCCATACTTAAAGAGATGCGCGGCCTTCCGTTCAGAATGATACGGGAGAGGGTCAGAGCGTTCTTTAGGTACGGATGGGAGAGAAACAAGTATACAGTTGAGAGATTCTTCAGCTATGTTCTTCCGGTTCTATGTTGCTTGCTGTGTGTTTATACAGTAAAAACGGTCCTTTCACTGAATTATGCTATCCGAGTCTCATATAACGGCCAGCAGGTAGGATATGTTACTGACGAGGCTGTATATGATTCTGCTGTGGATATAATCGACAGCAGGCTTGTAGATGTAGGTGAAGAGAAGTGGACTCCTAAAGCCTCACTCACTATGGCTGTTGTTTCTCCGTCCGAATTGTCTACTCAGGATGTTCTTGCAAACAGACTACTGTCTGCTTCCGGAACAGAGATCATGGAGGCCACAGGCCTATATGTTGGCGGTCAGTTCTACGGCGCTACAACTGCTGGAGATCTTCTGCAGGAAGATCTGGATGAAGTGATAGAGCCTTATATCGAATTTGCTTCTACGCTCGGGGACGATGTTGAGGTGAAATTCTCCAGAGATGTTACACTGGTTCCCGGAGTGTATCCGGCGAGCTCAGTCGTGTCCTATGATGACCTTGATTCTCTTGTAAACTCAACAGAGCCTCAGGATCTGTACTATAACGCAAAGAGAGGCGAAAGTCTCTCAACTATTGCATCTCAGAACGGGATCACCGTAGATCAGCTTGTGAGTTTGAACTCAGAACAGCTGCTTAAAGAAACTTTGGAAGACGACACAAAACTTCTGGTAGCTCAGGAAGAGTCAGTCATTACGGTAAAGACGACAAGGACAGTAGTAAGGACAGAACGAATTGCATACAAATCAGTGATCACCAGAGACAGCCGTTTCTCTGCAGGATATTTCTGGTATTCATCATACGGTGAAGATGGAGAGCGGACGATCACTACGGAGATCGTTTATGAAAACGGAGCTGAGGTATCCCGGTCTGTAATCAGCGACGAGGTCACAAAAGAGCCTGTGAACCGTGAGATAATCATCGGCACTAGCGGAGCTGGAGGAGGGTCAGGAATAGGTACGGGATCATTTACTTGGCCTACCGGACCCGGAGGCGGTATCTCCAGGGGATTCGGAAACGGACATGGCGGAATGGATATATGGAATAGCTACAATACTCCTATCTATGCTGCGGATAACGGCGTAGTCATAGTATCTCAGGATACGACAGTCGGTTACGGAAGATACGTAATAATAGATCACCAGAACGGAATAGCGACACTCTACGGACATATGAACCAGAGGCTGGTCGAAGTAGGAGAGGTCGTGTCGAAGGGACAGCTGATAGGGCTGATGGGCTCTACAGGTAACTCAACAGGAAGCCACCTGCACTTTGAGGTGCGAATAGGCGGCGGTTACAGCGGACGTGTAGACCCTGCACCGTGGTTATATTAGTTAAAAGAAAGGAAATACTTTTTTGGATAAGCTTGTGATTCGCGGCGGAAGGCCGTTACATGGGAAGGTAGATATAGGCGGCGCAAAGAACGCAGCTGTTGCCATTCTTCCTGCTACTATAATGGCTGAAGGGCCGTGTACAATCCAAAACGTTCCTGACATCAGCGATGTTCATATCCTGCTGGAGATAATGTCCAGTATGGGTGTGGATGTCCGGATGACGGGAAAACACGAATATTATCTTGACGGCAGAGGCCTTGTTTCTTCAGTCATCGAGCACGAAGAAGCCAGAAGGATGCGCGCCAGTTACTATTTTCTTGGCGCCATGCTTTCACGTTTCGGCAAAGCTGCAGTAGCTCTTCCGGGTGGCTGCAACCTCGGAGCGCGTCCGATCGACCAGCACCTTAAGGCATTCATGGCTTTGGGATGTGAATGCGTCGTCGACCACGGAATGGTCTACTGCGACTCCGGACGCGGCCTTAAAGGTAATCAGGTCATCTTTGACATCGTTTCTGTTGGTGCTACCATAAACGCTATGCTTGCTGCATGTAAGGCGGAAGGCAGAACTGTGCTTCAGAACGTGGCAAAAGAGCCTCACGTTGTCGATGTGGCGAACATACTGAACATGATGGGAGCCGATATCCGCGGTGCAGGTACAGATACTATAAAGATAAACGGTGTCAAACATCTGCGCGGTGTGGAATACTCCATCATTCCTGATCAGATAGAAGCAGGCACATTCATTGCTGCGGCAGTAGCTACCGGCGGAGATGTCGAAATAGACAACATCACGCCCAAACACCTTGAGACGATAGTGTCACGTATAAGGGAAATGGGCGGAGAAATCACTCTGGATGAGGAATGTGCATATGTTCGCCGCCGCGGTCCATTACTGGCTACTAACCTCAGAACGATGCCTCACCCTGGGTTTCCCACAGATATGACACCGCAGGCGAGCGTGCTGCTGGCGCTGGCAGAGGGAACATCTGTCATACAGGAAGGGATCTGGAGCAACAGATTCAGGTATGCGGATGAGCTTCGCAGAATGGGAGCGAGATTCTCTGTAGAAGGAAAGACAGCTATAATTTCTGGCGTAAGCAAGTTCTCCGGAGCTCCTGTCGTATCTACAGACCTCCGTGCAGGAGCGGCTATGGTTATTGCCGGGCTTTGTGCAGACGGGATGACTGAGGTCAGGGGAGTGGAATATATCGACAGAGGATATGAGGACTTTGTCGGAAAGCTCAGAGCACTTGGCGCTGATATAGAGCGTGTCGAAGACTTAGAAGAACAAATAGTACAACAGGAAGCATAAAGAAACAGCGAAGGATGATTCCTTCGCTTTCTTGAATTTGAGATAATGGTACACTTTGCAACGTTATACAGCGGAAGTTCGGGAAACAGTACTGTGGTGTGGGATGACAGCGCAGTACTGCTGATCGATATGGGTGCAAGCTGCAGGAAGACGATATTTGCTCTTGGAGAGCTTGGATTGCCTGCCAGTTCTTTGAGCGCTATTCTGATCACCCATGAGCACAGCGACCATATCGGAGGGATCCAGGTATACTGCAAGCATTATCCCGTGCCTATATACGGGACGAAAGAGACTATCAACTTTCTTGACTCAAGACGCCTGACTTCAGATAACCAGGAATTCCACCAATTTACTCACGGCGTGCCGTTTTCTATAGGGAATTTCACTGTGACCCCTTTCTGCACGTCGCATGACAGTGCAACATGCAGCGGATTCAGGATCGATAATGGGTTAGCGCATATCGGTGTAGCTACTGACCTTGGAAAAGTGGATGATGAAGTGCTGTCGAATCTTATGGGATGTCAGTTGGTCGCACTTGAATCGAATTATGATGAGAGAATGCTCAGGGATGGACGGTATCCAGCAGATCTTAAAGCAAGGATAGCAGGGCCGCAGGGACATCTGAGCAACGGAGAGTGCGCAGAAACAGCGGTGAAACTGGTCAATTCCGGTCTGAAACACCTTGTATTGATGCACCTGTCTGAGGAGAACAATACACCTGCAAAAGCGGTAACAAGGATATTCAGCACACTGGAAGATTATGAACTGGCGGAAGACTGCTGTGAAGTGAAATCAGCACCGAGATACTCCATAAGTAAGATATGGAGGATATCGGAATGCTGACGATACAGATTATCTGCATAGGAAAGATGTCGCAGAAATGGTTCCAAGCTGGTGCTGAGGAATATAAAAAGCGCCTCAGAGCGTTTGATAAAGTCGTTATTATTGAAATACCAGAATACAGGATAACTGAGGACAGCGAGGCAAACAGACATGAAGCGGTCAGAAGGGAAGGGGAGCAGATTCTCCGTCTGATCAATGAGAACCCCAACGCGCTGAAGATAGCTTTATGTGTGGAAGGGAAAGAGTACTCCTCTGAAGAACTGGCTGGCCTGTTGCAGAACACGAAAAACACAACATCTAAGATCGTCTTTGTGATCGGAGGGTCTGCCGGGCTTTCAGAAGAAGTGAAAAAAGCATGCTCAGTAAAACTGTCTATGGGAAGGATGACTTTCCCTCATCAAATGGCAAGGATGATCCTGCTCGAACAGTTATACAGAGCAGAAACAATAAATATGGGAATAAAATATCATAAATAAGGAAGGGGCTTGTCTATGGTAAAGAGAAGCAGCGGTATTCTTTTGCCGATCTCTTCATTGCCGTCACCGTATGGTATCGGAACACTTGGCAAAGAAGCTTATGATTTTATAGATTTTCTGAAAAACTCTGGTCAGAGCTGGTGGCAGGTATTGCCTATAGGACCTACGAGCTATGGGGATTCACCATATCAAAGTTTTTCTATCTTTGCAGGAAACCCGTATTTCATTGATCTTGATGAATTGGTAGAAAAGGGGCTTCTGAATAAAGAGGAGATAGAGGAAAGATTTTGGGGCAGCGAAGAGGATCACGTCGATTACGGTGCAATATTCAACAGCCGTTTTGATGTCCTGAGACTTGCAGCTGAAAGAGGTCTGGCAGGTGACCGCAGAGCGTTTGATCTGTTTGTCCGAGAGAATCCCTGGGTTGAGACCTATGCGCAGTTCATGGCAATAAAGTCATATTTCGGCATGAAGAGCTGGACCGAATGGGATGATGAAGATATCCGGATGCGTAAATCTGATGCAGTGAGGAAATATACGGAGAAACTGCATGGGGATATCCTTTTCTATGAGTATATCCAGTTCCTGTTTGATGGCCAGTGGAGCAGACTGAAGGAGTATGCGCACAAGAACGGAGTATCCATTATCGGTGACGTACCGATCTATGTTGCGCTTGATTCAGCTGATGTATGGGCAGAACCTCGTTTCTTCCAGCTTGACGAGAAGAACGTTCCTGTCAAGGTGGCCGGAGTTCCGCCGGATGCATTCACTGAAGACGGTCAGCTTTGGGGCAATCCCTTGTATGACTGGGATGCCATGGAGAAAGATGGTTTTGGCTGGTGGATCCGTAGGATAGACGGAGCAGCGAAGCGGTACGATATGGTCCGTTTTGATCATTTCCGTGGACTCGAGAGTTACTGGGCCGTCCCTGCGACAGAAAAGACTGCCAAGAACGGCAAATGGGTCAAGGGCCCAGGCAATAAACTTGTGAGCATTCTGAACAGCTGGTTCCATGGATTGAAATTTATTGCTGAAGACCTGGGATATATCACTCCTGAGGTTGCAGAACTGCTCAAGGATTCTGCGTGGCCGGGAATGAGGGTCATGGAATTCGCGTGGGGCGTTGACTCTTACAGTGACTATCTCCCGCATAACCATGTTAAGAACAGCATCTGCTATATAGGAACGCATGACAACGATACACTTATTGGATGGATAGAGAGTGGCGACAGGAAAGAAGTAGAGCACGCTTGTAAGTATCTGGGAGTCAAGGATATTAAGGATCTCCCTGATGCCCTTATCCGCTGCGCGATGTCTTCTGTGTCCATGCTGTTTATAGCTCAGATCCAGGATTACCTTGGCATAGGAAGCGAAGGAAGAGTAAATACTCCGGGTACAGCAGGAAACAACTGGACATGGAGGCTGAAATCCGGTCAGATAACTGATGCTCTGGCAGAGAAGATCCTCGAATTGACAGTCCTGTATCAGCGCTGTGACAGGCCTAAGAAGAAAGCGCCTGAAAAGAAAGAAACAGAAAAAGAAGAAAACTGAAACGAAGAAGCCGGTCGCCTTTAATGGTGACCGGCTTTTCAGCACGATTAATAATATTAGAGGAAAACAAGATACATTGCATCTGCGGGATCGTCAAACCCTGCCTGAGACAGGAGCAGATGCGCATTGTGATGGAACGATGTGTGCTCAATCATCCTAAAGGAATGTGACAAAAGATCAACGAGATCGTCTCGGCAGGAGATTCTGTCCGAATTCCCGGTTATCAGGAGATCGATAAAGGCAATAAGTCCGCACATGCTGACAAATTCCTCTTCCTCGTTCTCTCTTGTTTCGGAATAAGGAAATTTCTCATAGAACATGTGATTGATAAGCAGGTTCTCCAGAGTAAGGTCCATATTCGGAGCCATGTTAATCAGAGTGCGATATCTGTTTTTATAATCTTCGCCTGTAATGCCTTCCAGGTTCTTTTTTGCGTATACGCAGTAATCGGAAATGCTTGGGCTGACCTCTGCATACAGATCACAGAAAGGCATAAGCGCAGAAAGACAGTCTTCAAATGATCGGCCGCTAGGCTGTTTACCGCATATGAGATTCCCCAGAGAAAGCAAGCTTTCCTTTAGCGAAGAATGCCTGTCCTGCAGTATACCTATACACTGCATCCTTAAAGCGAATCTATCTGGAGCTTCGTGTCCTTCACTCTCATAAGGAAGATCTTCCATCACGTACTTGATGGGAGTGGTCCTGTTAAGAAGGAGCTCAATGATTCCTTCGCAACTGTTGGATAGTGTAGCTTCGGACAGTTCAGGACGTATGCTTCTTGGGTACTGTCTGCATAGCTGAGGAATAGCGTTTTCTCCCTTTTCAACCTGGAGAAGACAAAGACCATCTTCACCTCGTAAAGGGCATCTCCCAAGCCAGTCATGGTTCAGAACTGCAAACCGCTCCGGATCAGCATCCTTCGGAATATAGAAAGCACGCATAATCCTGGAACCTAACTCCTCAGATGTTTCCAGACTTAAAATGTCATAATATTCTTTTTGAGATATAGATATATCCCATCCTTCACAACAGCTTATCCGGCAGTCACCGCATTTGCACGCGAACTCTTTATAGAAATCCGGAACAAGATACGACCCTCTGTTAACCATTGCTTTTCCTTTCGCGAGTTAGCACGATAAAACACTAACAGAGGAAATTATACAATTGCACTTATATTTGTTGTCAAGAAAAATCAGATCGCGTTAATGTTTATGACTATAAAAAGAGGCCGGTTGCCCGACCTCTTTCCTGATTAAATCTAATAGAATTACAGCGAACGGCTGCGGTTTTCTTCTGCGATCCTGCTGATAGCTTCAGAAAGCTCAACAGCTCCTTTGTCGCCATCCTTTCTGGATCTGAGGGAAACTGTGCCGCTCTCAGCTTCTTTATCACCGACAACGAACATGTACGGGATTTTCTGAAGCTGCGCTTCGCGGATCTTGTATCCCATCTTCTCATTTCTATCGTCCACTTCGGCGCGTAGGCCTGCATCATCAAGAGCTTTCTTGACTTTAGAAGCATACTCGAGATGTTTCTCTGAGATCGGGATTACCATTACCTGGACCGGAGCGAGCCACGTCGGGAATGCGCCGGCAAAATGCTCTGTGATAACGCCGATAAAACGCTCTATGGAGCCAAGAACAACTCGGTGAAGCATTACCGGACGGTGTTTATCGCCGTCATCGCCGACGTACTCAAGTTCGAAGCGCTCAGGCATCTGGAAGTCAAGCTGGACTGTGCCGCACTGCCATGTACGGTCAAGTGAATCCTGCAGATGGAAGTCGAGTTTTGGCCCGTAGAAAGCACCGTCTCCTTCGTTGATCTCAAAGCTCTTACCCATTTCAGTTATTGCTTCGCTAAGTGTCTGCTCGGCAAACTGCCAGTCTTCAAGTTCACCCATATGATCTTCGGGCATAGTAGAAAGTTCGATCTTGTAAGGCAGACCAAACAGCCCATAGACCTCATCAAACAGACGAACGACATTCTGGATCTCTTCTTTCATCTGATCACGTGTCATAAAGATATGAGCATCATCCTGTGTGAAGCAGCGTACACGGAATAATCCATGCAGTGCACCGGATAACTCATGGCGGTGAACTAGACCAAGCTCTGCTACACGAAGCGGCAGTTCGCGGTATGAGTGCGGCTGAAGTTTATACACAAGCATGCCACCGGGGCAGTTCATCGGTTTGACCGCATAATCCTGATCATCAATAACAGTGGTATACATATTATCTTTGTAATGATCCCAGTGACCGCTGCGATGCCAGAGTTCCTGGTTGAGGATGATCGGTGTTGAGATCTCAACATAGCCATAGCGTTTATGAACTTCACGCCAATAGTCTATAAGAGTATTTCTCAGAACCATTCCTTTCGGAAGGAAGAATGGGAAGCCAGGGCCTTCGTCCATCAGCGCAAACAGACCAAGCTCTTTTCCGAGGCGGCGGTGATCGCGTTTCTTGGCTTCTTCAAGTTTCTCAATATATTCGTTAAGCTGAGACGCTTTAGGGAAGGAAATACCATAAACTCTCTGCAGCATCTTATTCTTTGCATCTGCTCTCCAGTATGCGCCTGTTACATTCAGAAGTTTGACTGCGCCGATACGGCCTGTGCTCATGACGTGAGGTCCAACGCAAAGGTCAGTAAAATCGCCCTGTGAATAGAAGGAAATATCTTCACCCTCGGGGAGATCGTTTATGAGTTCGACCTTATAGGGGTTGTCCTTCATCTTTTCAAGAGCATCTTCCCTGGAGAGAACATAGCGGTCAATAGGATAATCAGCTTTAATGATCTTGACCATCTCTTTTTCTATCTCTTCCAGGATCTCCGGAGTGAATGTGACATTACAGTCGATATCGTAATAGAATCCATTCTCGATGGCGGGACCGATCGTGAACAGTGTCTGCGGATACAGATGCTGGATGGCTTGGGCCAGAACGTGGGATGAACTGTGCCAGTAAGCATGTTTTCCGTCAGGATCATCAAATGTCAAGATCGACAGTTCAGCATCTTCAGTGATAGGTGTACGAAGATCTATTACTTTGTCATTTAGTTTTGCTGCACAGGCTGCTTTAGCAAGACCGGCTCCGATGCTCTGTGCAACCTCAAAAGCTGTTACTCCGCTTTGATATTCTCTTACATCTCCGCGCAATGTCAGTTTGATGTTCTCCATATTAATCCTCCAAAAATAAAATAAAAAAACTCCACCCCAACATCGGGGTGAAGCATAACTCCACGGTTCCACCCGAATTACACCTTTCGGTGTCACTCGAAAGTCTTAACGGCCTTCGCCGCTGTCTGTTCGCAGACAGTTCTCCGCGGTGGTATCCTGATCACTATTCTGCATCCTTCACAGCTACCGGATGCTCTCTGAAGAAATCATGTATCAGAACGTGTCCGCTTCTTCGAATCGGTCATAGGATACCATACTGCACACTATAAGTCAAGAATTGCTACCAGTTTGACATTTGCCATAACTATTTATTACAATGTATACGGATATTTTTGAACCCAGTACAATATGGACTGCGTTTTGAATATATAACAATTCAATTACTGAGAGGTTCTGAAACAAATGGTAACCATGACAACAGCCGTTGTTTCAGCAATCGTTGCAGCATTAGTTGCAGGCATTGCCTGTTTTTATTTAGGAACTGTTCATAGGCGTAAAGTTGCTGAAGCTAAGATCGGATCTGCCGAAGCGGAAGCGACGCGCCTCGTTAATGATGCAATAAGATCCGCTGAACAGCGAAGAAAAGAAGTAATTCTTGAGGCTAAAGACGAAATATATAAGATGCGTGCCGAATCTGACAAGGAACTGCGTGACCGCAGGTCTGAGGTGCAGGGACAGGAACGCCGTCTGAACCAGAAAGAAGAAGCATTAGACAAGAAACAGGAAAAGATCGATGCTGAGGCTACAAGACTTCAGAAAAGAAGCGAGACGCTTGAGCAGAGGATCAAGGAAGCGGAAGACATCAAAGCACAGCAGCTGGATACGCTTGAGAAGATCTCAGGTTACACCCAGGATCAGGCAAGAGAGATACTGCTCGCCAAGATGGATCAGACGCTCGATCATGAAAAAGCGCTGCGCATAAACGCGTTCAATCAGGAATTGCAGGATGAAAGCGATACAATGGCCCGCAACATCCTTTCCATCGCGATCGCAAGATGCGCTGCAGACCACTCATCTGAATCCACAGTCTCTGTTGTGGCACTTCCCAATGATGAGATGAAGGGAAGGATCATAGGCCGTGAGGGAAGGAACATCCGTGCTATCGAAAGCGCTACAGGTGCCGACCTTATCATAGATGATACTCCTGAAGCGATCGCTATCTCATGCTTCGATCCTGTACGCAGAGAGATCGCCCGTGTAACCCTTGAGATACTCATTCAGGACGGACGTATCCACCCTGCAAGAATTGAAGACTGCCTGGAAAAAGCAAAGAAAGAAGTAGAGACAAAGATCAAGAAAGAAGGCGAAGGCGCTGTTCTTGAAGTGGGTGTCCATGGACTTCATCCTGATCTTATCAAGATACTCGGAAGACTTTATTACAGGACCAGCTACGGTCAGAACGTTCTGAACCACAGCAAGGAAGTAGCACTGCTTTCCGGACTGATCGCATCAGAGCTGGGGATCAATCCTTCCGTCGCAAAACGCGCGGGATTGCTCCACGATATCGGCAAAGCGGTCGACCACGAGTATGAGGGAACACACGTTCAGCTCGGTGTTGAGATCGCAAAGAGATTCAAGGAGAGCAATGAAGTCATCCACGCCATTGAAGCACATCATAACGATGTTGAACCGGCAACACCTCTTGCATACATCATAATGGCGGCAGACGCTATCTCAGCTTCCAGACCAGGCGCAAGAAGTGAAAACCTGGAGAGCTATATCAACAGACTCTCCAAACTTGAAGAGATCGCCAATTCCTATGATGGAGTTGAGAGTTCTTTCGCAATCCAGGCCGGCAGAGAGGTACGTATCTTCGTCAAACCTGAAAAGGTATCTGATGATCGCTTGGCAGTAGTCGCACACGATATCTGCGCACAGATCGAGAGTGAGCTGAGCTACCCCGGACAGGTTAAAGTAAATGTCATCAGGGAGAGCCGCGCGATCGACTACGCAAAATAAAAACAACAATAAAATATTATGCCGCTTTCTGCATTGCGCGGAAGGCGGCTAATCTGTGAATGTAGGGATTATGGCAAATAGCTTGGAAAACAGTTATCTTTCGCAAAATATCCGGCGTCTGAAAGGCGTCGGACAGAAACGCGCTGCCATGTATGAGAAGATGAAGATCTTTACATTCGAGGATCTGCTCAGGCATTATCCGCGAGGCTATCTTGATTACTCAGAAAGCGCTGATCTTTCCGAACATAACCTTATGGACTACGTTACGGTAAAAGCTGTCGTAGACAGGAAGACACCAACAGTACGCACTCAGGGTGGGCGAAAGATAAGCAGAGTATACGCATCCACAGAGTCAGGAACGGATATCGAACTTGTATATTTCAACAATCCTTTTGTCACACAAAAGCTGAATGTAGGAGAGGAATACTATTTCTACGGAAGGCTGCAGGGAGACCTGTTAAGAAAGCAGATGACGAATCCGGTGCTGGTACAGGAGGAAGAACTCGAGGGCATGGTGCCCCAGTACCCGCTCACCGAAGGATTATCTTCCAGAATGATATCAGCCAATGTGCGGACAATACTGTCGGATCCGCTGTGCAGGATAGACGAGTTCATCCCCAAAATGATACTGGACCGTTATGGCTTTATGGACCGTGACACAGCGATAAGACAGATCCATTTTCCTGACAATGAGAGCAGGATGACAGAGGCTAAACGCAGGCTCGTCTTCGAAGAGCTGTTCACTCTCTCGGTAGGCATGAAACTCAGAAGAGAACGCAAGCGGACTCAGAGTAACAACGCTTTCTCTTTTACAGATACCGATGCTTTTTGTGATTCTCTGCCTTTCAGGATGACAGACGCACAGAAGCGGTCTTTGAAAGAGATAGCGTCAGATCTTTCAAAAAATGAACCGATGGCTAGACTTCTGCAGGGAGATGTCGGAAGCGGAAAGACGGCTGTCGCAGCAGGAGCAGTTTATCTTGCTGCAAAGAACGGGTTCCAGAGTGCTGTCATGGCACCTACTGAAGTCCTCGCCACACAGCATGCGGAGACATTCCGAAAGATGCTTGAGCCGTTTGATATGACCGTTGGTCTACTGACAAGTTCTGTGAAAGGCAAACAGAGATCTGAATTGCTGAAGCAGATAGCGAACGGGAATGCGGATCTTATAGTCGGAACGCATGCTCTGATCTCTGAAGATGTCAAGTACCACAGGCTGGGATTCGTGGTCACAGACGAGCAGCACAGGTTCGGTGTGGATCAGAGAGCTGCCCTATCCAGAAAAGGTGATCTTCCGCATACACTGGTCATGTCAGCTACCCCCATTCCGAGAACTCTATCACTTATTATGTACGGAGACCTGGATATTTCTATCCTTGACGAGATGCCTGCAGGCAGAAGCCCTGTTAAGACGATACTCGTGAATGACACGTACCGCGAGAGATATCTCGGGTTTGTCCGTAAAACAGTGGAGGAAGGGCAGCAGGTATATATAGTGTGCCCGCTTGTGGAAGACAGTGAAGCTCTTGGCGAAGCCGCTGTGTCTGCAACTCAATACTATGAAAAGATAAGCAATGAACAGTTAAAGGGTATACCGATTGCATTGCTTCACGGGAAACAGACTTCTGAAGAGAAAACGAGGATAATGAATGACTTTCAGGAAGGAAAGATCAAAGTCCTTGTTTCAACCACTGTAATTGAAGTCGGTGTTGACTGCCCTAATGCTACAGTGATGATAGTTGAGAACGCTGAAAGGTTCGGTCTTTCAACATTGCATCAGCTGAGAGGGCGTGTGGGAAGAGGAGATTTACAGAGCTGGTGCGTTTTGGTATCCTCTAAAGACAGCGGAACCGCAGGGGAGAGACTGAAGCTCCTTACCGAAACAGATGACGGTTTTGTTATAGCAAATGAGGACCTCAGGATGAGGGGACCAGGAGACTTTATTGGAAACAGACAGCACGGTCTTCCGAACCTCACTGTAGCTCATATAGCTGATGATGAAAAGATTCTGTATTCAGCCAATGAGGCTGCGGAGTCACTGGTACAGGAATCACCTGATCTGGGGATGTACCCTTTAATGAAAAATAAAGTCGAACAGCTTTTTGACAATGCTGAACTGACTATGAACTGAAGAGGATATGTATGGATAAACATGCAGAAATACTTGCTCAGGAATTCGGGCAGAAACTCAATCATGTAGAGAATGTTATCAACCTTCTGGATGAGGGAAACACCGTTCCGTTTATTGCCAGATACAGAAAAGAGCAGCATGGGACTATGGACGATCAGCTCATAAGATCCATTGCGGACAGGCTCACGTATCTGAGGAATTTGGATAAGAGAAAAGAAGAGGTCCTGCGTTCCATCGAGGAACAGGGGAAACTTACAGAAGAATTGCAGGCTCAGATAGAGGCGGCGGAGACACAGGCTGTTCTTGAAGACCTCTACCGCCCGTACAAACAGAAGAGGAGAACAAGGGCGACTGTCGCTAAGGAAAAGGGGTTGGAGCCGCTTGCAGATATTTTGTTTGCCCAGGAACTGAAAGAGGGCTCGATCGAAGAGATCGCTTCCCAGTTTATCGATCCAGAAAAAGGAGTAGAGAATACAGAAGAAGCTCTCGCCGGAGCAGGTGATATTATCGCGGAGAAGATCTCAGATGATGCTGAGATACGCAGATTACTTAAGGATCTTATCCATAAAGCCGGTCTTGTAGTATCCAAGGGAACTACAGAAGAAGACAGCGTTTACAGGCTTTACTATGATTATTCCGAAGCGGTTGGGAAGATACCAAGCCACAGAGTGCTGGCTATAAACAGGGGAGAAACTGAAAAGTTCCTGAAAATATCTGTAGAGGTCGATGAGCCTGCAGCGCTTGCTATCGTCAAAAACCACTCCGTGAGCAAAGAAGACAGTATCAGCGGAGAATTCGTTGGCGCATGCGCGGAAGATGCATACTCCAGGCTGATCTTCCCTTCAGTAGAGAGGGAGATCCGCAATGAGCTTACAGATATGGCATCCGAACAGGCTATCCATATGTTCGGACTGAACTTAAAACCATTGCTGATGCAGCCTCCTGTAAAGAATAAAGTAACAATGGGCTTTGACCCTGCATACCGTACAGGATGCAAGATAGCTGTAGTGGATGAGACAGGCAAAGTCCTGGAGACAGGTGTCGTATATCCCACACCTCCGCACAACAAGACTGAAGAAGCTAAAAAGATTCTCAGCGGAATGATACGCAGGAACAATGTCACTGCCATCGCAATAGGAAACGGAACAGCGTCTAAGGAATCTGAGATATTTGTAGCCGATATGATATCTGATATGCCAGGTGTGGCATACATGATGGTCAATGAGGCAGGCGCATCTGTTTATTCAGCGTCGAAATTAGGAGCAGAGGAATTCCCGCAATATGATGTTTCGCTGAGGTCCGCTGTGTCGATCGCAAGAAGACTGCAGGATCCGCTGGCAGAACTGGTAAAAATAGATCCGAAGGCAATCGGAGTCGGGCAGTATCAGCATGACATGCCTCAGGCAAGACTGGATGAGACTCTGTCCGGTGTTGTTGAAGACTGCGTAAACGCTGTAGGAGTAGATCTGAATACCGCCTCTCCGTCTTTGCTGGCAAGAGTTTCAGGACTCTCTTCCAAGACGGCTAAAAATATAGTATCTTACAGGGAGAGCAACGGTATCTTCCATGACAGGGATTCTCTGATGAAAGTATCAGGGATCGGACCTAAAGCATACGAACAGTGTGCAGGATTCCTCCGTGTGCCGGAGAGCGCAAATGTGCTTGATCACACGGGAGTTCACCCGGAGAGCTATGAGGCGACACGTAAACTGCTGACGCTCTGCGGACTGGATCTTGAAGATGTTTCTGAGGGAGCAGCAGACAGTCTCAATGCAAGGATAAAACTGGTAGGTGAGGATAAGATATCGGATCAATGCGGTATAGGTGTACCGACTATCAGAGACATAGTAAAAGAACTGGCAAAGCCCGGAAGAGATCCGAGAGACGAGTTGCCGCCTACGATGCTGCGCACAGACGTCATGAAGATGGAGGACCTGAAACCAGGTATGATTATGCGCGGGACTGTAAGGAACGTCGTTGACTTTGGGTGTTTCGTCGACATCGGTGTTCACCAGGATGGTCTTGTGCATATATCTGAGATCTCCAATAAATACATCAAACATCCGTCAGAAGCGGTGAAAGTCGGCGATGTGCTGGATACTTATGTCCTAGGGGTAGATCCGGAAAAGAAAAGAATAAGTCTTTCAATTAAAAAGGCGAAGAATGGATAAGATGTGTTCGTTTGTTAAAAAAACGATAGCGGTGCTGCTGGTATTCATTGTATTTACAGCACCGGTCTATTCCTGCTGCGCATCTGCAACGGAGATCTCTTTGGGGGTCGATGTTACAGCTGAAGCAGCATATGTGGTCAATACAAACACAGGCCGTGTAGTTTACCAGAAAAATGCCACTAAGCAGATGTATCCGGCATCATGCACGAAGATCATGACAGCGGCGCTGGCGCTTGAGATGTGTCCTGATCCTATGAACACTATCGTCACAGTTCCAAACGGAGTCTGGATCGAGTTCGAGGGTATCAACATCTCCAATGCCGGTTTGGCAGGAAGCGAAGAAATGACGATGTATGATCTCGTATGCTGTATGCTTCTGCAGTCCGCAAATGAGGCAGCGTCCACTGTGGCTCACTTCTACGGAAGAGATGATTTCATCGATAAGATGAATATGAAGGCGAGATATCTTGGGTGCACCGGAACCCACTTTGTTAATCCCCATGGTCTGTATGACGCGGATCACTATACCACAGCGGAAGACCTGTACAAGATCACTGAATGGGCTATGACTGTTCCGTATTTCATGGAGATCGCCAGTATGGCGAGATACACTCTCCCGGAAACTAACAAGCACTACGAAAGAGATCTCATCACAACGAACAAGATGCAGGATCCTAATTCCGGGTATTATACATCTTATATTCACGGAATAAAGACAGGTACTATCGATGAATCCGGAAGATGCTTCGTAACTTCTGCTGAAAAAGACGGAATAGAGTACGTCGGTGTATTCCTTGGAGCTCCGTTCGAAGTGGATACTCGCCACTGGAGTCAGGGAAACTCAGTGTTCAGCAACGCGAGGCTGACATTTGACTGGCTGTATAAATATGCGGCAATGAAAAAGGTCGCTCCTGCTGGAACACCTGTAACTGAGATCGCACTCAAGTATGCTGCCGAAAAAGACTATCTTATGCTTTGCACGGAGACAGATCTTACGACTCTGGTAGATGAGACTTCGGAAGATGCCCCGGTACTGACATTTGAGACAAACATTCCTGACCATATTCAGGCTCCGGTTTCTGAAGGGCAGGTCATTGGAACTACAAAAGTGTTTTCTGATGGCATATATATCGGAGAAGTAAATCTTATCAGCACAGAAAATATCAAACTGAGCATTATAGCAAGGATCCTTGATTTTGTCGGATCGATACTGACATCCACACCGGCAATGATACTGTACGCTATAGTTTTGGTGTTTGGCGCTTTCTATATTTACTACATGATGGTGGTAATTCCCAGACAGCAGCGTGCCCAGCAAAAGAGAAGGGAAAGGCAGCAGCAGATTGCTGAAAAGCAAAGGAGAAGGAAATAAAAAATAACTCTTGCCATTGATCCGCAATAACAAGAGGGGAGAAGATATGGATAAAGGAACAAACAAGAGACCCGATAGTATTTGGAACCCGATGTTCATCAGTGTTTTCATCGCTAACTTCTGTCAGCAGATGGGGCAGCAGATGATGAATAGCCTTGTTCCCAAATACTCAAATTCTATAGGAATCGCACCGTCATTAGTTGGCGTGATCGTCAGTGTATTTGCTTTCACTGCTCTTTTGTCCCGTCCTATTACCGGTCCGGCATTGGACAGCTTTTCAAAGAAAAAGCTTCTTATCCTGATGCAGTCGTTCGTTTTCATAGCTTTTCTGGGATATGGCCTATCCCGAAATGCCTCAAGTATCATGATCTCCCGTGTTTTCCATGGAATCGGAGCAGGCGTTACGGCACCGCTTTGTCTGGCTCTTGCGAGTAACTCACTACCGGATGACAGATTGGCAAATGGGGTTGGAGTATTTACACTGGGGCAAGCAGTTGCTCAAGCGATCGGGCCTAATGTTGGTATTGTTCTGAGTGAGGCTATAGGGTTTAATAAGACATTCTTTATCGGAGCAGCTATCACAGGTTTAGCTATAATATTATCTTGTTTCATTCATGAGCCTGAGACAAAACGCCTGCCATATAAAATAACACTAAATCGGATCTTCTCCCGTGGCGGGATTAAACCTGCTATTCTGATGATGTTCCTCGGAATGTGCTATAACTGCATAAGTTCTTATATACCTGTATACGGAGAAGTCCGTGGTATTCCGAATATTGGATGGTTTTTTACAGCCTATGCAGTAACATTGATCTTTACTCGCCCGACTTTTGGAAAACTGCAGGACAAATATGGATTTGATAAGGTCTTGTTCCCCGGATTTGTGTTGCTGATCTTCTGTTTGATCATCTTGTCTCGCTCTGACAGCATGCCTATGTTTCTGCTTGCTGCAGTAATAGGAGGATTAGGATACGGAGTAAGTCAGTCAGCGATCCAGGCATTGTCCATGCGTTGCTCATTGCGTGAGGAACGTGGTGCAGCGGGCAGCACAAACTACATAGGAATGGATGTAGGTTCTATGATCGGACCGATCATTGCGGGTAATCTCATCGAAGCTATGCAGGCATCTACCGGTTCGGATGTAATTGCTTATTCCAGAATGTACCTGTTTATGACGATACCTATGGTCTTTGCATTCCTTTTCCTGCTGTGGCAAAAGAAGTCAATAGCGGAAACTGTTGAGAAGATGGATGCCTTGAATGATTTCAAGAAAGCTAATTGATTAACAGAAATTTTGTATAGAAATGGAAAACCGGATCGCGATCTGCGATCCGGTTTTCCATTTGTTGCATTATTAATTGAAAAAACGTATCAGTGTGTATATTCCAACAGTTCTACTTTAAAAGTTTTGACCTGATTATCGCGTATTACCTGTACTTCGACGACATCGCCGACTTTATGATTGTTCAGGACTTCTGAGATATCGTCCGCTACAAATACTGCAGTTCCGTCGACGCTGATGATATAGTCTCCGACCTCAAGACCGGCTTTTTCACTTCCGTATCCAGGAGACACAGCGACGATATAGATTCCGTAGCGGGACACATTGTATTGTTTAGCAGTTTCATCATTGTTGACAGAAACTACTGTCACGCCAAGGATAGGACCAGTGGACACACGGCTTGTTGTTTTATTCTCCATTATGTCTGCTGTGACTTCTTTTACAGTATTGCTGGGGATCGCAAAACCGAGTCCCTCGACATCCTCGCCATCTGATTTTGCATTAACGATTCCGATGAGTTCTCCCTTTGCATTGAACAGTCCGCCGCCTGAGTTGCCGGGGCTGACAGCTGCATTGGTCTGGAGAAGGTTCATCATCTGGCCTTCGACCTCTATCTGACGGTCAAGAGCGCTTACGATTCCAGTGGTAACAGTTCCGCCAAGAGTTCCGAGCGGGTTTCCGATTGCGATGGCTGTATCGCCTACACGGGCTGCCGCAGAATCGCCGATGACTGCTGGTGAGAATCCAGTGCCCTCGATCTTTATTACTGCGAGATCTTCTTCTTCATCGTATCCAATAACTTCTGCGGGATACTCTTTCCCGTCTGTAGTAGTGACTGTAACAGAATTGGAGTTCTTGATTACATGGAAGTTTGTGACTATATATCCGTCATCTGTGAGGAAAACGCCGCTTCCAGCACCCTGTGAGATGCTCTGTCCGAAGAAATGACCGTAGGTGACTACTTCGGTACGTACTTCAACAACAGATGGTTTCAGCTTTTCTATTACATCCGCAAGACTTGTTGTATCACTTACAACAGAGGTGGTCTCAGGTGCTACAGATTCATAAATAACTGATGTTTCTGGTTTTGCTACATATTTGTTGTATGCCCAGGCACCTGCAAATCCGCTGAGAAGCGAAAGAAGGATGCACAGAAGTGCTACCCATACTACGCTGCCGCGCCTTCTGGACTTTTCTTTGGTTTCCTTTTTGGTGAAGTCCTTGGAGTAGACCGGAAGTTTGGTATCAGTAGTCGTTCTGTAATTTTCGTTGGTGTCATAAGTATCGTATGTCTGATACTGATAGTTTGAGGTTGAATATCTGGCATCGCTGTAAACACGGGTGTTGGATGAATCCATCGAGCCGTGCGTGACAGGCTCTGCTTTAGGAGTATCAGTCGGGATACCAAACTCGCTCCGGAATTCATTTGTGCTGACACCTTCACTCAGATAAACCGTTTCTTTCGGAGTGTTATTTGCTGTGTAGATGTTCGGCTTGATCTCTTCGGGGGTATTGTTTGTTTCATCAGTCGGAGCAGCTGTCTGCTCGTTGGGGATCACATTGTTGTTTTGTTCATTGAATTCGTTCATCTCGTTCATCTATTGTAAACATGCTGGTTTTGTATGCAGCACGCCTCCTTTCCTTATCTACCTGAGATGATAAACTGTCAATGTGAAGATTTGATGAAGATAATCTGTTCTTTTTTTGTTTTTTTAGTTAAATGAATGTATACTTCGATTAAGAGAGAAAAGAAAGCAGGTATTAAAGATGCTGTGGTATGTCATTTTAGCTGCATTGGTTTTGCTGTTGGCTGTGATCATTATCAGGACATTGAAATTCAAGCCAACTGATGATAAACCGGCAGAGCCAGATCCGATCCCGTTTGACAAAGAGCGTGCTGTAGGTCATCTGCAGCAGCTGATACGCTGTAAGACTGTAAGTTATAAAAACCATGATCTTGAGGATCAGGATGAGTTCGAGAAGCTGAGAGCTTTGCTTCCGGAATTCTATCCAAATGTTTTCAAGAACTGCACATTCGAGCGTGTTGACAGGACAGGATTGTTGTTCCACTGGAAAGGAAAAGACAGCAGCAATCCGTCTGTGATGATGGCACACTATGATGTCGTACCTGTAGTCGAATCCGGATGGGAAAAGGATCCTTTCGCGGGGATCATCGAAGACGGAGTGCTGTGGGGAAGAGGGACGCTCGATACAAAGATAACTTTCTGCTCTTCTCTTGAGGCAGCTGAAACTCTTATGGAGCAGGGATTCGTACCTGAGCATGACATATACTTTGCCTATTCCGGTGACGAGGAGATATCAGGGAATGGAGCGCCTTCAATCGTACAGCTGCTTAAAGAAAGGGGCATTACCCCGGCTATGGTCGTGGATGAAGGCGGTGCGGTAGTAGAAAACGTATTCCCCGGGGTTGCTGAAAAGACAGCACTTGTCGGTATCGGTGAGAAGGGAATCATGGAAGTAGAGCTTGCCATCAAGAGCAATGGCGGACATGCCTCTGCACCTCTTCCGCACGGACCGGTCTCGGACTTGTCGCGTGCAGTGGTTGCACTTGAAGATAATCCGTTCCCGGCGCAGCTCTGCGGACCGTCCTCTGCTATGTTCGATACTCTGGGTCGCAGATCCACTTTCCTTTACAGAATGATCTTTTCCAACCTGTGGTGCTTCAAGCCTGTTCTTGACATGTTCTGCAAGAAATCCGGCGGAGAGCTGAACGCAATGATGCGTACAACATGTGCGTTTACACAGATGCAGGGAAGCGCGGCGAACAATGTAATACCGCCGAAAGCTACGATAGGCATGAACCTCAGGCTCATCGGAGAGGATACAGTAGAAAGTGTTGTTGAATATATACGCAAGACCATAAACAACGACAAGATAGAGATCAATGTCAATGGAGGCGATAATCCTTCGCCGACTTCAGATGTGAATTCTGATGCATGGAAGAAAGTCAAGAAGGCTATTGAGCAGACGTGGGCAGGCTCAATTGTCAGCCCTTATCTTATGGTCCAGTGCAGTGACAGCAGACACTACAATGAGATAACAGATAAGATATTCAAGTTTTCTGCTATGGAACTGAGTAAAGAAGAGAGAGGGTATATACACGGAAATAATGAGAGGATCCCTTTAGAAAAAATTGGAAAGGCAGTAGAGTTCTACTTGAATCTTGAAAGACAATGTTAACGGAATTATCTTTTGAAGAAGCGCTTAAAGCCTTGAAACTTCATCCGGATTGCATCGATACAGAAGAACTGGTGAATGTTTTTCTTGATGAAATGACGGCAGGACTGGATGGGAAAGAATCTTCATTGCTGATGATACCTTCCTATATGTCTGCGGAAGGCAGCATCACTTATGATGAACCTGTTGCGGTTCTCGATGCGGGCGGAACGAATCTTCGTGTAGCATCTATCCTGTTCCATGAGGACGGGAGTCCTGAGATACTTGATTTGAAACGCCTGAAGATGCCGGGCACACATGGGCGTATCACTGCTAAAGAGATGTTTGCTGAGTTTGCGGAAGCAGTTGAGCCGATGATAAGCGAAAACGGGCAGATAGCGTTCTGCTTCTCCTATGCTGTCACGGCGCTTCCCGGAGGAGAGGGACAGATAATAGGGAGCCTGAGCAAGGAAGTTGAGGTCGAAGGAACAGCGGATCTTTTTATCGGGAAAGAACTGATCGACGCTTTGAGAGAGAGAGGCTATGAAGGACCTCTTTCCGTCTATGTGCTTAATGATACGATAGCAGTGCTTTATTCAGCTCTCACAGCAGGAGCAGAGGGAGCCATAGGATTTATTCTTGGTACCGGAACTAATACTGCGTATATGGAAAAGGCCGAGAATATCCACAATGCTCTTCCGTTTGACGCTTCACAGATGTGTATAAACCTTGAATCCGGAGGATTCGGATATGATCCAATGGGGGAGATAGATATCGAGCTCAATGAATGCAGCAGAAACAGGGATGAGCACCTGCATGAGAAGCATGTCTCAGGAGTATATCTTGGTGAGATCATGGCAAGGGCTTCAAAGCGACTGTCTGCTGAAGGGTATTTCAGTAAAGCATTCCGCGATAGAGTGGAAAACATCGACAAATTTGACATGAGAGATGTAGGAGAATTCCTCGAAGATCAGTCTGGAGCGTTAGACGATCTTTGCGGAACACAGGAGGACAAAGAAAACCTTAGAAGCCTCATACTTGGCGTTGAAGAACGCGCGGGCAAACTGGTGGCTGCCAACCTCGCTGCTGTTCTTATAAAAATGAGAAGAAGCGGAACGGAGGGATCGATCCCTGTTTCCGAAAACGGGACTACATTCCAGAAAGCTTTGCCTCTAAGAGAATGCTGTCTTTCAGAACTCGAGAAGTTCATCGAAAAAACAGGCCCATATCATCTTGTCACAAGGGATGACGACACGTTGATCGGATCAGCGGCTTCTGCATTCCTGCATTAACAAAATTACAGACAATAAAAAATGCCGCGAGCAATCGCGGCATTAGTTTTTGTTATTGGTTAATCTGGATTTGTGAGGTCCATGCCGAAGAATTTCTTGGATATCTTTGCTAACTCACCAGATGATCTCATATCGTTGATGATCTCATCTATAGCAGCAACAAGAGAAGCAGCATCTTCGGTTTTTCTCATCGGGAAAGCTACAGGCTCTCCTGGCAATACCTGAACGATCTTTATGTTGGCTTCCGGGTTTTGTTCCAGATAGTTGTTGATAGACACCTGAGCATTGATCGTAGCATCAACTGTTCCGTTGTCAAGCAGTTCTATAGTCTCAGCAAGCGTATTTACAGGTGTTACGGTGGCGCCGTACTGCTTAGCAAGATCGGCGTACGTACTGGAAGCAGTGTTAGCTGTGGTCTTGCCCTTAAGATCTTCAACAGATCTTATAGAATCGTTATCAGCTCTGACTACTAAGACTTTATGTGTATAGACGTAAGGGGTAGAGAAACTATACTTTTCTGCACGTTTATCGGTATAACCGACTCCGTTGCAGGCGATATCATACTTTCCTGTGTCCACACCGTAAAGGATGGAATCCCAGTCAGTTTCCTCAAACTTGACATCGACACCAAGCTCCTCAGCCAGACGTTTGCCTATCTCAACATCCAGTCCTGTAAGCTTGCCTGCATCATCATGAAATGTCCATGGAGACCAGTTTCCTTCGGTAGCGATTACAATGTATCCTCTTTCTTTGATCCGTGCCAGGAGATCACTCGCAGCTACAGGTTCGTTTGGATCATTTTTGCCATTGTTGCTGGAACCGCATCCTGTAGATGCAAATGCGATAACGAGAATTACTAAAAAAGCGATGAATCTTTTCATATAATTGCCTCTGATAAATTCTTATCTTTTCTAAATACTATATAGTTAAGTGTTTAATGTCAAACGATAATAGTTTATTCGAAAAGAGGTCAGATCAAGAGTACCGTAGTTGGAATGCGACTGACCCGTCTGATTTCAAATAGAATACTTCCTTTGCTTTATCGACATCTTTCTGAACTACAGTAAACACCTCATCTTCATAACACTGAGAGCGATACCACATCTCTATCTCTTTTATGTTGAGAGACTGCCATTCTTCGCTGGAGAAAAGGGAAGGCAGGGCACGTATATATGCCACATTATTCATGTGTCCGCCGAGATCTATATCATTTGAATTAACTCTATATTCGCCCAGGACGACAGCATCTGACAGGTCTGTGCTGAATTTTACGAAGTCCTCTTCGATTGAAATGTCATCCAGCAATACAAGCCCCTCCGGATAGACAGAATCCACTTTTACCAGTCTCCCGGAAAGGGTATCGATAACAGCCCATTCTGTTTTTCCTGCCACTAGCAGTTCATTTCCTGAAGTTATGGTATAGTCTCTGTTACATTTTCTGCTGTCCGGATGCTCAGGCCATGTAGATAAAGTAACTGTTTCTGATAATGCAGGCCTCCTGTAAAAATATGCTTTCGATTTAACCGTAAGCCAGAATCTGTGCAGAGGAGCAAGATCCTTAAGGCCTATACCTAGCATATCTGCATGTTCTGTTGCAATATCCATGAAAAGAGAGAAAGTGTTTGGGATGCCAAGACAGCCTGAACTGTCACATTGGCTTGGCACAATCGGGAAAGTATGTTCAAGTTTATTTTGCATAGTTAGTTTCCTTATAGAGTGTAATGATATCAGCTTAATTCACAGTCAGATCTTCGAGTGTGTATGAAATTGCTTTACTCAGGTCGTCCAATGAGACTTCCACCTGAAACCCGATTTTTCCGGCGCTGAACAGAATAGTGTCGAATAGAATCGCTGTCTCATCTATTATTGTCGTAAAGAACTTTTTCATCCCGATAGGAGAGCAACCACCGTGGATGTATCCTGTTAGTGGAAGCAGTTCCTTTGACTTAACCATCTCGATGCTCTTTTCAGATACTGCTTTAGCAGCTTTTTTCAGATCCAACTCCTGAGCAACAGGTATAACAAATACATAGTGTTCACCGGATCTGCCTACCGTGACAAGCGTCTTGAATACACGGTCCGGATCTTTTTGCAGTATATCAGCGACTTCGACCCCGCTCAGTGCATCGGAACTGTTGTATGTGTAACTATTATAGCGAATATCCTTCTGATCCAGAATACGCATAACATTAGTTTTTTCAATGTCTTTTCCCATTCTGCAACAACCTCATATGCATTATAGCAAACCTGGAGAAACCGTGCGAAACATGGCCGAAAAACATTGAATATTTGCACAAACTGGAATAAAATGGTATTAATGGGGATTTGGGGATTTATAAATAATAAGAATTCGAGAGGAGTTTAATTCATGGTTACTACTGTAGAAATCATGGGAATCGTGATTGCACTTCTTGCCTTTGCTTATGCAGCGTGGCTGTACAGCTGGGTAAAACAGCAACCACAGGAAAACCAAACGATCACAAGGATTGGTGGACTTATTCAGGAAGGAGCTCGTGCATTCCTTAACAGGCAGTACGCTTTGCTGTTCAAGTGCGCATTAGTTATTGCCATCATTATCATGCTCTTGTTGCCGACTCCTGCATGGCAGTCTTTCTCTATCCAGAATGTCTTTATGGCAGTATCCTATATTGCCGGAACGTTGTTCTCCGCTTTCGCAGGCAAGGTCGGCATCGAGGTAGCTACAATTGCTAACGGGAGATCCGCTGAAGCTGCAAAGAAAGGAATCAAGCCTTCCTTTATGGTAGGATTCCGTGGCGGTGCTGTCATGGGAATGGCAGTCGTTGGAGCTTGCGTATTCGGCGTATGCTTGGTTTATCTTATATTCGGCGATCCGCAGGCTGTTCTTTGCTTCAGCCTTGGAGCCAGCTCACTTGCATTGTTTGCAAAAGTAGGTGGCGGCATCTTCACAAAGACAGCTGATATAGCTGCTGACCTCACTGGTAAGGTTGAGCTTGGAATTCCTGAAGACGACCCAAGAAACCCTGCAGTTATTGCTGATAACGTAGGCGATAACGTAGGTGATGTCGCCGGAATGGGAGCTGACCTGTTCGACTCCAACGTTGCTTCTCTGGCTGCAGCTCTTGTTATAGCTGCCAAACTCGATGTGACATCAGGTTTCAATAAAAACGTTGCTACAGTATTTTGCTATGCAGCACTTGGACTTTTTGCTTCTATCCTCGGTGTCATGACTGCCCGTATCGGCAAGCATGGCAACCCGACAAAAGCTTTGAACTCCAGCACATATGTCACAACAGGCATCTATGCAGTTCTTACTGCACTTGCTACAGTTGTTTTCGGATTCCGCTGGGAGATCTGGGCAGCCTGTGTTCTTGGCCTTCTTGTCGGCGTCATCATCGGTATCACTACAGACTACTTTACTGATGACTCCAAGAGCCCTGTTCATAACTGTGCTCATGCTTCTCATACAGGTCCTGCATTTACGATCCTTTCCGGTGTGTCCTATGGATTCCTTAGCACACTTCCTGCAATGGTCGGTACAGGTATTTCAACTCTTGTCTCCTATAAACTCTGCGAAGGCATCGATCCAACATTCAGCTCAGAATATGCTTTGTTCGGAATTTCAATGGCTGCAGTAGGAATGCTTTCTATCGTAGGTATGATCGTTTCCAATGACGCATATGGCCCTATCGTCGACAACGCACGTGGTCTTGCTGAAATGGGCGAGCTCGGCGATGAAGTTATCGATATCACTGATGAACTGGACAGCGCTGGCAACACCGTAAAGGCTGTTACAAAGGGATTCTCCATTTCCGCTGCAGGTCTTACAGTTATCGCTCTTCTTGGAACATTTATGAGCGAGGTCAACTCCGCAGCTTCTGAACTCGGACTTCCTCTGGTCACTGAATTTGACGTCATGGATCCGCTGGTATTCTTCGGAATGCTTGTTGGTGCTGCAATTCCTGCAGTATTCTCCGCTATGCTTATGCTTGGTGTTGACAGAAACGCCCAGAGAATGGTCGAAGAGATCCACAGACAGTTCAATACAATTCCTGGACTTAAAGAAGGAACAGCAGATCCTGATTACAACCGTTGTATCGATATCGCTGCTTCCGGTGCTATGAAAGAACTGATCCCCGCAGGTGGAGTTGCTATCATTTCAACGATCCTGACCGGATTTATCGGTGGCGTTCCCGCTATCGCCGGATTCCTTGTTGGTAACATCCTGAGCGGTCTGCTGCTTGCTCTGTTCATGTCCAACGCCGGTGGTCTCTGGGACAACGCGAAGAAATATGTAGAGGCAGGCCATGAAGGCGGTAAGGGAAGCGAAGCCCACAAGGCAGCTGTTGTTGGCGACACTGTCGGCGATCCTTTCAAGGATACAGCTGGTCCGTCCATCAATACACAGATCACAGTTGTTTCTCTGATTGCTTCTCTTCTGTCCACATTGTTCCTGACACTTGCTTTGTTCAGATAAGTCAGATAGAGACAAATCTACATTACAAAATGAAGGTTGCTGCTTTTATACTGCAGCAACCTTTTTCTTATAATATAAATGTGAGAAAAGCGGCCTCTACAATGATATTGTTTTTTAGCTGAACGTTAAAACACCATCCATATGGATGGTGTTTTTTGAATCTCAATTTATTGATGCATAATTATGATTCTTTCTTGGGCTGAAAGGGGAATTTGATTCTTCCGGACCAGAGGTCATATGCCATCTCTGGATCCAGGAAGGAGCGGTTTATGCTGAGGTCATTAACGGATTCCATCACAGCCATATGCTCGTCATTCAGTTCAAAATCAAACACGTTGAAGTTGGACTCAATGCGTTCTTTGTGTACAGACTTCGGAATCATGATAGTTCCACGCTGCATGTTCCATCTGATAACGACTTGTGCAGTCGTTTTTCCAAGTTCTTCTGCGAGTTTGACGATGGTGGGGTTCTCCAGGATCTCTTTTGTACGTCCTGTGCCGCCGAACGGACTGCTGGCCTCGGTGTAAATGCCCTTGCTCATACAGAAATCGAGACACTCCTGCTGATTGTTGATGGGGTCGATATGGAACTGGTTGACAACTGGAACGACATCGAAGTTGTCCAGCAGGACATTAAGCTGGCGGATGTTGTAGTTGGAAACACCGATGGCTCTTGCTTTTCCTGCTTTATAGTAGTCTATCATGGTATTCCAGGCTGCAATGTTCATCTCATCGGTCATGGGGAAATGCAGCAACATCAGGTCTACGTAATCTGAACCCAGCTGCTCAAGTGTCTGGTCAAAACCTTCTGCTGTTTTTCCGGCAATGATGTCGGCAGGCAGGATCTTTGAAGTTACGAAAACATCTTCTCTTTTCAGCCCGGCGGCACGAATTCCTTCCGCAACAGACGCCTCATTCTCGTACATTTTTGCTGTATCGATGTGTCTGTAGCCTATTTCCAGGGCCCATTTTACGGCATTGACAGTAGTTTCACCAGCCGGAGTCTGGAAAACGCCAAGTCCTAGCATGGGCATTTCTACACCATTGTTCAGTTTTGCATAAAGCATGTTTTTCTTCTTCCTCCATTAGTTTATAAAACTTATTAACATAATACTCCTTTTTTATTAGAAAAGCCTATAGCAATAGTGATAATAGTAGATTTCAGAGAGTTGCCGTAATTATGGATAGGAAAACAAAAAAGCATCATCCTACCCCGGATGATGCTTTTCGTTACGCTTATCGTTTTTACAGAAACTCGATACCGAATGATATCTAATCTTCCATTCAAATCGATTACTGAGCGTTTGGTGAGACACCGGAGATTCGAACTCCGGACACCCTGCTTAAAAGGCAGGTGCTCTGCCGACTGAGCTAGTGTCTCATCTTGCCGTTTTCAGCGCGCAACAAATATTATATGGAAGAATACTGTAAAAGTCAAACGATTTTTATGTTGTTTTTGGAGTAGCTTTTTTAATAACAACATGGATAAAAGAATCAACAAAAAAGGGCACATAAACGTGCCCTAAAATTACGATATAGATCGGTTAACCTTCGTTCGAATAAGAAGAAATACTGACAGAAGATACAGTCACATCTTTTTTGGGACGGTTCCATTTGTCTGTTTTGGAGTTTGCTATCTCCTGAACTATATCCAATCCCTCAAACACCTGACCGAAGATAGTGTACTCGTAATCCAGAGAAGGTTGTCCGCCAAGCTCTTTGTATGCCTCAATAACATTTGCGGCATAGCCAGCAGATTTCATGGCATCAATGTATTCATCAGAAACTTCAGAACCGGCTACTATATAGAACTGACTGTAAGCAAGACCGTCCGAACCGGCTGCCATTCCAAGTGCTCCTGTAAAGTTGTGCAGAATGTCATCGTATTCAAGCGGAATTCCTACGCCATTGAAACTGTCCCCACCGTTGCCTTCCAGAGTGGGGTCACCCATCTGGATAACGAAATCAGCGATTGCTTTATGGATAACCATTCCGTCGTAGTATCCGCTGTCTGCTAACTTGACAAAGTTCGTAACAGTCTGTGGAGTGATCTTATCAAAAAGGATTGCCCTAATTGTCCCTTTATTGGTCGTTATAGTGACTATCGTATCGCCTACAGAGGGAGTGTTCAGCTGAGGCAACGGATTACGCACCTGTGGCGGGCTCTCTTCTTCTTTTTTTCCGCAGGAACCAAGAGAGAGTACCATCACAAGCAGTAATAAGATCGTCAAAACGCGTTTTTTCATCATATTCGCCTGCCTAGAAATCCTATTTTTTTCATTATAGTACATCAAAGCGCTAAAAAGAAAGACTTATAAGCATTATTAATTATTACTTAATATGGAGGTTGTTCTATTTTACTGCGGCGCCACTATCGTTGACGCAAATATACAAGAATCGTATAATGAAGCCAAGAAAAGAAAGAAGGTATTTTCGGATGGATAAGGATCGCAATGCTAATTCCGAAGAGATGGATTTCGGGCCGGATTATGTGACTCTCACAAATGAAGAAGGCTATGAGGAACAGTTTGAACTGGTCGATACAGTCGATGTTCAGGGATCTACATATGTTGCCCTTCTGACCGCGTCTGAAGATCCTGAAGAATATCTGAATTCCGATGGCAGTCTGATCATCCTCAAGGTGACCAATGAGGATGGTGAAGAGTTTCTGGACGATATCCAGGACGATGATGAATATGAGATGATTGCAGATCTTTTCACAAGCCGTCTGGCTGATCTTTATGAGATCGGTGACGACGAAGAATGATCTATTAATACAAAACAGCAAATAACCCTGCTATGTACGACTTGTTGTGCCTTTTTAATTCCGACTAAAGAACATCATCGGGATTCTGCCTCGTATCGTGGATTGCAGGCCTGTTCACTCAGGAAGCGTGATTCGGTACGGAAGATTAACCCATCGTCTAATTAAGGCGGGTTCTATCTAGGCGCAGACGGCATGGCGGGGTTGTTCTTTGTTCTTAAGATTATTCCGGAGGCTGGACACAGTTGTCCGGCTTTTTTGTTTGCTAAGTATCATTTGCTTTACGGAAGTCTCTTGACATAACGAAAAAGAAAATCTCATAATAAAGTTTAGATTTTGTGTATCAAAAGAATGAAAGGGGATAATACTTTGGCTAATAAAACAGATGACTCAAAGCTTACTGCTCTTGAGCGCGCGTGGGTCTTGTACGATGTAGGTAACTCTGCATTTACTATGATCGCTTGTTCGCTGATCCCGATCTGGTTCAAGGAACTGGCAAAACTCGGCGGCGAGGATGCTATCGCTCATGCTACTTCAAACTGGGCATATGTCACAGCTATTGTTACAGTTATTGTTGCGATCATCGGACCTGTCTGCGGAACTATAACAGACAATAAAGGATTTAAGAAACCTATTTTTACGACTGCATTGGCAATCGGACTTATCTGCTGCATCTGGCTTGGCTTTGTGGATGACTGGAAAATGTTCCTCGTTGTCTATATCATCGCAAAAGTCGCATATTCTTCAGCAAATACATTCTATGACTCGATGCTGACAGACGTAACTACTCCTGAGCGAAGCGACAGAGTTTCCTCCTATGGATATGCATGGGGATACATCGGATCCTGCCTGCCGTTCACTGTAGCACTGATTTTCTTCATGGCAGGCGAGGGGATGCTCGGCGGATTCAAGGTCACACAGATGACTGCAAGGATCGTCGGATGCATCGCGACAGCTGCATGGTGGCTTATCGTCACGCTGCCTTTGCTCAAGCACTATGAGCAGAAATACTATGTTATTCCTGAGAAAGGTGCCATCAAGGAAGCTTTCATCCGTATAGGAGCAACTCTTAAACGGATCGCAAAGGAAGAGAAGCAGATCCTTTACTTCCTGATCGCTTTCTTCCTCTACATCGACGGTGTCGGTACTATCATTGATAACTGCATCAACATCGGAACAGACCTTAACCTCGATACTGTCGGGCAGGTCATATTCCTTCTTCTGACGCAGGTAGTTGCATGGCTCTTCTCACTGGTTTTCTCAAGGCTGTCAAAGAAATACGACACTGTAACACTTATTCTCGTTTGTATCGCCGGATATTTCTGCGTATCATTCTATGCTCTGTTCCTTAAGAACCTGTGGCAGTTTGCTATCATGGCTTTCGGAGTCGGAATGTTCCAGGGATCTATTCAGGCTCTTTCAAGAAGCTATTTCAGCAAGATCATTCCTGCAGAGAACTCCGGAGAGTATTTCGGACTGTATGACATCTTCTCCAAAGGCGCTTCCTGCCTTGGATCTTTGCTCATCGGTATCGTGAAAGATACGACAGGCAGTATCCAGATCGCGGTTGCTACGCTTACGATATTCTTTGCTTTGGGATTCTTCTTCCTGAAGAAAGCAGATTCCATCAAAAAAGTGTAAGAAAAATTTATCAATGAGTCAGGTATCATCTTGCAGATGGTGCCTGATTTTTTTGCAAAATAATAGACAGCCTGTGAAGACTGTCTATTAATATATGTGTTTCTACTGATATTATGCCTCTGCTTCGTATTTGGCGACTTTCTCTTCAACCGCTGCTTCAGTGGCTTTCATGGCGTCAAGAGTGAGATGGAGAAGCTTGTCGAGATCCCATCCGAGCATCTCCGCCCCGTGAGCGATGACATCTCTGGAACATCCTGCTGCGAATTTTTTGTCCTTATATTTCTTTTTAAGAGAAGACAGTTCCATGTCCGTGCAGCTCTTGGAAGGGCGCATCTTTGCGGCAGCCCATACAAGACCGGTAAGCTCATCTGTAGCGAAAAGTACTTTTTCCATCTCATGCTCTGGTTCCACATCGCTGCAGTGGCCGTAGCCGTGGGACATCACTGCGTGGATAACATCGTCGGACAGACCTTCTTTCTTAAGGATGTCTGGGGTGTTCTGAAGGTGGATCTCCGGATACAGTTCAAAGTCTACATCGTGAAGCATGCCAACAGAAGCCCAGTATGCTGATTCATCGCCATATCCAAGAACAGTTGCCAGATTGCCCAGTACTTCACTTACGGTGATTGCGTGCCTGATATGGAACGGTTCTTTGTTGTACTTTTCAACAATTGTTAAAGCTTCTTCAAGGGAAATCGTAGTTCTCATTTTAGTCCTCATATTGTATAATGAAATTTGATATATGTTACCAAATTGTCATATAATTTGCAATCTGTGCAGTATCAGAAAGAGGTTCAGAGTGAACGCAGACAGAATAAACAAGCTACAGAAAAAACTGAGAGCAGGCGGTCTTGATGCCGCTCTTGTCAGCAACCCGACATCTATATTATACCTTACAGGAGCAAACATATATCCTTTTGAAAGGATGTGGATGCTCATTGTTCCGGCTGAAGGCGAGTGCATATTGTTTGCGAACAAACTGTTCGTCTTTCCCGACACCGGACTTAAAACTGTTTGGCATACTGATTCGGACAATGCACCTGAGTTGCTGGTTGGTTATCTTTCTGAATATAAGAAGCTCGGTGTAGACCGCGATGTAACCGCAAAATACCTCGTACCTATCATCCATGCTTATCCGGATACGGAATTGTGTGTTACTGGTGCTATCGATGAGCTAAGGATCGTCAAAGGTGAAGATGAGCTTGCAATCATGAGAAAGAGCAGTCTGATCAATGATGCTGTCATCGAGGAGGCATTTGCTTATCTCAAACCAGGAATGACCGAAAAAGAGCTGGCGGCATATATAGATGCTGCATACCTTACGCACGGCGCACAGGGTCCTTGCTTCGGGACTATCGTCGCATTCGGCGCAAACGCAGCGGATCCGCATCATGAGGCTGACGGTACTGTATTTTCGGGTGAAGGCGGAGTCCTTATTGATATGGGCTGCTATTACAGTGATTACTGCAGCGATATGACAAGAACCAGATTTTTCGGTGACGTAACAGACAGACAGCGGATGGTGTATAACACTGTTCTGGAAGCAACAGAGAAAGCCAAAGCGGTCATCCGTCCGGGTGTCAGATTCTGCGACATTGATGCTGCAGCGAGGGATCACATAGCTGCTGCAGGTTTCGGACAGTATTTTACGCACCGTCTGGGGCATTGTATAGGGCTGATGGATCATGAGCCGGAGGACGTAGGACCGGTAAATGAACATCCTGTCAGGTCGGGAATGGTATTCTCCATTGAGCCGGGCATATATATTCCCGGTGAGGTTGGAGTGAGGATAGAAGACCTTGTTATCGTCACAGAAGACGGTTATGAGTGTCTGAATCATGTTAAAAGAGAATTAGATTAAATTATATAGGGAGTAGTGAAAATGGCTAGAAAAGAGCGCAGGGACGCAGTTCGTGTAGAGGTAGACGGACTGCACAAGACTTTTCCTTATGTTATGAGGAACAGAACGGATGCTGAAGCGTGCCAGCAGATGGACGTGGATGTTACCGAACTGGTTGAGTGGATGAAGAAGGAGAATGAGGAGAACGGTACCAACTATAAGATCTTCCATGCCGTATGCACGGGCGTGGCTAAGACGGTGAGACACCGTCCGCTTCTCAACCGCTTTATCGCAGGACGCCAGTACTGGCAGAGAAAGGAGCTGTCTCTTTCTTTCACAGCTAAGCGGCAGTTCAAGGATGGCGCTGAGGAGAGTCTGGTCTGTGTGACTGCCAAAGATGACATGACTATAGATGATTTTTCCAAGAAGATACTTGGAGATGTTACCAAGATGCGTGAAGCAGGAAAGAATGATCTGGATGATATCATCAGTACAGTTATGAAAGCGCCTCGCTTTATTCTGGAGATATTCTTCTGGATACTGTTCAGACTTGAATATCACGGAATGATGCCGAAGATCCTTACCGACGGCGATGCGAACTACACATCAGTGTTTCTCACAAACCTCGGGAGCATCGGCGCAGGTGCATCATATCATCACCTGAACAATTACGGCACCAACTCAGTGTTCGTGATAGTCGGCACTATGAAAAAGCAATTGAATGAGAATGGCGAGTTGAGAACCATCCTTCCTATGGCAGTAGTGCTTGACGAGAGGATTGCTGACGGATTCTATTTTGTGCGCAGTTTTAAGTATTTTGAGTGGCTCATGCAGCATCCTGAAGAGCTGAAGAAGCCGATCTCTGAATTGGGAGATTATACGTTTGATTGAGGTCCAAAAATGTTACCGGTTTTACAAGAAGATTTACTAAAATACTCATTCCTTAGCGGCGTTACTTTTTCACCTGATGGTGAAAAGGCAGTGTTCTCTGTAAAGAAAGCAGATGAGGAAAACAACAGCTACATCAGCAATCTTTATCTGTTCCGTGACGGAGAGGTAAAGCAGCTGACGGCTATGAATAAAGAAGGCAGTTTTGTTTGGAAAAACGACAATGAACTTCTTGTCTTTACGATGCGCGATGATAAAGACAAAAAACGCGCTGAAAAAGGCGAGAGATTTACTCCTGTATACAGACTGTATCTGGACGGAGGGGAAGCCACGAAACTGTGGGAGCTCCCATTCAGTGTAAGCGATATGAAGGAGTGGAAGGATGGATCCTACATAGTTACCGGATCCATAGATGCCAATGATCCTGACTATTACGCAGCCTCCAAAGAAGACAGAGATGCTTCCGATAAGAAGATCAAAGACGATAAAGACTATGCGATCTGTGATGAAGTCCCGTTCTGGTTCAATGGCGCAGGGTTCATAAACAAACAAAGAAGCGCACTGTTCCTGTTTGACAGCAACACTGGTGAGACGAAGAGAGTGTCATCCCCGGAGTTCAGCGTGTCCGGATATCAGATCCTGGGCGATACGGTGCTGTATTACGGTGAGAAGCAGGAGAATATAAGAGAGTTCAAATCAACTTTCATGTCTTATGATCTTGTGTCCGGAGAAACAAAAGTTGTTCGCGATGATAAAAAGTATTCAGTAAGCTGCTGCGCGGTCCTGAATGGTCGGCTTGTCATGGCAATGTCTGACGGAGAGCATTATGGCCTCAATGAGGATCCGGATTTTTACTGGTTCGATCCCGAAACCGGTGAAGAGACGCTTCTATATAAAATGGATGTTTCTTTAGGAAACTCTACAGGAAGCGACTGCAGACTCGGGCATTCCAGGTCCATAAAGAGTGGAAAGAACGCTATCTACTTTGTGGAGACCAGAAGGGACTCAGCGGTCCTCTGCACTTTGAACGCAGACGGTAACAGGGTGACAGTGCTTGGAGGAAAAGGAGCAGTCGACGATTTTGATGTATTTGAAGAGAGCGGCAAAGTCCTTAGCGTGCGCATAACTGCTGATACTTTACAGGAACTCTATCTGTCAGATCTGGAAGAAAGAGTCCCCAGAAAAGTAAGTTCATTCAACGATGAGATGTTAAGCGACAGGTATGTTGCTCTTCCTGAGAAAGTAAATTTCAAAAGCAGCAATGAATATATAGATGGTTGGGTGCTGCGCCCGATAGATTTTGATCCGGACAAGCAGTATCCTGCAGTATTGGATATACACGGTGGCCCGAAGACTACATATGGCGAGATCTTCTACCATGAGATGCAGATGTGGGCTTCCAGGGGATATTTCGTCTTGTTCTGTAATCCTATAGGTTCTGACGGCCGTGGAAACGAGTTTGCGGATATCCGCGGGAAATACGGCACATGTGACTATGAGAACCTGATGGACTTTACCGGAGAGGTGCTTATAAGGTATCCGCAGATCGATTCTTCCAGAGTATGTGTGACCGGAGGAAGCTACGGCGGATATATGACGAACTGGATCGTTGGGCATACAGCCAGATTCTGCTGTGCTGCTACACAGAGAAGCATCAGCAACTGGGTCTCATTTGCAGGTGTTTCCGATATCGGGCAGTGGTTCACCTGGGATCAGCAGGCTGCAACGATAGACGGGGATGTTGAAAAGTTGTGGTGGCATTCTCCTTTGAAATATGCATCAAAGGTCAATACACCGACACTGTTCATACATTCGGACGAAGACTACCGCTGTCCGCTGGAGCAGGGTATTCAGTATTTTACTGCAATAAGAAGCAGAGGCGTGGAGACGAGAATGGTCATTTTCCACGGAGAGAACCATGAACTCTCCAGGGGAGGCAAACCGCTTCACCGTATGCGCCGTCTTAAAGAGATTACCGACTGGTTCGACAGTCACACTGCAAAGGCTGAGGTCGAATAATGAGAAGCGCTCTGGTAGGATATACAGGATTTGTGGGAGGCAATATTTCTGTTTCCCATGAGTTTGATGGCCTCTTCAATTCCAAGAATATCGGAGATGCTTTTGGACAGGAATACGATCTTCTTGTTTATGCCGGTGTCCGCGCTGAAAAGTTCCTTGCAAACAGAAATCCTCAGGGCGACCGCGCAATGATCCATCAGGCATATGATAATATCAAAAGGATCGATCCTAAGAAGGTCGTGCTGATCAGCACTATAGATGTGTACCGGGAAACTGCGGGAAGAGACGAGACAAGCGATATGCTGATAAAGGATCTGCAGCCATATGGGAAAAACAGACTTGAACTGGAGAGCCTGGTTCGGGATCACTTTGACAGTCTTGTCGTGCGTTTGCCTGCTTTGTTCGGAAAAGGAATAAAAAAGAATTTCATATATGATGCCCTTACGATCATTCCTTCCATGCTGACAGAGGAAAAGTATTTGTCTCTCTCAGAAAAATATGATCTGGTTAGGAACAGTTACCGCAAATCTGTCAACGGCTTTTATACTGTCGGTGAAATCGAAGAAGAAAAGAGAAGGGAACTTCGCAGTTTCTTCGAGAACAACGACTGGAATGCACTGTATTTCACTGACAGCAGAAACCGCTATCAGTTCTATGATCTGCGCAATCTGTGGAAAGACATCAGTATTGCTCTGGATAATGATATAAAGCTGGTGAACCTCACCAGTGAGCCTGTTTCTGCAGCAGATGTTTCCAGCAGATGTTTCGGAAAGGATTTTAGCAACATCACCTCCAATGAGCCTGTGTCTTATGACCTCAGAAGCATATATGCTGAACTGTATGGCGGAGCGGATGGATATTGCTATTCTAAAGAGAAGGTCCTGGATGGACTGAAGCAGTTCGTCCAAGAGTATTAGAAATGAGATTAAGTATTTCAAACATAGCCTGGGATACCGAGCAGAATGACACAGTCTATTCGTATATGCGCGAGCTTGGTTATACAGGACTGGAGATCGCTCCAACTAAATTCTTTCCGGATCAGCCATATGATCACTGGAAAGAATTCCATTTGCTGTGTGAAGAAATAAAAGAGAAATACGAGATCGCGGTCTGTTCCATGCAGTCTATTCTCTATGGAATGGATCAGAATCTTTTTGACGAAAGAGGAGCAGAAAAGCTTTTAGTATATCTGGATAAAGCTTTTGCGTTCGGTGAAGAGGGCGGCGGGTGCAACCTTGTTTTCGGATGTCCAAAGAACCGTTCCGTTCCTGAAGGAAAGAACTGGAGAGACGCAATACCTTTTTTCGCCGAAGCAGCAACTCTCGCACTTGGGCATAACTGTGTATTGGCTCTGGAAGCGAATCCTCCGATGTATGGGACAAACTTCATCAATACGACAGAAGAAGCATTTGATTTTGCCCGTGAAGTGCCTGGTTTGAGAGTCAATCTGGATTTCGGAACGATAATCGATCGCAGCGATGATCTGAACATTGTCGCTGAGAATATGTATATGGTGAATCATGTTCATATCAGCGAGCCGGGGCTCGCCCCGATCCAGCACAGGGAAGAGCACAAAAAGCTGGCTTCCATTCTTAAGGCTTCAGAATACAGCGGATATGTATCCATAGAGATGAAACAGACAAATATGGATACTATAAAGGAAGTTATGGATTACATCCGGGAGACATTTGGATGAGAGAAGCGCCGGACAAGGCTGGAGTGCCTTCATATAAGATATGGGAACTACATGAGAAGCAGTCTGACTACTGCCTCTGTATTCCTGTACTCAATGAAGGCGAAAGGATTCTCAACGAACTGTCAAGAGCAAAGAAAGCCGGTATAGATTCGCTGGTGGACATCATAATCTGTGATGGAGGCAGCTCCGATGGCAGTATGGATCCCGATAAATTAGATGGATTGGGAGTGAACACACTTATTGTCAAGACAGGTAAGGGAAAACAAGGCGCACAGCTGCGCACTGGCTTCGACGTCGCTCTTGAGCGCAGCTACGCCGGGATCCTTACTATTGACGGAAACGATAAGGACAGCATTGAGAGCGTTCCTCTCTTTATTGAGAAACTCAAACAGGGGTATGATTTTGTTCAGGGGAGCCGTTTCATAAAGGGCGGCAGTGCCGTAAATACTCCGCTTATAAGATTAATGGCTCTGAGACTTATCCACGCTCCTGTCATTTCAATAGCTGCAAAGTATAGGTTTACAGATACGACATCAGCATTCCGCGGGTATTCTCCTGAATATCTGTTTGCAGATGAGACCGATATATTCAGGGATGTGTTCTCTGGCTATGAGCTTCTGGCTTACCTGAGCATAAGATGGTCGCAGCTGGGACTCAAAGCATGTGAAGTCCCAGTGACCAGGGCATATCCCAAGGGTGAAAAAACGCCTACAAAAATTAGCCCAATAAAGGGCAACATCAATTTGTTGAAGATCCTATTCAGCGCTGCTGCAGGCAAATATGATCCGGAGGGAATCAGATGACATACGACCGCGTCATCATAGGTGCAGGTATGTTTGGCCTATATGCTGCCAAGATGTTTGGCAGGATGGGCCAGAATACTGTTGTGCTTGAAGCGGACTCAGATGCCATGCTTCGAGCCAGTTTTGTCAATCAGGCGCGAGTCCATAACGGCTATCATTATCCTCGTTCTATGGCTACTGCAAAACAGGCGGGTCAGTATTTCGGCAGATTTTCCGAAGAATTCGGAGACTGTATTAACAGATCTTTCACTAAGGTCTATGCGACCAGTACTAACTTTAGCTGGACCAATGCCGCTGAGTTTAAGGCATTCTGTGCTGCGGCAGGTATTACCTGTGAGCAGGTAGACCACAGGAAGTTTTTCAATGACGGTGTTGTGGACGGGGTGTTCCTTACTGAGGAGTATTCATTTGACGCGGATCTGATCAGGACCAAGATGATGAGAGAACTGTCATCCATGGATAATGTTCAGGTACTGTTCAGCCACAGAGTCGATAAGATTACCAGAAAAAACTCACACTTTATTGTTACTGCATGCGGTGAAGAATATGAAACCGATTTTGTCCTGAATGCAACTTATGCATCTGCAAATGAGATCCTGGACATGGCGGGATTCGATCCTCTACCTACAAAATATGAGCTGTGTGAGATCATACTTGGAGAGCCGAGCGATACTCTTAAGCCATACGGGATCACTGTCATGGACGGTCCGTTCTTCTCAGTGATGCCGTTCGGTTGTTCTGATTATCATTCACTCACATCCGTCTGCTTCACTCCGCATGCCACGAGTTATGACAAGCTTCCTACTCTCAAGTGTCAGGAAAGGAGCGGGGAATGCCATCCCGGTTGCCTGCAGAACTGCGATCTCTGTAACGCAAAACCAAAAAGTGCATTCCATTATATGCATGGCCTCATGAGGAAATATCTGAAGAGCGAATATGAGTTCAATTATGTCCGTTCTCATTTTGCCCTTAAGCTGATACTGAAGGCTAGCGAGATAGATGACAGCAGACCGACAGTGATAAAGGAGTCGTCCAAAGATCCTGCATTTGTCACTGTGCTGTCCGGGAAAATAAACACGATATATGATCTGGAAGAGGTGCTAAATGGATAATAAAGAGAAAAGCATGGTATCCGCTATCTTTTATCTTGGAAGCGATGCGGAACAGACATATTCATATATTGAAAAAGCCTGCGAATTGATCGATGCGATGTTTGAGCACTATGAGATAATCGCAGTCAATGACTGTGAAGACAGGTCTGCCGAGTACCTCAAGCTAAGATATCAGGAAAGCGACAGATCAGCTCCGCTAACTATCGTCAATATGAGCGTCAAACAGGGTGTGGAATGCGCGATGAACGCAGGCATCGATATAGCGATCGGAGACTACCTGTTCGAGTTCGACAACATCAATTCCGGACTTCCTGCTGGTGTGATAATGGATTGCTTCAGAAAATCCGCTGAGGGTTATGATATCGTAACTGCTTCTCCCAGAGAAGGTGGAACTGGTACTTCAAAACTGTTTTACAGGATATTCAACCGGTTCAGCCACAGCAGAGGAAAGATAGGGACAGACGGTATGCATCTTCTGTCAAGAAGAGCTGTAAACCGCCTGCACGCCATCAATTCCTATATTCCATATCGCAAAGCAGCATATGCTGCTTCCGGTCTGAGGACAGCTACTCTTAATTATGATCCGGCCACTAAGTTCGTATCTGTCAAAGATGACAGGACAGGAAAAGCGATAGATGCGCTGATACTGTACACTGACGCAGCATACAGACTGTCTCTTTTCATTTCGCTCTTTATGTTCGCGATTGCAGCTGCTGCAGGTATATATACGCTTGTCGTTTATCTGTCATTAAAACCTGTAGCCGGCTGGACGACGTCAATGGCAGTAATTTCTGCAGGTTTCTCAGGAATGTTCCTGCTGTTTGCGATCGTCATCAAATATCTGTCTCTGCTTGTCAACCTTGTGTTCCAGAATCAGAAGTATCTAGTTGCTTCTGTGGATAAGGTACAGCATCATTGACAGTGTCTTACTATTGAGTATAATTTAATTGAATTAAATATTATTAGAAAGGTACAGTAATATGAGATACGATTACAAAACATTCGGAACTTGTTCCACTCAGATCCATTTTGATATAAATGACGATGTCATTACCAACGTTTCTTTTGACGGTGGATGCAACGGCAACCTGAAGGCAATCTCGAAACTAGTAGACGGAATGACTGTTGACGCTATAGAGGGAAAGCTTCTTGGCAACACATGCGGTCTTAAACCCACTTCCTGTGCTGACCAGCTTGCAAGAGCAGTAAGAAAGGCATATAACGAAACTCACTGAGGAGGCCTATCATGGCTGATTATGATGCGCTAAAATTGGAGAACCAGTTGTGCTTTCCTCTGTATGCCGCATCCAGAGAAGTGATCAAGAGATATTATCCGTTTCTTGATGCTATAGATCTCACATATACTCAGTACATCGCTATGATGGTGCTATGGGAGGAGAAGGAGATAAGCGTTAAGGAACTTGGTCACAAGCTGTTCCTGGACAGCGGAACGCTTACACCTCTTCTGAAATGCCTTGAGGCAAAGGGGCTGATAACCAGAAGCCGCAGTCTGGATGACGAAAGAGTAGTTATTGCAAGAGTAACTGAGGAAGGGGAAGCCCTGAAGGAAAGGGCTTCTGTTGTTCCGAAGCAAATGGCGGGATGCATCCGACTTGAACCTGAAGAAGCGAAGCAGCTGTACGGACTTTTGTATAAACTGTTGCGTTCAGAAGATTAAGAACATAACTAAAAAAGGGGCGCCGTTCGGCGCCCCTTAGTTTATATGGGGATGTCACAGTTTGATATCTTTGATCCGGTCGAATGCTTCTTCGACGTATGATCTCGGGCATGCCAGATTGATCCTCAGGAAACCTTCTCCATGGAACGCATCACCGCATTCGATGTAAACATGGTATTTGTCCAGAAGGAGCGTTTCAACTGCTTTGGAATCCTCTGTGTATGCTCTTATGTCAACCCAGGCGAGATATGTGCCTTCTGTTTCTGTGATTTTGGCTTTTGGGAAGTATTTCTCTACAAGTTCATAGAACAGATCAAAGTTCCCATCGATATACTCATTCAGCTGGTCGATCCAGTCGTCACAGTTGGTGAACGCAGCCTTGACTGCGGCGAGAGACAAGGGGTTCTGATCAGGATATCCGCGAACTGCGGCTATTTTTTTCAGGTATTCCTTATTGCGGCAGAACATGTGTGAGACACCGAGGCCTGCCAGGTTGAATGTTTTGCTCGGGGCTGTGCAGCAAATCACGTTCTGCGCATCAGGGAACAGTTCCATAACAGAAATGTGCTTGTAGCCACCGCGGATCAGATCATGGTGGATCTCATCTACCAGGAAGACAAGATCATGTCTGAGGCATATCTCCTGCATCTTTGTTAGTTCTTCTGCAGTCCAGACTCTTCCGACAGGGTTGTGCGGGCTGCATATCATCATGACCTTGGCACGCGGGTCAGACGCAAGTTTTTCAAGATCATCAAAGTCGATAGAGTATTTACCGTCAGTGTTTATAAGTTTATTGTCCAGAAGTACTCTGTTTCCTTTGCTTATAACACCGAAGAAGGGATAATACACAGGAGTCTGCGTGATAACGCCGTCGCCCGGCTCAGTTAAAGCAAGAACAGCATACTGAAGTGCGGGAACAACTCCTGCGGTGAACAAGATCTCGTCCTCATTTATGGTGATGTTGTGTCTTCTGGCGTAAAAATCTTTCAGAGCATCAAAATATCCTTCTGGGTACTGAGAATAACCATAAACCCTGTTATCAACTGCTTTATGAAGTGCATCAACGATAGGCGATGCACACGGGAAATCCATATCTGCGACCCACATTGGTATTATGTCTTCCGGAAGACTTGATCCGTCTGGTCCGGATTCCCATTTTAATGCGCCGGTATGTCTGCGGTCTATTATTTCATCAAAATTGTACATTTAACGATCTCCTTCTAAAAGAAACTCCTGAACTGACGTTCAAACTCCATAATATACGGGGATGGTTCTGAAAATATCGCTCTGAACAGGAACACATAATACAGTCCCATCATGATGGAGATAGATCCGCCGATTATGTTTAATATGATGCCTGCTTTGGCCAATCGCTTCTTTTGACTTTTTCTTCCAAGAATACTGAAGATGAGTCCTAGGATTCCTGAGAAAAAACCGATGACAACTGTCCAGCACATCACGATAGATATGATACCAAGGATAAATCCAAGGACCGCAGTCCAATTGATATCGTCTTCGCCATCAATAATGACCTGCGGTGTTGTCGGTCTCCTTTCAGTTCTTGGAACAGGAGGAAATTCGGTCACCTCTTCCAGACCTTCATGGTCAACGACAGCTCCGCATTTGCGGCAGTAATAATCTCCGTCTTTAGCTTTTGTCCCGCAACGAACACAATACATGCTTTCTCATACCTCTTTTTTATAAATAACTTTGAATAAAGTATATATTCTAATAGAGCCAAAAACAATTAACTGGTTATTAATAAGACTGATATAATCAAAAAATGTGGTACACTGTTTCATAGAACACTTGCATTTAGCAATAAGCATGGAGGTCATTATATGAGAAGAACATTGATAATCCTTGCCTTTTTATATTTCAGCATTGATTCGATTTTCTTTCTGATCAACAGCGGTTGGCCTTTTACTCTTCCGCAGTGGATCCTGGTATTTATGATAATTGGCATGACTGCCTTTGCGATATATCAGTGGAAACTTATGATTAAGGAAGAAAAAGAGAAGAAGGAAGCACTGAAAGAAGAGGAAGAGAGATTAAAACAACTGGAGACTGAACAGGAAAGCGTGTTCGAGGAATCTGACGACCAGAATTCTGACGAGATCATCCCGGAAGAAACAGGATCCAGATTTGACGAATAAGGGTGGTGGATCTTGAAACTAATTAAGAAAATACAAAGCAGAAAAAGACTTCGCAGGAACCTACAGAAATTTTCACAGAAAACAATTAACTATGCAAAGTATATGAGGGAGATATATATCGAGAACGGTCTCGCTTTCATCTCATGTAAAGTTAATAATATAAATGACATAGTTGATCGGTATTCTGTTGATGGTTATGAATGGCTGGACGAAAGTTTTGCACGCTATATTGAAAGCAATGCAGCCTATATCCCAACGGAATATCCTATTGTTCTTGAGATTATCGGAGGTCATTTTTCTGCTGAGCAGAAAAACACCATAGAGGAGACGATACTGGATTATTATGGCCTGGCTCTTGGGGATAAGCAGATAGAATTGTATCGCAATTTACGAAGGATAATTCTAATAGCTTTGATCTCTGTTCTTGTCGCTGGTGTTGCATGGTTCTTGGATGCTTTCAGCTATAACACGATCTTTCAGGAAAGCATAATGATCTTGGTATGGTTTTTCGTTGAAGATCTTGTGGAACTTATCATAGAAAGAGTGGATCTCCGCGAGGAGAAGACAGATGCTGCTCAGTTAGCAAGTGTTGCAATAAGATTCAGCGACAAGTTCAATGATGACCCCGTTCCGGATGAGGAGGCTGAAGAAATAATCGCTGAGATCTTCGATAACGATCAGGAAGAAAGCAGCGACGAAGAGAAAGTTGAACTCCTGAATTAAAACGTCAGAATATAGAAAAGCAAAACAGTATACAGAGGTTTAGATGACAGAGAACAAAGCAATAACTGTTGCTGCAGATATAGGGAAGTGGGATGTAGAGCATTCCATGGATGAGTTGCGAGCCCTTTGCGAGACAGATGGCGTTGAAGTTGTCGCTGAGGTGGTTCAAACAATAGATAAACTCAATCCCGCAACATATATAGGGAGCGGAAAAGCACAGGAAGTATGTGATCTTATAGAGAAGCTTGGAGCTGATCTTGTGGTTTTTGACGACGATCTTTCTGGGATCCAGACAAGGAATCTTGAGGAACTGTTTGGTGTACCGGTCATAGACAGAACGATACTGATCCTGGACATATTCGCAAAAAATGCAGTCACCGCAGAAGGTAAGCTCCAGGTCGAACTAGCTCAGCTTCGTTACCGCCTTCCAAGGCTGCTGGGTCTGGGAAACGGTCTTTCTCAGCAGGGAGGAGGAATAGGTACCAGAGGTCCTGGAGAGACAAAGCTTGAGAACGACAGAAGACATATCCGTACAAGGATCCGCTCACTTAGTGAGAAACTCGAAGATGTCGAAAAGAGAAGAGACGTGACAAGAAAGTCACGCATGAAGAACGGAATACCTGTCGTTGCCTTGGTAGGATATACGAACGTGGGAAAGTCCTCTCTTATGAATGCCCTTACAGGATCGGATATACTTGCAGAAGATAAACTGTTTGCGACTCTGGATCCCACAGCGAGAAGACTTCCTGTGGCAAATATGCAGAATGTGATCCTTATTGATACAGTTGGCTTCGTAAGCAGACTTCCTCACCATTTGGTAGATGCATTCAAGTCGACGCTTGCTGAGGCGCAGTTTGCCGACCTGATTCTTCTTGTTGCAGACGCGTCTTCTGAACACTGGAACGAGGAGATAGCTGTTGCCAAAGAAGTTCTGGATGAATTGGGTTGCAGCGACAAGCCGATGATACAGGTATTCAACAAATGTGATCTGGTGGACATAAGACCCGGCATACCTGGAGTTGCTGTGTCTGCGAAGACGGGCGAAGGACTGGATGAGCTGCTTGATGCTATATCCAAAAAGCTTTCGGAACGCATCGTTCATGCTATACTGCTATTCCCATTCTCTGATGTGGGCAAAGTTGCATTGCTCCGGGATAGGGGAAACATTATCACTGAGCAGTGGAAAGAGGACGGACTTCTTGTTCAGGCAACAGTTGACAGGAATATCTGGCCAAGGTACGAACAATACCGGGTGTCGCCTGATATGACTGAATAATCCGTGTTGAAAAGCTAGCATATGCTAGCTTTTTTTCACGCAATCGTCACGAAATTGACATCTCTTTGTCGTTGTAAGAGGAAAACCGAATCAGTATAATGTAACATGTATCATTATGTTAAGGAGCGTTTTTAATGCTTGTTGAAGTAGATCACGTGACCAAGCGCTATGGTGATAAACTGGCTGTTGATGATCTCAGCTTTTCTATCGATCAGGGCGAAGTAGTTGGTTTCCTAGGTCCGAACGGTGCCGGGAAATCGACTACTATGAACATGATCACCGGATATCTGTCTGCAACGGAGGGGAATATTTCTATTGCCGGATATGATATCCTTGAGGAGCCGATTGAAGCCAAAAAGCATATAGGGTATCTCCCTGAGATGCCTCCGCTTTATGTCGATATGACTGTCCATGAGTATCTGGATTTTCTTTATGAATTGAAGAAGTGCAAGATACCCCGCAGACAGCATCTTGAGGAGATCTGCGAGGCCGTACGCATAACGGACGTATTTGAACGTGTGATTCGCAATCTGTCCAAAGGATATCGTCAGAGGGTAGGGCTCGCAGGAGCACTGATAGGTAGCCCAGAACTTCTTATTTTAGACGAGCCTACGGTAGGCCTGGACCCCCAGCAGATAATCGAGATAAGAAGCCTCATAAAGGAACTGGGCAGCAAGTGCACGGTTATCCTTTCATCTCATATATTGTCTGAGATAGAAGCAGTCTGCAACAGAGTGCTTGTCATCGACCACGGAAGGCTGATTGCGGATGATTCGCCTGACAATCTTTCCAAGAACCTGTCCGGAGACGCATCCGTCCATGTCAGGGTGTTGGGAGATGAGGAGGGCATCAGAAAGACACTGGTATCTTTGCCGAAAGTAAAAGAGGTCGTTTACAACGGACTGAAAGAAGAATCCGCCCATGAATTCCGCGTAGTTCCTGAAGAACGGGTCGACCTAAGATCTGATATCGCTAAGGCATTGGTGAACGGCGGATTCGACGTGATCGGACTCAGATTTGCTGAAATGACACTTGAGGAGATATTCCTCGATCTTATAGCGAAGGAGGATAGAGAATAATGGCTACTATTCTTCGCAGGGAGATCAGGGCATATTTCAGTTCACCAATCGGATATATACTGCTTGCAGCCTTCTGGGCTTTGGCAGGCTGGTATTTTTATGTTTCGGTTCTGATGACTGCCACTGCGGAACTCCGCAATGTGTATAACGCAATGGGAACTATTTCGATATTCCTGATTCCAATGATGACTATGAGACTGTTCTCTGAGGACAAAAGGCTGAAAACAGAGCAGGCTTTGCTCACAGCTCCAATTTCATTGTGGGAGCTCGTCCTTGGTAAATTCCTTTCCAGTATGTGTATCTATGCAATAAATGTCAGTATTGTCTTGGTATACGGGATCACAGTATCGATCTTCTCAAAGGTGGAGTGGCCGGTGACTATAGGACTGTTCATCGGTATGATGATGTTTGGCGGAGCCATGATCGCTATAGGCATGTTCATATCCAGCCTCACGGAGAATCAGATAATCGCTGCTATAGGGACTTTTGCAGTCTTACTCAGCGTTGGTATTTTGGACAATGTTGCAAAGATAGTGGACAATTCGCTGATAAAAGCGTTCCTCTACGCCATATCTTTCAACAACAGATTCTATGACTTTACCCTTGGAGTTATTCAACTGAAGGACGTAGTTTTCTTCCTTTCTGTGATGTTTTTGTTCTGTTACTTCACGACGCGCGTCTTTGAGCGCCGCCGCTACAGCTGAAGGGAGGTACAGATATGAAGATTCTTAAATCCAGGAAATTCAAGATCGGCGCCTTTGGAGCAGCGGTGACAGCGGTGATACTGCTCATAGTCCTTGCAGTAAACTATATTGCAGTTTTACTTACAGACAGAAAAGACGCTTTCATAGATCTCACTGCTGAGAAAGCATTTGAGCTCAGCGAGGAAGCCAGAACGGTTTTTGCAAATCTGGAAGACAGCCTGCGTGTTACAGTTCTTTTTGCTAAGGAACAGTATGAGACTTTGAACCCTTACTGTGCTCAGGTAGTTTATATTCTTGATCAGGCGGAGAAAGAAAACGAGAAGGTATCCGTAAGATACATCGATCCTCTTGAGAACCCTGAAGTAGCGGCATCCTATCCTGGTGCGGCATGTACGCAGGGCGACATGATCATGGAAAATACTGAGACCGGAAGATTCTATGAACTTCCGTTCTCCGATCTGTTTTTCTTCGGGAATTCAGGCAATATCACAGGTTCAAAAGCTGAGGCTGTTATCGCTTCCCGTATGATGAGTATGACTTCCGGTGAGTCCTACAATATTGCTTTTACAAAAGGTCATAGCGAAGATGAGACAGAGGAACTCAGAAGTCTCATGGAACTCAACAATTACACGGTTTCTGATGTCTCCACAGTGACTGAAGATATTCCCGAAGAAACGCTCTGTCTGGTAATCGTCGCTCCGAAAGTAGATTTCTCCAATGAAGAGATCATGAAATTGGAACAATTCATGAGAAATGGTGGTGAATACGGAAAGAGCATCCTGTATTTCACTTCAATAGAGCAGCCTGAAGTTCCCAACCTTAAAGCATTCCTTGCTAACTACGGATTTGAACTGACTACTGAGATAGTCGGAGAGACTGACTCGAGATACACATTCGGCGACAGCCAGTTCTATGCTTTGTCAGGATATCTGGAAGAGACCTACAGTGCAAAGGCTCTGAGCGCCGGACTTGCATCCATTTCGCCTTATACCAGACCGGTGAATATCCTATTTGCAGACTCTTCTAATGTCAGGACAGCTCCTTTGATGAGTTTCAGCCCGTCTTCAATGGCTATTGACATGGTCGACACATCAAAATACCGTTCAGGCAACGACGGAGATCTGTTCTCTGCAGCTGTTGCTGAACAGTATGAATACATCAACGGAGAAGGAGAGAGAAAGTCCAAGTTTGTCGTATTCGGAACATCATCTTTCGTGAACGATACTATGCTCTCCACTGAAAGCCTCGGTAATGCCGAATACATCGTCGGTGTGCTTGCTCAGCTCGCTCCGAACGAGACCAGTATTGAGATAGCTGCTAAGAGCATTCTCGGTGGTTATATGTCAATATCAAGCAGGGCTGCGACTATGCTTGGCGTAGTGTTTATTGCAATAGTCCCTATGCTGGTCATTGCAGCAGGAATTTATGTGTACATCCGCAGGAGAAACAAATAGTTGAAGAAGAAACGCGTTTTATTTGTGGTACTGTTAGTCGCTCTAATAGCTTCAGTAGCGACGATAATCTACCTGACAAAAAACACAGAGGATCCGTCCAATGGGAACGAATCCATCTTTGTCGTGTCATATACGCGTGATGACATTGAATCAGTATCAATAGAAAATGAGCTGGATTCATTCTCTTTCTCAAGAGCGGACAATGAGATTGGTTTTTACTGCGAAAAGATTGATGATCTGCCGCAGTTGCTCAGCAACTACATAACTGTAATTGATTCCGTCTGCTCTATAGAAGCAAACAGCGAATATCCGGACTCGGATCTTTCACGTTACGGGCTGGACAAGCCCCAGTCTGTTGCTGAAGTCACTCTCAAAACAGGTGAAACATACAAGGTCATGGTGGGGTCAAGGGCACCATCTGAGAACTATGTTTATTTCGCCGTATCCACAGAACCCAATACTGTATACACAGCCAGGTTGTCCAAGTTTACGCCCTTGCTTACAAATGCATATTCTCTGGTGAACAAACTGCTCGCTCCAAAGACCGAGAGTCCGAGACCGGGGAATGATGAAACGGATACTGCCCATTCTCTCGAATTCACAAACAGGGACAGAGAGACCTTCCATCTTGATCAGCTGTCTTCTTCATACAGAGACGGAGCGGGAAACAGCTACCGGTATCATCAGACCATGCCATATGAAACATATGTGCAGGCTGCAAAGGTACAGGATGTGTTCAGCAGAGTAATGCAGTTCTGCGCTTCATCCGTATATAAGAACCATCCTACGGAGGAGGACATTGCCGAGTGCGGTCTGGATGATCCGCTCACAATGCTGAAACTCGGATATAACGACGACAGCGTGACTATATACCTTTCTCTAGCGCCAAATGGCGACTACTATGCCATGAAGGAGGGGGTTGATGTCATCTGGAATGTAGCGGACTACCTTGTGACATGGCTTGATGTGCAGGATGACACATTCAGATGCAGTTATGTAATGGCACCGCCAATGGATACTGCTAATGGCGTTACCGTAACGTTTTTTGATACAGAAAACAGCGAAGATCATGTGTATCATGGAGATACTTACAGTATCGTTATTAATGAAGACGGCACAGGAACCATAAATAACAAACCGGTAAATAAAGGGGACATGACCAGACTATATACTCTTCTGTGCTCAGTTAACTCTGAAAATGAGACATCGACTGAAGGCGGGGATATAGTCGTCCGTATTCAATTTGCTTTGAAAGGCTCCGTAAGGATACTTGATCTGCGGAGAGCCGAATCAAGAACACTTATAATCTACACGGATGATATCTTTTCCACTGGACTCTCGATCCGTGAGTCATTTGCGGATACTTTACATGAGGCATGCAGAGCGGTGGAAAACGGGGGGGCTTTTTCGACTAACTGGTAAAAACTTGCATTATAAAAACCTTCTTTCTTCACGAAAGAAGGTTTTTCTTTTCTTTGTTTATTGTTCTAAGGGAAGAAGATATTTGGCTCTTAACTGCTTTAGCTCATCAGGACCAAGGTCGTATGACTCCTTAAAGAAAATTTCAGGTGTCACATACAGCTGGCGTATCTTGTTCAGTGATCCGGCAAGATTCTCTTCCAGAACCCCAAAGAAATATCCGAAATGTTTTCTGGAGATATCCGTTTTAAGATGCTCCTGCAGCTCATTTTCACGGAAGTCGATATATGCCTGATATGCAGCGGATCTGTGCGTGTAGTCTTTCATAATGGTATCTTCTGAGACGCCCAAAGCAAGAAGGAAGAGCATCGCTCCGATTCCTGTGCGGTCTTTTCCTGCCAGACAATGGATCAAAGCAGGGACTTCATCGTTCAGCATACATGTGAACATGTTTTTATATGCCGGATTGTTGAACGGCATTGCTAAGTATGATTCGGAGAAGCGTATGGTATCTTCTGCTTTCCACTGATCATCGTGTCTGAATATGTCTGCGATGTTTGGTACAACGACATGTTCCGGAGGAGCTGTCGGGTTTTCCTCCTGTGCGGGCAGCCAGTAATTTGTAGTGCCTTCAATCTCCGGATCAGGCCACATTCTGTGTTCGAAACTGCCGCGGAAGTCCAAGACTGACTTTAATCCCAGTTCTTTATATGCTCTTTCAGCATCGGCACCCATCGATGAAGGCTGATCGCTTCGGTATATCAGTCCGAATTTAACTACAGCATCCTGCGAAGAGGTCAGATAACCACCCAGATCCCTTAGATTATAGGTGTCACCTGCTTTTATCTCCTGAACAGAGACCACGGTATAACAATCATCCCAGAAGATATGACAGAAAGGCCTTGAATCACTCTTCCAGTCAAGTATCACCTCATCGGTGAACTGTACAGGAGAGTTTTTTTTAAAAAACTCAGATGAATTTGACGTATAAACAATATAAGACTTCCCTCTATCTGACGCAGATAAAAGGAAGCCTTTCTTATCTTGGACTAAAGTAAATAAGCGGTCCATATTAATAGTACATAAAAAGCTGGCAGGGGAGCATGCCGTTATACAGTTTTCTTCTGCGATTAGCGGTTCTGCCGAATATGCGCTCAAAGTCCGGAAGTGACGAGATGACATAGAGACTTCTGTAATCCTGATCAGCCAGCTGTTTTCCGAAATCCCTCATAAGGTCCTCGGCTTCCTGGGGTGTTGACAGTCTCTCGCCGTAAGGCGGATTCGCAAGAATGATGGAGCCAGGTTTTGAAACGAATTGACGGGCGTCAGCTACGCTGAAGTCGCACAGTTCAGATACTCCTGCACGTTTTGCGTTTTCGTTTGCTATGGATACAGCCTGAGTTTCAAGATCCGATCCATACGCGTGAAAAGAAATATCTGTCTTTATCTGTTCTTTTGCTTCTTTCCTGACAGCATCGAAAGTGTCCCTGCCAATGAAATCGTAGAATTCCGCTGCAAAGTGTCTGTTAAGTCCCGGAGCGATGTTCTTAGCCCTCATTGCTGCCTCAATTAGCAATGTTCCGCTTCCGCAAAAGGGATCCATGACTGTGCTGTCATCCCTGCATCTAGAGAAATCCACTATGGCTGCCGCAAGTGTCTCCTTGATTGGAGCTTCATTCAACAGAGGCCTGTAACCGCGTTTGTGAAGTCCGTCACCGGATGTATCAAGCATCAGTGTGCACTTATCTTTTGTGATGGAGAATCTTACTTTTTTCTCTGTGGAAGTTTCCGGCAATGTCTGTGTCCCGTACTGTTTCTTGAGTTTTTCTACGATAGCTTTTTTAAGAACGCTCTGGCATGCCGGAATACTGGTGAGCTTGCTGTTCATGCTGAATCCCTTGACTGGAAAAGCATCGTTCTTTCCAATTACCGAAGCCCAGTCTGCAGCATATGCGCCATCAAAGAGTTCATCGAAATTGGATGAAGTATATTCTCCAAGAACTATAAGGACGCGTTCAGCGGTCCTGAGCCAAATGTTTGCTTTCGCGATGCCTGTTTTGTCTGCACTGAAAAAGACCCTTCCGTCATGAACTTCGACATTTTCCATTCCTAGATGGCGGAGTTCAAAAGACAGAACGGATTCCACTCCGAATGCACATGTAGCTACAGCACGATACATCATCTATCCTCAAAACATTAATCTTACTGAAAAATGGTAGCATCAGCGAAGATAAGGTGTCAACAATTCCTGCGAACCAACAATATTGTTCAAAACAGAAAAAACCTGCTCTGTAAGGCAGGCTTGCAGAGCAGGCAGGTATCTAACTATATAATATCCTTTAGTCAACAGGGATAAGAAGACCGAAGGAATCATCATGTCTGCGGTAAACGACATTGATCTCATTGGATGTGCTGTTGCGGAAGAGGAAGAATGTGTGTCCAAGAAGTTCCATCTGGAGAATTGCTTCTTCTTCGGTCATGGCTTCAACACGGAAGCGCTTCTCGCGGACGATCCTGTAATCTTCGCCTTCGACCTCGGGAACATACTGGATTTCTTCCTGAGCGAGCTCGACCTCACGTGCTTTGACCCGGTTTCCAAGTTTTTCCTTGTTTTTGACTATCTGACGCATCATCAGGTCAGCAGCCTCACTGAAAGCAGTCTCCATGTCATGCTCGGTGCGCTCTGTGCGGTAAAGGAATCCACGGTTTTTAACAGTGATCTCAACTGTCTGGCGGTCGCCTTTTTCTACTGTAACAGTAACGGTAGCTTCAGGCTCTTCGTTGAAGAATCTGTCAAATTTTTGCAGGCGTTTTGTGGCCATGTCCGTGAAGTTCTGCTTCAAATTGACTTTTCTTCCAATGGTTTTAACTTTCATTTTTAAGAACCTCCCTTTAGAGAATTTCTCTAACTCTATTGTACATTGTTCTGCTCTGCCAAGCACGACAGAATTTATACTCAATTTTTGTTAATAATGACTAAGATAAGCGGGAAAGTAATACAAAAAGAGATCTAACATAGGGAGTTTTTAGATTTTTCAAAGGAATATTTAAGAATAAATTAACGTTATTGAAAAAGAAAAATCCCGGTGGGATAATGTTTCAGGAATTAAGACTATATCTAGGAGGTTAAAATAGATGAAAATTTGTCCGAGATGCGGAACAGAGCAGGATGACAACGCATTGTTTTGCTCCAACTGCGGAACCACATTTGCAGTTCAGCCTTTTATTACAAAAAGCGAACCAATAGCAGAGGAAACAACCACTGAAGCTATTCCGGTTCAGATCCCCGTACAGCCACAGTATACACAGCCGGTCCAGCCACAGTATACACAGCCGGTCCAGTATACTCAGCCTGCGCAGCCGCAGTATCAGATCCCTGTTCAGCAGCCGGCACCTGTTGTTCGCTACAATGCATATGATCATTCAAAAGAGTTTACAGCGAAAGATCTTGCAGATAATAAACTGTTTGCTGCTCTCATGTATGTCACAAGTCTGTTCGGTGTTCTGATAGCCCTTGTTGCAGATAAAGATTCCCCTTATCTGAAGTTCCATATCCGTCAGGTATTGAAGCTTCATCTGACGATTACTATCCTGAGCGCGCTTACAGCAGCTTTGGCATGGACCGTCATCGTTCCTATCGCCGGAGCTATCGCACTGCTGATCCTGTTCATCGTCAACATCGTCTGCTTCGTAAATGTTCTCAAGAACAAATCCATCGAGCCAGCGTTTGTACGTGACCTGAAGTTTTTGCAGTAATCATTGAATATATAAACACGGTCAGGGGGGAGTCCTCTGGCCGTGTTTTCTTGACCGCATAATTCAGTTTTAGTATACTTTTTGGCGGTATGAGGTATCCGGATGACGATAAAACTGACTGATTCCAATATAAAGAAGTCCCTTAAGCAGGACGGAAGAAAACAGTTGTATTTCCTTGCGGGAAATGACGATTATCTTTTGGCGACCTGTAAAAATCTAATCGCATCAGATGTTGGCGGTGAAGTCGTTACCCTGGATTTCCAGACTGCCTCAGATGAGGAAGTGGAAGAGCACCTGTCTACGTTTTCATTTGAACCTAAGACATTGATTCTTGAGAACTTCAAAGCATCCGCATATACAGAAGATAAGCGCAAGCTTTATACAGAATTCCTTAAGGAACTACCCGGGACACTTACTGTGATAGTGATGATGTCATCCGAGGATCCGCGTTTCTCAGTTCCCAAGGCAGCGGAAGCTTTCTGTTCACTTGCTGACGATGCAGCTATGGTTCTGTGCACAAGAAAGACCGGAGGCGATCTGGTCAGATATATCGATGCCATAGCGAAAAGACAGGGCTGCACTTTAGATTATGGTGCAACAGAGGAAATCATCCGCCTGAATGGGGAGGATCTGCAGCAGATCGCAAGCCAGATGGAAGTTCTCGCCGCAGCCAGCAATTACGGCAAGATCACTGCTGATATCGTACGTAAAATGTGTCCTAAGACAACGGAAGAGAACGTCTTTGATTTTGTCAGGGCTATGGAGAGAGGTAGGACAGAAGAAGCTGTCAGCATCATGTATGAGATGCTGGAGCAGGAGCAGGACGTGAATCGAGTTCTTGCTGCGATCTCTTCATCATTTGTAAATATCGCAAGGGCAAAAGCAGCTGTAGCAGAAAAGAAGTCCAGAGAAGAAGTAGAGGAAGTCTTTGGGTATAAAAAGAATGACAGAGCTCTGCAGATAGCGTTTGACAAAGTTACTAGATACAGTGATAAGCAGATGTCCGCCATACTGGATTGCTTATATGACACAGATAGGAAACTTAAGCAGTATGCAGGAGATAAGCAAACGCTTCTAGAACAGGGACTTGTTCGACTGACAATGATCGTTTCTGGGAGGGAAGTCGTTTGATACACATTGACCAGGCAATCATTGTCGAAGGCAAGTATGACAGGATGAGACTTTCTGAAGTGACTGATGCGCCTATAGTTGAAGCGGGCGGATTCAATCTTTTTCACGATGAAGAGAAGCAGTCTCTTATAAAGAAGTTCTCAGAAACGACAGGAATAATCATATTGACCGACAGCGATCCCGCAGGCGGAAAGCTTCGGTCTTTTATTGCGGAAATAGCCAGGGGCGGAAAAGTTGTTCATGCTTATGTTCCCGAAGTTAAGGGAAAAGAGCAGCGGAAGACACAGCCGGGGGCTGCAGGGATACTCGGAGTCGAAGGGATAGATAACAGAACTATAGAAGATATCCTGATGGCAGTTGCTGAAAACCAAGGTTCTGATGACGGGAAAGAGGTCTCATTCTCTGAGTGGTATGAAGCAGGTTTTTCCGGAAGAGAGGGGAGCAGACAAAGACGAGAAGAATTTCTTCTCGCGCACGGACTTCCAAGAACTCTTTCTCAGAGACAGGCCTTGAAATATCTCAATTCTATCTATTCATCGGAGGATCTTAGAAAAGAGATGGGACTGAAATTATAGAAAAATTTTCCAATAGTTAAGATATGTTAAGTACTTGACTGAGTTTTTTTTATTCTATAAACTATATATAGATATGTTAAAAGTGGGAGGATGGGGCTGTGTCAGACAGTCCCTTTATCAAGATGAAGATCAAGCGATTACTGGGATATCTTCGAGAGTATAAGAAGTATGCCATCATCGCTCCGCTTCTCGTTGTCGTTGAAGTTTTCTTCGATGTTGCTATCCCTCGTGTGATGAGCATGATTATCGACAAAGGGATCAACGGAGCTACCGGTCCCGATCTGGGATATGTTTTAAAAATGGGCGGTGTAATGGTGGGAATGTCCGTCATTGCAATGCTTTTCGGTGTCGGATCAGGTCTTGTATCTGCTCAGGCAGCAGCCGGATTCGTAAAGAACCTCAGGCTTGTTCTGTTTGACAAGATTCAGGATTTCTCCTTTGCCAACATCGATCACTTCACTGTCCCTTCACTCGTCACAAGGCTGACGACTGATATGAGACAGATCCGAATGGCTTTCATCACGATTACACGTATGATGGTCCGTTCACCAGTTCAGTTGATATTCAGTTTCATCATGGTTGCGACTATTAACCTGAAGCTGGCAACTGTTTTCCTCGTTGCTGCACCTATCCTGTTTGGCGGAATGCTTTACGCCCATCATTTGGCGCACCCGAGATTCCAGGTCATGATGGAGAAGTTCGACAATCTGAACGCCACATTGGAAGAGAACCTTATAGGCATCCGTGTTGTTAAGACATTTGTACGCGGAGATTATGAGATCGAGAAATTCTATGGTGCTGCTACAGGTGTAAGGGATGCACAGAGACATGCAGAGAGCGTTCTGATCACAACAGAGCCTTTCTTCCAGTTCGTCATGTATGCGTGCATGATCGCTGTTTCATGGTTTGGCGGCAAGTCAATGATCAACGAAGAGATGACCGTCGGCGAGTTCATGAGCTATCTGACATACATCAAACTCGTTCTGTTCTCATTGCTGAACATCACTTTCGGAATCATGCAGGTGTTCCTTGCTGACGCATCTATAACCCGTGTCCTTGCGATCATCGACGAAGAGATCGATATCACGGATGATGGTGCAGATCCAAATGTGAAACTCGAAGACGGATCCATCATTTTCAAGGATGTGAACTTCAAGTACAGTAAGGATGCAGAAAAGTACGTCTTGTCTAATGTTGACCTTGAGATCAAATCCGGTCAGGTTATAGGCATAATTGGACCTACCGGTTCATCCAAATCCACACTGGTAAACCTCATTCCGCGTCTGTATGACGTGACTGAGGGTGAAGTCATCGTAGGCGGACACAACGTCAAGGATTACACTCTGGAGAACCTCAGAGGCGAAGTAGCCATGGTGCTTCAGAAGAACATTCTGTTCTCCGGATCTATTGAAGAGAACGTAAAATGGGGCAATATGGATGCTTCCAGAGAAGAGGTCATCGAAGCGTGCAAGTACGCACAGGCAGATGACTTTATCACATCGTTCCCTGACGGATATGATACGAAGATCGAACAGGGAGGCGTCAACGTCTCCGGTGGACAGCAGCAGAGGCTGTGTATCGCCAGAGCTTTGATGAAGAAACCGAAGATCATTATCATGGACGACAGCACAAGTGCTGTAGATACCGATACTGACCGCAGGATAAGGCTTGCGCTGAAGGAAAAGCTGGCAGGAATGACGACAATCATCATCGCACAGCGAATCGCTTCAGTTATGGAAGCCGATCAGATATTGGTAATGGAAAATGGTGAGATCGTACAGCGCGGCACACATGATGAACTCATGGAAAGCAGTGAAGAATACCGCGATCTCTATACAAGTCAGATGCAGGGGGTGAAGGCATAATGGCAGAGAGAAATTATCGTCAGCTCCGTACTGCTAGACCGGAAGATATCAAAGGTACTATCTGGAAACTTGTCAAATATATGGGACAATACAAGACACGTCTCGTTATCGTGGTGATCGGAGTTATCCTGACCGCATTGACAAACGTTGCTTCCAGCTATTTCTTCGAACCTATCATTAATGACTATGTCGTTCCGTTCATCGGGCAGAAAAACGTGAACCTTGCTCGTTTTGCTCTGATGCTCGGATTTATGGGACTCATTTACCTGACCGGTGTTTTAGCGAGTTATGTTTATCGCAGACATATGATGTATGTTTCCACCGGTGTCCTTTCCAATCTCAGAAATGATCTGTTCCGCAAGCTGCAGGAAATGCCGATGCAGTTCTATGATAGCAGAACCAATGGTCAGATCATTACTTTCTTCACTAGTGACGTTGATACTATGCGTCAGCTGGTAGCGGATACTTTCCCGCAAGTTATCAATACTGCCGTTCAGATGACGGGTATCATCGTCATGATGTTCGTGCTAGACTGGAGACTTGCCCTTATCTGTATGGGAATGCTGGGTGTTATCTTGTACTCGACGATTTTCATCAGCTCTCACGGCAGACAGTTCTTCAAGGATCTTCAGAGAAACATCTCAAACCTGAACGGTTACATTGAGGAGATATTTGCAGGACAGAAAGTCGTTAAGGCATTCCTGCATGAGGACGTCACAAAAGCGGAGTTCCGTGAGATCGTAGGTGAACTTTATAAGAGCGACGTCAATACAGGAACATATGGCAGCATCATGATGCCTGTCAACGCAAACCTGGCTTATTTCACATATGCGCTGGTAGCAGTTGTTGGTTCATACTTCATAATCAACGGGACTCAGACAATTGGCACCATAGCTGCATTCCTGCTTTATGCAAGACAGATCTCCGGACCTCTATCCAGACTGTCCCAGATGTTCAACTACATCATGATGGCTCTGGCAGGAGCAGAGCGTGTATTTACGCTAATCGAGTCTGAATCTGAAGTTGATGAAGGCGACGTTGCTCTGGTCTTCGCTGAGGAAGATGAGGACGGCACACTTCATGAAGTGGATCACAGAACGAATGTATGGGCATGGAAAGATCCTGAGAACGGCAATGCTCTTACAAGAGTACGCGGAGATGTCCGTTTTAACGATGTTGTCTTCTCCTATGTGGAGGGCAAGGTGGTTTTGGACGGAATAAGTTTTTACGCTAAACCCGGCCAGAAGATAGCTTTCGTCGGATCGACTGGCGCAGGAAAAACGACAATTACCAACCTTATCACTCGCTTCTATGATATTCAGGAAGGAACAATCACATACGACGGATTTGATATCAAGCGCATCAAGAAGGCTTCTTTGAGATCCTCCATTGGTATGGTCCTTCAGGATACAAACCTGTTCAGCGGAACAGTTATGGATAATATCCGTTACGGCCGTCTGGATGCAACCGATGAAGAATGCATTGAAGCTGCAAAACTGGCGAATGCCGACAGCTTTATCACAAGACTTCCTCACGGATATCAGACAGAGCTTACAGCAAACGGAGCTAACCTGTCTCAGGGACAGCGTCAGTTGCTGAACATAGCACGTACGGCTGTTGCATCTCCTCCTGTCCTTGTCCTTGATGAGGCTACGAGCTCCATCGATACGAGAACAGAGAAGATCATCGAGCAGGGCATGGATCAGATCATGCACGGAAGAACGGTATTTACGATTGCTCACCGTCTCTCAACAGTTATGAGATCCAATGCTATTATGGTAATCGAGCATGGCCACATCATTGAGCGTGGCACGCATCAGGAGCTTATCGACCAGAAGGGAAGATACTATCAGCTCTATACCGGTGCTCTCGAACTCGAATAACTATCTATGGTCACGAAAAAGGGACAGCTTCGGCTGTCCCTTTTCTTGACCGATAATAACGTAATTAGATATACTTTTTTGAAATAGGCGAGATATTGAGGTGGCATCATGGACAGGGGAATTTTGCACTGCGACTGCAACAGTTTTTTTGCAAGTGCAGAAACTCTGATGCAGCCTGAACTTAAGGGGAAACCTGTAGCAGTTGCAGGTGATCCTGACAGCAGACACGGAATCGTGCTGGCAGCGAGCATTGAAGCAAAAAGGTATGGGATAAAGACGACGGATACTGTCTATCTCGCGAGAAAGAAATGTCCAGAAGTAGTTTTTGTCAGACCACACCATAATTTTTACAGCAGTCTTTCCAAAGACATCAATAAAATCTATCTTGAGTACACAGATCTTGTAGAGCCTTTCAGCGTTGATGAATCCTTTATCGATCTTACAGGGACAACAAGATATATTAATGGTGAGTTCGTTGAGATCGCGGATGAACTGAGAGCCAGAATAAAGGAAGAGATAGGTATAACTATCTCTGTCGGAGCTAGTTTCAATAAATGTTTTGCAAAGCTTGGCAGCGATATGAAAAAGCCTGATGCCACCACATTCATTCCGCGAGAGAAGATGAAGGAGATCGTATGGCCTCTGCCCGTATCTGACATGCTCTTTGTAGGGAAAAGCACAACGCAGTCACTTGACGGGATAGGGATACGAACTATCGGGGATCTTGCCACTTACAGCAGAGAGAAGCTTATAGCACAGTTCGGAAAACATGGCGGCTATATGTGGGACTATGCTAATGGCCTTGATGATGAGCCTGTTCACTCCTACTATGAAGAAAGAGAAGTAAAGTCTGTGAGCAACGGATTCACTTTCCCCAGAGACCTGACCACAATGGATGAGATCCGTGGCGGGGTGAATGCCCTTGCGGATTCTGTTGCGTACAGACTGAGAGAGAAAAAATTGCTGGCCTACACCGTATCAGTACAGATCAAAGACAGGGATTTTCACACTATCTCTAGACAGAAGGCCCTTCAGGTTCCAACACATCTGCGCAAAGAGATCTCGGAAATAGCAATGGAACTTATCCGGAACAACTGGACTGGAGAAATACCGATAAGGCTTATAACTGTTGGGTGCGCAGATTTGGTCCATGAAGACGAAGCAGGACAGCAGCTGTCATTGTTCAGCGATGAGTCGTTGGAGGAAAGAGAAAAACTTGAGCGTCTAGAAGACGCCGTGACTTCAATACAGAAGAAATTAGGCAAAGGCAGCATTGCCTTTGGGATCAACCGTGTTTCCAAGGAGACAAAGACCGGAAAAGGGGAGAGCTAAAGAGTGTCATTTTTTCCTGTAACACTGAAAGAGTTAGGGTGTGAACCAGATATAGTGCTCGTTACCGGAGATGCCTATGTAGATCATCCGTCTTTTGGCATATCCGTTATTGGACATATTCTGGAAAAGAACGGTTATAAGCTCGGTATCATTCCCCGTCCGGAAATGAAGGATCCTCATTGCATGGAGATCTTCGGGAAACCAAAGATCGGTTTTTTCATCAACTCCGGCAATATGGATTCCATGGTCAACAACTATACAGTCGCCAAAAGAAAGCGTAAGGAAGACCTGTATGCTCCGAACGGTGTTTACGGAGGCAGACCGGATTACGCACTTACCGCATATAGCAGAAGGATAAAGGAATCGTATCCTGATGTCCCTGTAATTGCGGGTGGGCTCGAAGCGAGCCTTCGCAGGCTGGGTCATTATGACTACTGGTCTGATTCTGTAAAACGTTCTGTTCTTCTGGATAGCGGGGCAGATATCCTTTGCTGGGGAATGGGGGAGAGATCCGACCTTGAAATAGCAGATGCGCTTAGGGACGGTACACCTGTCAGTGAGATAAACTGGGTGCGCGGTACAGTATGGAAGAAACCGGGTCAGGAACCCCCAGAGGGAGCAATCATTCTTCCGTCATATGAGGATATTTGTAAGGACAAAAAGAAATACGCAAGAAGTTTCATGAAACAGTACCAGAACTGTGATGCTGTTTCTGGAAAGATGCTCGCGGAGAGATATGTTAAGGATGACTGCTATGTTGTAGTCAATCCGTCCCAGCTTCCTTTGACGACTGAAGAGATGGATGCTGTGTATGAGCTCCCATATGAGAGAACATATCATCCAATGTATGAAAAGATGGGTGGAGTACCATCCATCTCGGAAGTAAAATTCTCTCTTGCTTCATGCAGAGGATGTTTCGGCGGATGCAGCTTCTGTGCACTGACATTCCATCAAGGAAGAACGATATCCGCAAGGAGCCACGAAAGCCTCATCAAGGAGGCTGAGCTACTGACTAAGATGCCGGATTTCAAGGGATATATCCATGATGTTGGCGGTCCTACAGCGAACTTCCGGCATCCATCATGCCAGAAACAGCTTAAAGTAGGTGTATGTCCCAACAGAGAATGCCTGGGACAGAATCCCTGTCCGAATCTTGAAGCAGACCACACGGATTATATTGCTCTGCTCAGAAAATTGAGAGCAATTCCGGGTATCAAAAAGGTCTTCGTCAGGAGCGGAATAAGATTCGACTACATCCTTCAGGACACGAACGGAAATGATTTCCTTGAAGAGCTTGTAAGATACCATGTTTCCGGCCAACTCAAGGTTGCGCCCGAACATGTTGCGGATCATGTCCTGGCATTGATGGGGAAACCTAAACACGAGGTGTTTATGCGTTTCAAGGCGAGATATGAAAGAATGAACCGAAAGTTCAACATGGATCAGTATCTTGTTCCGTATTTCATCTCGTCACACCCGGGATGCACTTTAGATGATGCAATAGAGCTGGCAGAGTTTTTCAGGGATACACACAATTCACCTGAACAGGTGCAGGATTTCTATCCGACTCCCGGGACATTGTCCACCTGTATGTTCTATACGGGGCTTGACCCAAGAAATATGAAACCTATCTATATAGCTAAAGATCCCAGAGAGAAGGAATTGCAGCGTGCTTTGATGCAGTATCGTATCCCTGAGAATGCGGCGAAGGTCAGGGAAGCTTTGAGAAGAGCAGGAAGAACAGATCTTATAGGCAATGGACCCAAGTGTCTTGTAAAAGCGGATCAGGGCAAACCAGCTGATAAAGGAAAAACTGCACAGAAGCACGGCAGGAAGGACTCAAAGAAAAAGGGAGAGCATATCCCTAAGAAGATGGTTGGAAGGGAGAAAAAATAATGGCAGTAGTTATACCGGACGGATACCGCACCAGGCTGTCAGTCTATGATACGCAGCGCGCTATCGTGTTAATAAAAGAAAGTTTCCAGAATCACCTCGCAAAAGCGCTGTCGCTGAAAAGAGTCTCTGCGCCTCTGTTCGTAAAGGCAGACAGCGGACTGAACGATAACCTGAATGGCGTTGAGCGCCCAGTTTCTTTTGATATTCTGGGTGTTGACGGTGTCACATGCGAAATAGTTCAGTCGCTTGCGAAATGGAAAAGACTGGCTCTTAAAAGATATGAATTCTATCCCGGAAACGGGCTGTACACGGATATGAACGCTGTGCGCAGGGATGAGCCTGTTCTGGACAATCTGCACTCTGTCTATGTGGACCAGTGGGACTGGGAAAAGATCATCACCAGGGATCAGAGGAATATGGATTATCTTTATGAAACGGTAAGATCCATAGTGCTGGCTATTGCCAACACCGGAGATGACCTTCACTGGGAATTCCCTCAGATCCAGCCTAAAATAAGCAGGGATGTGACATTCATCAGTTCCCAGGAACTGGAAGACATGTGGCCGGAACTGACACCGCAGCAAAGAGAAAGGAGATTCGTTGCAGACCATCCAACGACATTTATCACTCAGATAGGAAAGACATTGAAGTCCGGAACGAGGCATGACGGAAGGGCTCCTGACTATGATGATTGGGAGCTCAACGGAGACCTGTTCTTCTGGGATTATGTTCTGGACAGAGAGATTGAACTTTCGTCCATGGGTATACGTGTCGATGAGGAGAGCATGGATAGGCAGCTCAGACTGAGCGGATGTGAAGAACGCAGGGATCTGCCTTTCCACAAGATGTTACTCAATGGTGAACTGCCATTGACAATGGGCGGAGGTATCGGACAGAGCAGACTTTGTATGCTTCTCATGGGATGTGCTCATATCGGAGAGGTTCAGTCGGGTATCTGGGATGAAGAAACAAGAACTGTTTGTGAGGAAAATGGCATATTCCTGCTGTGACAGATCAATCAGGACTTCAGAGGTAATAATATGGAAGTTCATATGATCAGAGATGACATAACGCATTTGAAAGTAGACGCAATAATGAATCCGACAAATTCCAGGTTATATGGATTCAGTGGGATAGACGGTTTAGTGCATGAAGCAGGTGGGGCTGAGTTGGAAGCTCAGTGCTCACTGCTGAGGCCTATCTGTATTGGGGAAGCGGTTTTAACTCTTGCATATGGACTTCCATGCAAGAAGATAGTCCATGTTGCTGTTCCAAGATGGAGAGGCGGTTTGTCCGGTGAGAAGCTTCTTATGAAGACGGCTTATCTTGAAGGACTTCGAGCGGCTTTTAATGAACCGGACATACATACTTTGGCGATACCTCTTATGGGCAGCGGAAGTTATGGGTTTCCTATGTCAGAAGCATTCAGCATTGCTAATGATACTTTGAAAGAGTTCACTAAAGAGGTTAAAAGAAAGAAAAAAGGGTTTATTGTATACCTTGTTATGTATTCTGTAGAGTCTATGATAGAAATCAATAATCTTATGATGACTATCATGGAAAACATCGATGATGAATATGCGAAAGCACACCCAAACAGGTTTATCCCAGAAGACGAAGAACGCCCAGATAGGTTGTTTCAGCAGGTGTATGCGCTGAAAAATGCTAAAACAAAAATCAAAAAAGATTCATTGGATGAATATATTGAAAACAACAAAGGATCTTTTCAGGCAACGCTTTTTGCATATATACAGAGATCTGGAATGACAGATCCTGAAATATATACTTCAGCAGGGCTTACTAAGTCTCACTTCAGCAAACTGAAAAAGGAAGGCTACAATGTTCAGAAAGATACTGTCTTGCGACTGGCTGTAGCCTTAAGACTAAGTCAGGACGAGACAGAAGACCTCCTTGAATCTGCAGGGTTCACCTTTGACAAAAGTAAGGTCAGCGATCTAGTTTATGAGTACTACATCATGAACGAACAATATGATCTTGATAATATCCTATATGAAATAGACGATCGGCTTGCAGAATGATGCAAGCCGATTATGTTTCCTGGCAGGCGACCACCCGACACCTTAAGCTCGGTATACTGTGTATCAGAACAGAAAAACAGAGGAGGAAAAGAGAATGTTAGGTGTTGTTTTGGGAGATGCTGCAGGATCCGTATATGAATTTGATCCTATAAAAACGAAAGAATTCAACTTGTTTGGTTCAAGGAAGGGCAAGATCTGTCATTGCACGGACGATACCATGATGACACTGGCAATAGCAGACGCTATATTGTCATGTGAAGGCGATTACAGTTGCCTTGCGCAAAAGACAGTGGAAAGTATGCAGAGAATAGGAAGAGACCATCCAAATGCAGGGTATGGCGGTATGTTCAGCAGATGGCTGTATCTGGAACCGCTTCCATATTACAGTTTTGGAAACGGCGCAGCTATGAGAGTCAGTCCTGTAGCGTATGCAGCAGAATCTCTGGAGGAAGCACTCGAACTATCTGATGTAGTTACAGCTGTTACACATGACCATCCGGAAGGATTGAAAGCAGCAAGAGCTGTTACAGCGTGCATATACAAGGCTCTTCATGGTGAGTCAAAAGAAGCTATCCTTGATCATGTGAGAAGAGAATATTATCCTCTCAACAAGACTTTAGACCAGATCAGGCCAGACTATGAGTTCGATGTCACATGTATGGGAAGCGTTCCTGAATCGATCCAGTGTTTTGCGGAAGCGGACAGTCTGGAAGATACCATCAGAAACGCTGTTTCTCTTGGCGGAGATGCAGATACTATGGCAGCAATAGCCGGGAGCATAGCGGAAGCTTATTATGGAGTCCCGGACGAATGGGAAGAAAAAGCAATGCAGTTCCTTATTCAGTCCGATGAATGGTATGGACTGAAGCCGTATCTTATAGATATATATCTCGATTTCAGATACAAATATATGTAGCAGAGCATAAGAAAAGATGAGGCAAGTTTTTGGCTTGCCTCATCTTATTCATATATCTTTATTCTTTTAAATCATCGGAATCCGGAAGCTTTGTCGCTTCGATCTCATCCATATGGTGATCTGTTATGGACAGGACCTTGAAATGATATCCCATCGCATCCAGTTCCACCGTCTCATCCTCTTCAGGGAATCTTCCGAGGATACTGGTGAGATATCCGCCGATAGTGTCGTAATCCTCGCTGTCCTCGGGAAGCGTAATATCAAGCTCGTCTGCAACATCTTCAAGATCTGCAGTTCCGTCCAATGTATAAACACCATCAGACTTGAGGTTGATATCCTCTTCTTCCTCGTCATATTCATCTTCGATGTCTCCGACGATAGATTCAAGGATGTCTTCCATGGTGACGATACCTGCCGTGCCGCCGTATTCGTCAATAACGACTGCAAGCTGGATCTTTTCAAGACGCATCTTTTCAAATGCGTTCTTGACCATCATGCTCTCAGGAACATATAGAACTTCGCGTATGAAATCCTTGAGTTTATAGGATTTCTTCTTTTCCTGTGTTATTACAAGCAGGTCTTTGACGTGGACCATGCCGATTATCTTGTCAACGCTCTTGTCACATACGGGGAAGCGGCTGTGTCCTTCTTCCAGAGCAAGAGAGATTATTTTAGAGATATCATCATCAACATCTACAGTGATCAGCTCAGTGCGGTGAGTCATAATATCTGTGACTTCAGTGTCTCCGAGATCGAAGATGTTGTGGATCATCTCACTCTCATCTTCTTCGATGGTTCCTTCCTCTTCTCCGGCATCCAGCATCATTCTTATGCCTTCCTCTGTAACATCTGGATTCTGAGCATCAGGATCAATCCCTATCAGTCTCAGCACACCATTTGTTGATACGGACAAAAGTTTGACTATCGGGTATGCGACAGTAGACACAAACTTTAGGGGATAAGCTGCGAAGAAACTCATTCTTTCCGGATCGTTCATCGCTATACGCTTCGGAACAAGCTCACCGAAGATCAGTGTGATAAATGATAGCAGCAATGTTATGATCACAAGGGAAAGAGCGCGCAGCGGCGCAGCCGGTATACCTGTATTTCTCAGCCAGTACACCACATATTCTGTGAGGTTATCTGCTGCAACTGCAGATGAGAAGAAACCTGCTAATGTGACTCCGACCTGGATAGTAGACAGAAATCTGCTCTCTTCATCGGTAAGGTCACAAAGGATCTTTGCTTTTTTATCGCCTTCCTCTGCAAGGCGTTTGAGTTTGACATCGTTGAATGAGATAACTGCTATCTCACTCATTGCAAAAAACGCATTCACTCCAATAAGCAAAACTGTTAGTAATAAACTACCAAGAGGGTCGCCTTCCGGCATTAAGAAATCACTCTCCTTCATTCAGTTAAAATAATATCGTTTTCCAAATATAACAAATACTATATTCAAAGTCAAATAGTGCCGTTTCTAAACGATTCCATTAAAGTGGAAGTAAGGCTCAATGTGTTCTGCTGCACAGGAAGAGAAGCTCTGTCGAACCACGTGCCTACAGACAGTTCGCTTTCCTGCAGGGTTATACTGTTGTCACCGTCAAGATCGCAGTAAAAACCAAGCAAAAGCGAACCGGAATGCGGCCATGGTTGGCTTCCGAAATATGTGATGTTTTTCACATGGATCCCGGTCTCTTCCAGCACTTCACGTTTAACAGTCTCTTCTATTGTCTCACCGGACTCCGCAAAGCCGGCGACAAGTGCGTAATGAGAATATCCGTGAGCATATTTGGTCAGCAGCAGTTTTTCGCCGTCCCGTACAGCAACAATGATCGCAGGGGAGATACGCGGATAGATCTGATTGCCGCACCGCGGACAGAACAGCATGTGTTCTTCTGCACTTGGCTCAAGCCTGCTGCCGCATCTTCCGCAGTACTGGTTTTCCTCATACCATGTTGCGAGCCTGAGGGCTGTCAGAGCACCGAATACGAGCCAGTCGGGCGAAAGACTGAAGAGCTCATGGTATGTACGCGTGCTGAAGTCAGGAAAACTGTCTTTGTCGGACAGCCTGAAGAAATTTATATCATCTATGGAGAAAAGGTATCTGCTGGCTGATTTCGATGACTGGCGGTCCAGAACCGGCATAGAAAGAGTGCCTTCTTCAACTTTGCAGAGTACAGTTCCGTTTTGGACGAAAATACCTATGTCTCCTTCCTTGGGATCACATGGTACATATTGGTTATTGAAAATGTGAGGGGAAATATCCTGAAACATTTAGTTCTCCTAAAACACAGGATCAGGCATTTACCTGATCCTGTAGATTAATTATGCAAGTGCTGCAAGAGCAGAACGTACGCGTGACAGTGTCTCTTCCTTGCCGAGAACTGTACAGAGCTCAACTGCTCCTCCAGGGGTGACCGGTACGCCCGCAATAGCTACTCTGAGGGGCCCAAGGATCCATCCATTCTTTACTCCAAGCTTTTCTATGAGAGCGAAAAGGGCATCGTGGACTGAGGTTACTGAGAAATCGTCAAGCAGTTCCAGAACCGGAAGTGTCTGTTCCAGAGCAGGTTTTGCCGTTGTGGCGTCTGTCTTGAATTTCTTACTGAAGTACAGAGCCGGGTCGATGTCCGGACGTTCATTCAGGAAGCCCAGCTTTTCCGGGATATCGCTGAAATACTCTGTCCTTGGCTGGAGCACTTCACACAGGACATCAAAGTCAAGATCATCGCGTTCGACAGCGCTCTTGATGAAAGGCATGGCGTGTTTCTTGTAATCTTCATGGCTCAAGGCACGGATGTATTCAGCATTGATATACTTTAGTTTTTCAGGGTCAAATATGGCCGGAGATTTACTTATTCCGGAAAGTTCGAAAGCCTTTACCAGTTCGGGCAGAGAATAGATCTCCTGTTCACCTTTAGGTGCCCATCCGAGGAGAGCGATATAGTTAAGAACAGCTTCAGTGAGATAACCTTTTTTTACGAGATCCTGATAGGATGCATCTCCATTTCGCTTTGATAGTTTCTGGTGTTCATCCTTCATGACAGGGGCGCAGTGGATGTACTCCGGAGGAGTCCATCCGAACGCTTCGTAGAGAAGGTTGTATTTTGGACTGGATGACAGATACTCATTGCCGCGGACTACATGAGTGATTCCCATGAGGTGGTCATCTACGACGTTGGCAAAGTTATATGTCGGCATGCCGTCTGACTTGATAAGGATCTGGTCCTCCAGTTCCTTGTTTTCAACAGAAACATCACCGTACACTAGATCGTGGAAAGTGGTGGTGCCTTCAGTCGGCATCTTCTGGCGGATCACATAAGGTGTTCCGGCAGCAAGTTTAGCTTCTACTTCCTCACGGGTCAGGTTCCTGCAGTGGCCGTCATAACGGCGTATCATGTCTCCGCCTTCCTCTTTTTTGGGGATCCTGGCATCGAGTTCCTCTTCTGTGCAGAAGCAGTAATATGCAGAGCCGTTTTCGACAAGTTTCTTGGCGTAATCCAGATAGCAGCCCATGCGTTCGCTCTGGACATACGGGCCGTAATCGCCGCCTATATCAGGACCTTCGTCCCAATAGAGACCGCAGTCCTTCAGGGTCTGATAAATGACATCTACAGCGCCTTCAACGAGGCGCCCCTGGTCGGTGTCCTCGATTCGAAGAATGAAATCTCCATCATCTTTTTTGGCGATCAGATAAGCATAAAGAGCTGTCCTGAGGTTGCCGATGTGCATGTAACCTGTAGGACTCGGAGCGAATCTGGTGCGTGTTTTTCCCATTTGAATACCTCGAAATAATTAATAACAAAACAATTGTAAGTGGAGGGAAATCCTTTGTCAATTGACACGATTTCTAGGGTAGAATACAATGAAACAGTAATATTTTATGTATGAGTCGGAGGCCCTAAAATGTCAGAAGAAAACAAAAAAATAGTATTCAGCGGGATTCAGCCAACAGGTGGTTTCACTTTGGGAAATTATCTTGGTGCTATCCGTAACTGGGGACCTCTGCAGAACGAGTATGATTGCATTTACAGTATTGTTGATCTTCACTCTCTCACAGTACGTCAGGATCCGGCCACGCTTCGCAGACAGATAAGGGAATCTGCGGCAATGCTCCTTGCTTGCGGCGTTGATCCCGAAAAATCTATTCTGTTCATTCAGGGTGATGTACATCAGCACGCTGAACTTTCATGGATATTGTCCTGCTACACCCAGTTCGGTGAGCTTTCCAGAATGACTCAGTTCAAGGACAAGAGCAAAAAACATCCGGAAAATGTTAACGGAGGTTTGTTTACATATCCTGTTCTAATGGCAGCAGATATCCTGCTTTATCAGACTGACCTCGTACCTATCGGAGCGGATCAGAAGCAACACCTCGAATTGTCGAGGGATATAGCTATAAGGTTCAACGGTATCTACGGCGATGTATTCACTATCCCTGAAGGATATTTCCCGAAGGTCGCTGCCAGAATAATGTCATTGCAGGATCCGACTGCCAAGATGAGCAAATCTGATGCGAACGAGAACGCTAAGATCATGCTCACAGATGACGGTGATGCCATCATCCGCAAATTCAAAAGAGCTGTCACTGACAGCGGTAGCGAAGTAAGAGCAGCTGATGATAAGCCTGGCGTAACTAACCTGATGAGCATCTACAGCGCTGTCACCGGAAAGAGCTTTGAAGAGATCGAGCGCGAATTTGAAGGCAAAGGATATGGTGAATTTAAGATCGCGGTAGGTGAGTCAGTAAGAGATACGCTTATGCCGATTCAGGAGAAATATCGCACATACCTTGCAGACAAAGATCAGCTTAATGCTGTTCTGAAGAGCGGTGCAGAACATGCCTCGTATATCGCGACCAAGACTCTGCGTAAAGTCCGCAGAAAGATAGGATTAGATTAATTAAATAAATCATGCATTGAAAGGGGAACTATCTATGGGCGAATTCATGTCATATGATCCTTGGAGAAATTTGAAATCAAGAAACGGTATTCCCGGTGATGAGCTTGTCTCAGCACTTCAGAAATCTATCCGTCGTGCGGATGAATCTACTGCTTGCCGTGTTGCATACGAGATGTATATAACCAGCGAACAGTTTGAGGACAAAATGTGGCGCAGGCTGAATGCTATCTCGGTAGAGGATATAGGGTTCGGAAACCCGTATGCTCCTATCCTTATCAATACTCTTGATGAGATGAGGAAGAAATTCCCTTATGATGATGGTGACCGCCCTCTGTTTTTCATCCATGCGATCAGATTTCTGGTCAAGCAGAAAAAGGAGCGTTCATCAGACTGTCTTAAGAACATCATCCAGATGGAGGCGAATTACGGGCAGGTAGTTGAGCTGCCGGATTATATCTACGACATGCATACCGGTAAAGGTCGTGAGATGGGAAGAGATATCCTGGACTTCCTTGATGTACGCAGCAAAGTAACGCCGATGCCTGATGATTATGACCCGACTTACGAACAGCAGATGCGTGAGATGATTCTTGCTGAACAGGCGGGAGAAGCTCCGACTACTAAACCAGAAGAAGTTCCTTTCCAGTACAGCTTGTGGCAGTACTAGATCAAAACAAATAGATAGAAAAAAGCACTGGCGTATTTGACATTACGCCAGTGCTCTTGCATTTAATGCTATTTTATGAAGCCGTTATAAACGTATTTGGACTCCTGTACTATAATGAAGGCTTTTTCGTCTTTTTCATTGACTAGTGCTTTGAATTCATCAAGTCTGTCAGAAGCGATCTGGGAGAAAAGCATGTATCTTTCGCCGGAGTACTCAGATTCATTCACGTCAACAACAGTGACTGCGAATCCTGCACTTCTGATAGCAGAGATAAGGCCATCATCTTTTCCGCTGGTCACGATCTGAACAGTGACTGTACCTTTGATGAATTTGGATGAGATAAGTCCGCCAATAAATGTGCCTGCTGCGAATCCGCCTGCATATGCGATTGCGAGGATTATTCCTGCTTCATCCGAATTGAAAGCAGTCCTGACTACAAGGAACCAGATTATGATTTCAACAAAACCCACACATGCAGCTGTTTTGGACTTTCCTTTAACAGTGAGCATAGTTCTCACCGTTGCCAGGGACACATCCATAATTCTGGCGATGAATATCTTAAGACACAGCCAGATAAGTGAAGTGTTCATCCACATTCTCCTTCTAGCGTACTGCTATTGCTTCGATCTCAATAAGAGCTTTTTTGGGCAGGCATACTACTTCGAATGCTGCTCTTGCCGGGAAAGGTTCAGTGAAGCATTCTGCGTAAATGGCATTCATTTTTGCAAAATCATCCATGTTCTGCATCAGAACAGTTGTCTTTACGACATCAGACATGGAGAATCCCGCTTCTTCCAGTACAGCTTTGACATTGGCGAGGGACTGCCTTGTCTGAGATTCGATATCATCACCGGCAAATAGTCCTGTAGCAGGGTCTATCGGGAGCTGGCCGGACACGAACAGCATATTTCCTGCCTGAACGCCCTGAGAAAAGGGACCGATAGCCGCAGGAGCTTTTTTCGTTTCAACTTTATTATTCATGGTATTTCTCCTCATATATATTTTATCACATATATTATATGGCTTCTTTTTTCATATTGCGACGATAAAAAAGAAATGTTCATTTGTTTTCGTGGAAAGGGTATAATTTTTGCATGTAGGACGAGATAAAAATGGTTAGATGGACAAAAAGGATTTCAGCAGTTCTTCTGCTGGCTATACTGTTCGGAACGATGTTTCCTTTTACATTAAGAAGTTTTCTTCAATGGATATGGGGAGCATTGCCTGTTTTTATCCTGTGTTTTATATGGCTGTTTGATCCGGACGGAAAAGAAAAGGGGAAAAAGATACTTGAAGGGCTGTGCACCATATATCTGCTGTTCATCGTTCTGTTTTTTGGATGTATGAAATGGTATTCAACGAGGGAGATCACTGCCAAACCGGACGCTATACTTGTGTTCGGCGCTGAGATGAGGGAAGACGGACCGTCTCCTATGCTGGCGAGAAGATGCGACAAAGCGTTCGAGCTCAGCCAGGAGTATCCAGACGCGGTTATCATCGTGTCAGGGTGGAAAGGACCCGGTGATGCTTCCAATGAAGCAGAAGGCATGAGGGATTATCTGCTTGTCCTTGGTGTTAGCAATGACAGGATAATAGTTGAGCCAAAGGCTTCTGATACTCTTGAGAATATCCTTTTCAGTTTACCGGAGATAGGAGATGGGACTGTGGCTATGGTCTCGGATGATTTTCATCTGTTGAGGATAGGCATAATATCTCGTGTGGTAGGTGTAAGAGCAATACCTGTTTCCTGTTCTGTGAGCACAATCCGGGGATTGAGATTCTGGTTCCGTGAGGAACTGGCTATAGCCTGGTCTTTGCTGCACGGTGTGACGTCTTATACTTAGTTGATCTTTTTGTATATAATATTGTTATTAATTTGAATAAGGGGAAGGTATGATATGGGCATTTTGGTTGTCGGCGCAGTTTTTGTTGATATCAAAGGGTATCCTCTCGGACAGTACATTCACGGAGGCAGAAATGTCGGGCGTGTTGTGCAGGTACATGGCGGAGTAAGCAGAAATGTAGTTGAAGATATCGCTAACGTTGAGATGAGACCGACATATCTTAGCGTTGTCGATAACAGCGGTATCAGTGATGATGTCATAGCAAGGCTCAAACGCCATAAAGTGAATACTGATTATATTCAGAGGACAGAAGACGGTCTCGGTACCTGGTTGGCGGTGTTTGACCATACAGGAGATGTGATCGCTTCCATTTCCAAGAGACCCGATCTTGACGCAATACGTGAGGTCCTTGATGAAAAGGGAGACGAGATAGTAGGGAATGCGGACAGCATCGTAGTAGAGATCGACATGGAACCATATCTGCTCAAGAGGATCTTCAGCCTTGCAGAAAAGCATAATAAAGTGGTCTATGCTGTAGTGTCCAATATGTCAATTGCGATGGAACGCAGAGATCTTCTCCAAAAGACCGGATGCATAGTGTGCAACGAACAGGAGGCAAGTATGCTGTTCTCTGACGATGATGTGGAGAAAACACCTGAAGAAGTGCTTGATTATCTCGTAAAAAGGATAGAAGCAGCAAACATAGAGAGAATGGTAGTGACCATGGGGGATAAAGGCGCGGTGTATGCTGACATCAACGGAGAATCCGGGATATGTCCCGCTCCAAAAGTCAATGTCATGGATACTACTGGTGCAGGTGATGCGTTTTTTGCAGGCGTAGCCATTGGACTGACATATGGAAAGAGTCTCGGCGAATCCTGTGTGATAGGAACGAGGCTGGCGTCTTCAGTTATAGCTTCCAAAGAGAATGTATGCCCAAGGTTCAGGCCGGAAGAGTTTGGATTGACCTCACCGGAGGAGTAAGGTTTATAGAGTTGCAAGGAGGGAAAAGATGATTGCGAAAGTTAATGGAGTGGAGTTGTTTTATGAGGTCGTAGGTTCCGGCGATCCTCTGATTATGGTGCATGGCAACAGCGAAGACCATACTATATTTGAAGTCGCTGCGGATAAGCTAAAGGATCGTTTCACGTGTTACCTGATAGACAGCAGGGATCATGGAAAGAGCAGCAAGGTCAACAGTCTTTCCTATCAGGATATGGCAGATGATATCAAATCGTTTATCCTGCAGCTTGGCTTGGACAATGTAACTTTTTATGGTTTCAGTGACGGAGGAATAATCGGCCTTCTCGTAGCCAGCCAGACGGATCTGGTAAAGAGACTTATCGTTTCCGGTGCTAACACACAGCCCGATGGAGTCAAGAAGTGGATGGTTACTTTTATGAAAATCCTCTATCTATTCACTAAAGACCAGAAGATCAAGATGATGCTTGTAGAACCGCATATCTCTGATGATGAGCTGGCAAGAATAGCCTGCGATACAACTGTTATTGCTGGCGAGAAAGACCTGATAACTAAGAAACACACTGAGCATATAGCAAAAGCTATAAAAGGAAGCAAGCTTATGATCCTCCCGGGAGAAGGACATGGCTCATATATAGTAAAGAAAACAAAGATAGCGGATATCATACTCGATATATGCAAATAGGGAAAAAGCATATTTTGACCTGGCCTGAGGCCAGGTTTTTTCTTTTATCGGAGCTTTTTCAGTGTTAATGTGAAAAATACTCTATCAAAATGGATTATGTGCCTTGACTTGCAAAAGAGCGAATGTATAATTACAGTTACGATGTAGTAATAGTAAACGAAAAGTTTAGTATTGGGGTTAATCGATGGACACGGAATCTGCCAACTTGATTATTGGCAACAAAGTAAAAAATCTACGGAATCAGGTAGGTCTGACTCAGCAGGAACTGGCAGACCGCGCTGAACTTACAAAGGGCTTCATTTCTCAGCTAGAGAGGGGACAGGTGTCACCTTCCATAGTCACGCTGATGGATCTTATTGAATGTCTGGGGACCACTCCTTCTGAGTTTTTCAAGGAGGATGGAACTGAGCAGATCGTGTACGGTCCGGATGATTGGTTTGAGAAAGAGGAGGAGGGATTGAGCATTCAGTGGATAGTTCCTTCTGCTCAGGGAAATGAGATGGAGCCTGTTCTGGTGACTTTAGCGCCAAAATCCTGCATGGAGAAAGAGGAGCCGCATTCCGGCGAGGAATTTGGATATGTTCTTTCCGGCAGGATCGTGATTCACAGAGGAGATAAAAAATACGAGGCAAAATCCGGAGAGAGTTTTTATTACAAATCCGATAAGGAACGCTGGATAGAGAATCCTTACGGAAGGGAAGCGAGATTCATCTGGGTCAGCTCACCGCCAAGTTTTTAAAAGAAAATTACAGCAGATGAGGAGATAGATATGGCAAACAACGAGAACATCATTGAACTGAAGCACATTACCAAACGCTTTGAGGACGGATTTGTTGCGGTATCCGACTTCAATCTTGAGGTCAAGAGGGGAGAATTTGTCACATTCCTTGGACCTTCCGGATGCGGCAAGACGACCACTCTTCGTATGATCGCGGGATTCGATACCCCTACAGAAGGAGAGATCCTTCTGAACGGTGAGGATATCTCACAGCTTGCGCCTCACATGAGACCTATCAATACTGTTTTCCAAAGGTATGCATTGTTCCCTCACATGAACATATATGAGAACATTGCTTTTGGTCTGAAACAGAAAAAGACACCTAAAGACATCATCACTAAAAAAGTAAAGAAAGTTCTCGAACTGGTCGACCTTGAAGGGTTCGAGAAAAGAAGTGTTGCTACTTTGTCAGGCGGACAGCAGCAGCGTGTTGCCATAGCCAGAGCCCTTGTTAATGAGCCGGAGATCCTTCTCCTTGATGAGCCGTTGGGAGCGTTGGACCTCAAGATGCGCAAAGAGATGCAGCTCGAGCTGAAGAACATGCACAAAGAACTTGGGATCACATTCATCTATGTCACCCATGATCAGGAAGAAGCCCTGACCATGTCAGACAAGATAGTCGTAATGAATGCCGGGGAGATCCAGCAGATCGGCACTCCAGAAGGTATCTACAACGAGCCGGAAAACGCGTTTGTTGCTGACTTTATCGGGGACAGCAACATCTTCAACGGAATCATGACAGGACCTATGAAAGCCCGTTTTGCCGGCGGAGAATTCGAAACTGTAGACAGATTCCCGAAAGGGACTCAGATCACTGCCGTTGTACGTCCCGAGGACGTCATCATGACAAGTCCTGAGGAAGGAATAATCAAAGGTCAGGTAGTGGATGTGATCTTCAAGGGAATGCATTATGAGATCACAGTAGAATCCGGACGTTATGAGATGGTGATCCAGAGCACAAGATCCGCCGTTGTCGGTGAGACTATCGGCATGGTTGTGGAACCTGACGGTATCCATGTAATCAAGGCTGAAGATGAGACCAACTACTTCAACGTAGACATGAACAAGGATCACAGACTTGAATTCAATGGCACGGTTCTTGATACAAGCCTTACAAAGATAATAAAAGGCAGCCGCAGGGATGAAGAAGGCCACCTTCTCGACGGAAACGGCGAGATCATCGATCCGGACAAACTCAGGATCGTTGCCGCTATCAGTCCTGATGATATCCAGATGACCGACGATGTGGAAGAGAGCATCATCGAAGGAGAGATCACCAGTCTTATCTATGAGGGCGACCATTACAGTTATGTGGTCAGCACCGAGATAGGACAGGACTTCATCGTGCACGATGAATATTTGTGGAACATGGAGGACTGGGTCGGTCTCATCATTCCTGTGGACAAGATGAAGTTCACATTCAGAAACATTAAGAAATAAGGAGGGGAGATATGAAATTTTCCAGAAAAGCTTTGGGAATACCCTATGCTATCTTTCTTGTGCTGTTCGTAGCTGCCCCTCTGCTGGTATTGATATATTTCGCATTTACCAACAGTAACGGCGAGTTCACGGTTAGTAACTTGCTTGGATTTTTTACAGATCCGAATACTCTGGGAACGCTTTGCTACAGTTTCGCAATCGCATTTGTAACAACTGTAGTGTGTCTATTGCTTGCTTATCCTACAGCATATTTTCTGGCTACAAGCGGTCTTAGCAACAAGGGAGCAATGATCATGATCTTCATAATGCCTATGTGGATCAACTTCTCCTTGAGGATAACCGCCCTAAAAGAGATCCTGTCGATAATTGAAGGGAATCTGGCGTTTTATCCGTTTCTCAACTCAGTGATAGGAATGGTTTATGACTTCCTTCCATTCATGATCCTGCCGATATACAACACAGTCTCCAAGCTTGATCCTTCTCTGACAGAGGCTGCAAGAGATCTTGGTGCGACAGAATGGAACGCATTTCTAAAAGTGACATTGCCGCTTTCTATTCCCGGGATCGTCAGCGGTGTATCGATGGTTTTCCTGCCTTCCATGACGAACTATGTGGTTCTGGATATGCTGTACAACAGCACCTATATTATGGGAAGTCTCATCGGAAGCTACTTCTCCGCTTACAACTGGCACGGCGGATCAATGATAGCGCTTATCCTTCTTGGAATCATCTGTCTCTTCACTCTTGCTACAGATGATCTTACTGAAGAGGAGAATGCCGGAAGAGGAGGTGCTTTGCTGTGAAAAAGAAGATATTCGGTTTGATTTTCATAGTTCTGGTGCTTGTGTTCATTTATGCACCAATTCTCATCCTTGCATTCTACAGTTTTACAAATGCTTCTCAGATAGGCGCGTTCCAGACTTTTTCTCTTAAGAATTATGTAACGCTTTTTAATACAGAAGAACTTAGGGAGATGATAATAGGGACCGTTCTGCTTGCATTAGGAGCATCTTTCCTGGCCACTCTTATCGGGTCATTGGGAGCGATAGGATCTTTCTATTCCAGCAAAAGAGTGAATGCTTTCTTTAACACTCTCAACGAGATCCCTGTGATCAACGCGGATGTCGTTTCAGGCTTTTCTGCCTGTATTCTGTTAGTCGTCGTTTTGGGAATTGGAAAAGAGACTTTCATTCCTTTGGTAATTGGCGAAACGATTCTTTGCGCACCGTTTGTTTATCTGTCTGTTATGCCAAAACTGAAACAGATGGATCCCAGCTTATATGAAGCTGCTCTGGACCTTGGTGCAACGCCGGCTGTTGCGCTTTGGAAGATCATAGTTCCACAGGTAGCATCCGGAATAGTATCCGGTTTCATGATGGCTATCACACTGTGTCTGGATGACTATTTCATAGCGACATATACGAAACCGGCAACATTCGACACGATAAGCACTTACGTAGTTAACGCAACAAAAGGAAGTCACACGGAGATAAAGACAGCTCTCTGGGCATTGTCAACGCTTATCTTCCTGCTTGTTCTTGGAGCAGTGCTCATCATGAATCTCAAGTCCGTCAGGGACGAAGAATCAAAAAGATAGGGGGAATGTTTAGATGAAAAGTAAAAGTTTCCTGAGTCTTTTAATGGTTCTCTGCATTTTGGTATCGTTTTCGTCTCCTGTTATGGCTGCATCCGGCAATAGCGATGAGATTGTACTCAGGATCTGCAACTGGGAAGAGTACATAGACGAAGGCGAGTGGGAAGAAGATGAGGTTATCGACCTTGAGAGCGGCAATGTCTTCGGTGAAAATCCGATGATTGGTGATTTTGCTGACTGGTATTATGAGACCTACGGCAAAAAAGTCAGGGTGGAGTACTCCACTTTCGGAACCAATGAAGATCTTTACAATATGCTGACTCTCGGAGATGTATATGATCTTGTGTGCCCGTCTGAGTACATGATCATGAAGCTGATGACTGAAAACAGCCTTTATCCTCTCTCTGATGCATTTTTTGATGAGAGTAATGAGAACAACTATTACATAAACGGGGTATCCCCGTATATCAGAGAGATATTTGAGACCCATGAGATCAATGGTGAGACATGGGATAAGTATGCTGCAGGCTACATGTGGGGCGTTACCGGATTTGTTTACAATCCAGAAGAAGTCACCTATGAAGAAGCCTCTACTTGGCGCATGCTTGGAAATAAGAAGTTTTACCGTCAGCTGACAGTAAAGGATAATGTCCGAGACACTTATTTTGCTGCTGTCGGTGCAGTCAAATCGGATCTTCTTATGGACCCGGCATTCAGGAACTCAGAAGATTACCTGCAGCGTCTTCAGGATGAGATGAATGACACATCTCCAGAGATGATAGCAAAGGTCCAGGATTATCTGCAGTCCAACAAAGACAACTTCTATTCATTTGAGACTGATTCAGGAAAAACAGACATGGTCACAGGTAAAGTTGTCGCAAACTTCCAGTGGTCAGGAGATGCGGTATATTCTTTGGATCAGGCCGAACTTGATGACTGCTATCTAGAATTCGCAGTTCCAGAGGAATCAACCAACGTATACTTCGATGGGTGGGTCATGCTCCGGGCTGGTGTTGAAGGCGATCCTGACAAGCAGCACGCAGCTGAAGCGTTCATCAACTTCATGTCACGACCGGATAATGTCATCAGAAACATGTATTATATCGGTTATACTTCTGTTATCGCAGCTCCGGACGACGGAAGGATATTCGAATATGCAGAGTGGAATTATGCTGCAGACGACGACGAAGAAGATACTGTGGAATACTCTGTTGCAAACTTTTTCGCAGGCGAGGATGCCGACCCTGATGATTTCGTGATCACTATATCCGAAGATCAGCTTCGCAGGCAGATGGCTGCAGCTTATCCGTCCGAAGAAGTTCTGGACAGAGCATGCATAATGATCTATTTCGACAAAGAAGTCAGCGAGCTCACTAATCAGATGTGGATCAATGTGCGCTGCTTCAACATTAACAGAGTTCCTGTGTGGGCATGGATCCTAGCAGCTATTATTGTCGGAGTCTTGGTGTTCTTCATAATCAGAGGAAAGAGACTGGCAGGCGCTGAATACGGAGAAGAAAGAGTGCAGCGCAGAAAAGATAAAGAGTAATTATTACAGACACATTGCCCTGGGTTCGATCCCGGGGTTTTTGCTGTGTTGGGGAAACATTTTTAGGTCTTTTGTGCATGTTTGACAATAATTCGGCAGGAGATACCATATATTGCTAAAAGCGTGTTTGCGCGTTAAAAAAATGTTTACATTTATTGGGGCTTAAACTAAAATGATAGTAACTGTAATGGGCATTTTTGGTCAGAATTGTTATGCCCATAATGAATAAATTTGAGAGGTGAATATATGGCTCAAGAAGTCCTGTTGATGGACAAGATTACCAAGGTTTATGCCAACGGTTTCGTAGCGAACCAGGATGTTACTTTGTCTGTCAACAAAGGTGAGATCCATGCACTCGTCGGAGAGAACGGTGCAGGAAAGACCACCCTTATGAAGGTCTTGTTCGGTATTGAGCAGCCTGAGGGGGGCCGTATTGTCATCGATGGGAAAGAAGTCCAGATTCATAACCCGCTGGAAGCAATTCAGTACGGCGTTGGAATGGTACACCAGCATTTCATGCAGGTTCCTTCTTTGACAGTTGCCGAAAACATGGTTCTCGGCATGGAGCCGAAATCCAAGAGCAAAATCTTCCTGGATAAGGCCGAAATGATCCGCATGACTGAAGAAGTCAGCAAAAAGTACAACCTGATCGTAGATCCTACATTGAAGATCGAGGATTGCTCTGTTGTTGCAAAGCAGAAGGTCGAGATTCTTAAGGCTCTGATCCGCGGTGCTAAGATCCTTATTTTGGACGAGCCTACCGCAGTTTTGACGCCTCAGGAGACAGACGAACTCTTCGTAGAGCTTAAGAACCTTGTTGCCGATGGCGAACATACCATCGTCTTCATTTCACACAAGCTCCACGAGGTCAAAGCTCTTTGCGACCGTCTTACAGTTCTCCGCTTGGGCAAGAGCGTCGGCAAAGCAAACGTTGCCGATGTTACAGAGGCAGATATCTCCCGTATGATGGTCGGACGTGACGTCATTCTCGAGATAGATAAAGAGCCTGCACAGCCGAAGGAGACCGTCCTTAAGGTCGAGCACCTTACCATACATAATGATTTTGGTAAGACAATGCTTAACGATGTCAACTTCTCCGTCCGCAAGGGTGAGATCCTCGGTGTTGCCGGTGTTGAAGGAAACGGCCAGATGGAGCTTGCAGAAGCTATCAGCGGCCTGCGTACATTCAACCATGGCGATATCAAGATCAATAATACTTCGATCAAGGGAAAGACAGTTCGTCAGATTCGTGAGCTGGGTTTCAGCCACATCAACGAAGACCGTATGACATACGGTGTTGCGGATAAAGCCAGTGTTAAGAACAACATCATGGCTGACCGCTACTATAAGAAAGAGTACCTGACCAGACATGGACTCCTGGATCACAAGAAGATCGACGCTGAAGTCGACGAACTGATCAAGAAGTTCCTTGTTAAGACAGAGACACGTGATGAGCAGGTTAAGATGCTCTCCGGCGGTAATATCCAGAAGGTCGTTGTTGCCCGTGAGTTCTCAAGCGATCCTGACATCATCCTTGCAGACCAGCCGACACGTGGTATCGACGTCGGTGCTACTGAATTCATCCGCAACCAGCTTGTTGCTCTGCGTGATGAGGGAAAAGCTGTTCTTCTGATCTCTGCAGACCTTAACGAGGTCCTGGAAGTTTCTGACAGCATCATCGTTCTCAATAACAATGAGATCGCTGCATATATCGAAGATGCTTCCAAGCTTGAAGAGTATGAACTCGGTGAGTACATGCTTGGTGTTAAACAAATGACGGCAGAGGAGGTTGCGAAAGTAGTCCATGACTAATAAACAGATTGAACGCAGATTTGAAGCAATTCGTCTGGTTGCATCCGTAGCGATCGCAGTCGTACTTTGTTTCATTATTATCCTGTTCATCAGTGATAATCCTTTGAAGGCTCTCAGATATCTGGTAGTAGGGCCCTTCACCTCTTTGAACCGCTTTGGCCAGATCATTGAAAAAGTGCAGCCTCTGTTGCTCACAGGATGCGCCATGAACCTGATGATCCTTGCCGGAAACTTCAGCATGATCCCTGAAGGATGCTTCCTTCTTGCTCCGTGCCTTACAGTTCCCGTAGTCATCATCAATGAAAAGATCTTCGGCGGACTCGCAAACCTCGGTGAATTCGGAAGAATCATCTGGGTCACCTGCTCGATCATCTGCGGCGGCATCATCGGTGCCATTATCGGTTCTATCCCTTCTCTCATTAAGAGAAAATGGGGATGCGACGAAGTCATCACCTCTATCATGCTAAACGCAATGATAGTTCAGTTCGATGACTGGATGGTCAAACGTGTTCTTTATGATGAGGCATCCGGCCTTTCAGCATCAAAACCCTATCCGGAATATGCTAAAGTGACCCGTCTTATCTACGGAACCCGTGTCTCAACGGCAATATTCGTAGGACTTGTGTTCTGCTTTGTCACTTATTTGATCGTATATCATACAAAACTTGGATTTGAAGCAAGACTCGTTGGTTTGAATCCTTCCTTCGCTAAGTATTCCGGAATCAGTGTTGCCAAGACTGGTTTGCTGATCGCTGGTCTTGCCGGTGCATTTGCCGGTATCGGCGGTGTCATCCACACTCTTGGCTACAATGAGCGGTTCAACTGGGTCGCTGAGACCGGTTTCGGAAACGATGGTATTTTCGTTGGTATTTTGGCAAAGAACAATCCTTTGCTTCTCCCGATCTCCGCTTTCGCACTGGGCTATCTCCGTGTTGGTGCTGAGACGATGGGTAACAATACCGACGTTCCTCTCGAGCTGATTCAGGTCATGACATCTTTGATCATCATGATGCTTGCTGCTGACCAGCTCTTCTCCGGTGCAAAGCACAGAGCTATCGTAAACAATGCGAAGAGACTAGAAGCTGCAAAGGAGGAAAAATAAATATGGGTGGTTATTCTGCATCATTTATTTTTGGTTTTATTTGGAGCGTCATTAAATCCTCAGACTTCTGGGCAATGACTATCCGTATGACCACACCGTTGCTGTTTGCAGCTCTTGGATCCTGTATTGCAGCAAAGTCCGGTATTTTCAACATGTCCATTGACGGACTTATCAACTCCACCGCATTTATCTCTGTTATCTGCGATGGATTTGTCCGCAAATGGGTCATCGGCGGACGCAAAAAGGCTGATGTGGGCGAAGAAGTATACAATGCCATCAGAAACAGAGCTAATACTGCTGGCTGGATCGCCGGTATTGTCGGAGCCATGGTCTTCGGAATCCTGCTGGAGTTGCTGTTCGCTTACTTCGTAATCGACCTTAAAGCAAATGCTTCACTTACCGGTATCGGTGCAAACTTGTTGATCACTGGTCTTGCTCCGTTCCTCAGCCTTGTTATTACAGGCAACCGTGCAAACACCAATACATGGTATGACCTCGGATATGTTCCTGTTGTGAACATCCCGGTCATCAAGGATATCCCGATTCTGTCGACGCTGCTGTCGGGACACTATATACTGACCTATATATGTGTCGCATGCGTATTCATAGTCAACGCATTGCTGTTCAAGACAGCTATGGGACTTAGGATCCGCGCTGTCGGTGAGAACCCGAACGCAGCAGAGTCTGTCGGTATCGATGTACGTAAAGTCCAGTATCAGGCTTCTCTCCTCTGTGGACTCTTCGGATCCATGGGCGGCACATTTATGAGCTTGTGCTACGTCGGATTCTGGGTACGTAACATCTCTGCAGGACGTGGATTTATCGGTCTGGCTGCTTCCACACTTGGACAGGCAAACCCGATCGCGACAACCATCTACGCATACGTATTTGGTTGGTTCGACGCTCTTGGTATCAACATGCGTGCTTTGTCATTGTTCCCGTCTCAGTTCTTGTCAATGCTTCCATATTTTGCAACTCTTGTCGGACTGATCCTCTACAGCATCAGCCTCCAGAACAAGATCAAGAAAGCAAAGGCAATGCAATAATAACGGATATACACGAAAACCGCTCTCACGAGCGGTTTTTTTGTGTTTGTGATGCCTAAAATGACGGAGAAATGCTAAATTATCTTAACTATACATTCAAAGTAGGGTACAATAATCATAGCGACTAATCTGCGAGGTGGTTTTTATGGAATTATTGACCAGAATAGATTACTATCTTCTTTTGTTTTTACATGATCACTGCATACAGTGGGAAAAGTATCTAACACCGTTTTCCAAGGTCATGAGTTTTATTGGAAAAGACGGAATAGTATTATTTATCATTGCTTTGATACTAATGCTCTTCAGAAAAACAAGAAAGATAGGCGTATGCGTTTTCGGAGCTATAGGAGCCGGAGCGATCCTTTCCAATATTATTGTCAAAGATCTGATAGCTCGCCCGCGCCCGTTCGAGACATATGACGACATCAGGAGGATGTGGGAAGCGTTCCGTATCACTGAGTACAGTCAGTATTCATTCCCATCAGGACACTGCACTGCGGCGATGGCATTTGCCAGTGCTTTCGGATTCGCAGGGGAGAGAGACAGTAAACACTGGACACTCCTTCTTCCGCTGTCGATGCTGTTTGCCAGATGCTATCTTCTGATGCATTATCCTTCAGACTGCCTTGCTGGATTTGTGTTCGGTTTCGCTGGTGCATTGGTATCCTGGATCATAACGTCGATCATCTTCAAGATCATGGAGCATTGGGATGAGACACGTCTGTTTGATTTCCTCTTATATTGGGACCTGATAGATGCTATTAAGGAAGCCAGAGGCATCAACATCACTGATGAGGAATTCTATGAGGAAGACGAGGAAGAGGAAGAACCTGTCCGTAAAGCAGCAAAGAAAGCTTCATCCAGGTCTGATTCAAAACAAACCGGTAAAGTCTCAGATGATGTGAGAAAGATCTATAAGGCAGAAGACTGACAGTATTAATTAGCAAAGGCTGGAGCACTCCAGCCTTTCTTTTTGTGTATAATTAGGAAAAAAGTAATGAGGCACTCAAGATGGAAGAATTGTATGGATATACCAAAGATTGGTGGGATATCGCAAAGCGTAACAGACTTCTGGTCCGCGAATATAATACGATAGATCCTACAGATCTGGACGGGAAATATGAGATCCTGCAGGAACTGCTTGGTTCGGTTGATGTCAAGACAGTCATAGAACCTCCTTTTTATTGTGACGACGGAAAGAATATCTATTTGGGTAAAAACTTTTACGCAAACTTTAACCTGATTATTCTGGATGCAGACAGGATCACAATTGGTGATAATGTTGTAATTGGACCTAATGTCACAATCGCAGCTGCTGACCATCCGATCCATCCGAACTCCAGAACAGATGGGCACTCTTTTCCAATCATTTATGCTCCTGTAACGATTGGAAATAATGTATGGATAGGTACAGGTGTTACTATTCTGAAGGGGGTCACGATCGGAGACGGCGCTGTAATAGGAGCTCACTCGCTGGTGACTAAGGATGTTCCTCCGATGGTCGTTGCAGCAGGAACTCCGTGCCGTGTTATTAGAGATATCACTGATGAGGATCTGTATGATTGGAATCATGAATAATACGGTATATCTTCATTGGAAGGTGTATAATTCAAAAAGACTTTTAGAAATATCTAGGAGAAAAAGATATGGTGACATGCGGTAACTGCGGTGCACAGTATGATGAGAACGAGAAGGTCTGTCCCTACTGCGGCGCAGAAAACGTGCCTGTTTCTATAAAAGAACAGAGCGATTATCTGCAAGGGATAAGCAGGAAAAAAGCTCTGCTGAATACTGTTATTCCTCAGGAAAAAGCAAAGAGAGCTGAAAAAAAGGTGCATAGAACGGCACTGGTCCTTGTCGCTTTTTTCCTGCTGTTTGCTCTAATGGCCGCAGGATACAGTATAGTAAGAACAAAACAGAAGAGGTACAACCAGCAGGAAGCTCTACGTATTCTGGAAGAGTATTATGTCAACAACGATTATGAAGGTATGTATGAGTATTATTGGGGACATGATGATCTGTACTCTGCGACATATGATAAATATGAGAAGCTGTGTGATGTTTATCACTACTATTCTAATGGCAATAGATATTTAGAAGAGGACCTGTCTTATATCAAACAGTATGGTGATGGGGCTGTAGACTGGACAGATAACATTGGATATGATTTGTCATGTTTTTTCAGAGCTCTTTGGCTGCTGGATGAACTAGAGGATAATGGATACATCTATAACGAGAAGGCAGGCGCTGATTATCTGAAGGAAATGACACTGTCTGTTTTGAAACAAACCTGTCTGCTATCGGATAATGAGATCCAGGAAGGTCTCAGCAGATATGAAGGGTTCGAAACAGATTACAGCGACCTTGCAGAACAGGTGATTCGGAGGGTTGTCTGATGCAGTGTAAGAATTGCGGAAGTCACTACAGGATGAGGGATCTGGCGTGTCCGTACTGCGGAACAGAAAACGCCTTGGGCAAGGTGTGGATGAAGCAGCGCACGGACGCGGAGATTGCCTATGAGAAAGAAAGGATCGCCGCAGGTAAGAGATGGTCTCCTTTCGTTTATAACAGGGCTGTATCGCGGATCATTGTTGTGGAAGTAGTTTTGTTTGTACTGTTATTCGTTTTTATCGCCGGGTTCTTCGGAGCAAAAGAAGCGATCTACTCGATCATAGCAAAAAGATCAAAAAATGATGCTGTCGAAGAGATGAAGACACTGATGGCGGAACAGAGATATGAGGAGATGCAGTACTACTGGCAGGAGTACCGCGACAGGATGGATGAATCTGATCCTGAGATAAAAAAGATCAAACAGCTGTCAGACCTGATCTATACACACAATAACTATGTCAACAGCAAGCTTGAGTTCATGTGTTTGAATGATGAAGAGAAGAAGAGTGACGACTATAGATTAGCGTATGTTATCAGGACAGCATATAGAGTTTACACCTTTGAGCCAGGGTATAAAGAAAAGATGGAGACGGAGACACAGGCTTTACTTGACGGATACAAAGAGGAAGTACATGCGTTTCTGGTAGGACTGCTTAAACTGACCGAAGAAGAATTTGATGAGTTGATGTCTTTGGATTATTTCCCATATGATGATGATCACTGGGAACAGATAGTGAGGGATCGAAATGGCTGGAAAGAATAAGAATAAGATCCCTTCCAAGGGAACACTTGTAGTCAAGACTGTTATAGCTGTTTTTATTGCTTTTGTGCTCTTCATATTTTCTCTTACAGCTATATATGGGATCTCTGAAGATTTTGTTGATTACGGGGATGACACTGCAGCTATGATTAATAACTGCAACCGCAGTTATTATGAAAAAGACTACGGTTATCTTAGAGATTCTCTTACTTTGTGGGGACTATACTCTGAAGACTTTGACAAATACTGGGAGATCTGCGATGCATATGATTTGTATATTCAGTGCTTTGAATATGCGGGACTTCCTAATGGAAAGAGCCAATTAAACGTATTGCAGGCTGAGCTGGGAAACATGAAGCAGCAATGCAGATTCGCAGAGAACCAGGGCAGGATAGATCAGTTCTATTCTGAAGTTATGGAACTTAGCGCTTAGGAAAATAAATAAAAAAAAGAGGGCACTGCCCTCTTTTTTTGTGGAGATAATGCTCAGCCGTCGGAATTCAGTGACTGTTTTGCCATAAGATAAGGCATCGTCATGCAATACCACTTGTTTAGTTCGGAAGATCTATCTGAATAGTATGAATGAAGCTGGTTTATGTGTATCTTTTCAGGATGAAAATCATGTTCGTCGGTCATCACTTGCAGTTGTTCTGGTGAAAGCGAGTGATAATATTCGTTCAGACGGATGAGCGAAGGAACTGCAGAATCGCCAAGATCGTTGAGAAGATCTATATCCACTGTGTCCAGATTTCCTTTTATGAACTGGATCGTGTTATATTCAGCGATCCTTGAGTCCGGATCGCACACACAGAGCGTCATGAAAAGGACTGCCGAGCATATGATACAAAGTGAATAGAGGGGCAATTTATCGCTGAATTGTTTTGCGATAAACAGAAGGAAGATAACCGTTAGCACTATCATAGCCCATGATGAATATACACGAAGAGGGGTCAGACCATACTGCAGGATATAAAGATACATCTTGGATGCTGCGGTCAGGATCAGTATCAGCGAGCAGACTGAAATTGCGATGGTTATCGCTTTGAGAATTATCCTGCTTCCGTTGCTCTGAAGTTTGCTGAACCATGTGCATCCCAGCATAAGCAGCAGGTTGACTGCAGATACAGCACAAAGCTGAAAAAAACCTTCGCGGGCATATTCTGCATAGCTGTATCCGCTGGGGAGACAGCCATAGAAAGCCAGCGTGTAATAGTCCCATTGTGAGATGAAGAAAATTATGTATAGTGACAGTACGGGAATCACCATAGCGGAAAGTGTTATAGGAGAGAACCAGCTAAGTGATGATCTTATCCTGCTGAAAAAACTGTTGTCTATACGTCTTGTATTCGCTGAGTCTGTACATGATACTACTCCAAGATAAAGATACAGGAATACAGGGATGGTGCATAATATCATCCATGCTTCTTCGACCAGATCGTAAAAATCGAAAGAAAAAATGTTGTTAAGAAGTTCACAGAATGATGCATCATAGGAGAGCATCAGAAGGGCAAAGATAAAAACCGGTGAACTGAGTATCAGTCCAAGAAGGATCTTTAATACAAGCGGAATGATCTTAGATGTCAGTTTGCTTTGCTGATCGCTGCCTTTCAGCTTTGGCAGTCTGGCAGGGTCTATACCGTACAAAAAACACTGCACGAGGTCGGCTGGAACATGATCACTCTCTGAAACGGGGGAGAAACCATATGTGCCTTTGCAAAGGGCTAAAAGAAAAAGAACCATCGAGGATAACAGGGCAAATTTCCGTATCATAATATTTCCGTTGAGGAATACAGCGGCGACAAATGCAAGTGAGAACAGCAAAAGAGGAAATGCTTTGTTTTGCAGATGTATCTGATTGAGTCTGAGAAAGTATAAACAGCATGCCATAAAAGCCAGAGTGGAAATGACAGTTCCAAGCGATGAATTGCTCATCTTCCCTGACCGGACAATAAAATATGTGCAGATAAATATCAGTACAGTAGTGACAGCGGATCTGTTTTTGTAATTGGGATTGACAGTTTCCATGATCAGCCTCCATGAAATGTTAAGATTGTGTCTGACTTGCATATTACATTGGATTGGGCGACATGTCAATAAAAATTTATCGTAATACAGTAAATAATACACGAATATCGAGAAAGGTTAGATTGGTAACTTGTTTTTTCTTTTGCTTTTCTTTAGCATTGACTTTTAATATATCGTCCGATATAATTTACTCTACAAGTGCATATAACTATAACTTTGGACAAGCAGAAGTACTCAAGTTGGCCGAAGAGGCGCCCCTGCTAAGGGTGTAGGGCGGGAGACCGTCGCGAGGGTTCAAATCCCTCCTTCTGCGCCATAAAAGGACCTTAGTCTGTATAGGCTAAGATCCTTTTTTTGTTGCTATTTGTGATTCAGTTTTCGACTAGCAGTTTTGACATGGTCTCTGCGGATATGGGCATTCCTTCTCTGAACCAGCTCCTGGTCGTACCAAGTATTCCGTAGAAATCTCTGGAGATGATATATCTTGTTTCAGCCGAGGATTGTGACGGGTGATATTTTAGGTGATGAAAATAAAAGAGGTCTATGGCATAGTTCTCGAACCTTTCGGCGAAATTGTAGCTTGATGGCAGGAGAAAGACCTGGAACATGTCCGGGTTTGTCTGGATCCAGTATAGGCATTTAGTGATCAATGTTTCCATTCCCTGAATATTCTCATCTTCGAAGTAGAGGAATACAAGGTCCTTGAAAGATTCCAGTATTCTGTCTTCGAGTTCCTGGATCACTTCGTATATGTCGTTGTAATGAAGGTAGAACGTGCCTCTTCCAATATCTGCATTCCTACACAGATTACTGACAGATATATCCTGATAGGAGCGTTCCTTCATCATAGATACAAGAGTAGACTGAATGCTCTTTTTTGTCTTTATGACCCGTCTGTCTTTTTCACTATACATTTTAAGCCTCCAATATTAGACATTATTATAGCATATTGTTCAATAAAATACACTGGATTACACAGAGTGTTTGGATTATTCCTCTGTGTAAGATACAATAACCATACGGAGGAATGGTAATGAGTCAAGCCTTGATAACAATTTGCGCCAGAGCCGAACAGGGAGCTGCAGAGCAGTATTTTATGCGGAAGATCCTGAACAGGGAGATGCCGCTGTATTCGTTTGCAGCTGCAAAAATATTTGAGTCTGATTCAAAGGATATACAGGTTGATTACTGTCTCAATACTGACAGCGATGAACTCATCGATCTGGTAAGTAATCATTTTCCATCCGTTTTTATAGTCAGGAGAGACGGCAGACTGACAGATGTTTCTGTTCCTAAAGAAGATGTGTACAGGGATTCGCTTCTTAAAGCAGAGAAACACTTTGGAAAGGTATATGATTTTTTAATAGATCTTGATCTTACTTCTCCTTTCAGAAGAGCTTCTGATATTCCGGAGGCTGTACGGATGTTTCTTGATAATCATGAAGCAGATGTTGTCATGTCATGTGTAAGAAGCAGGAGAAATCCTTTTTACAATATGGCAATGATCGATACAGATGGTTTTGCGAGGAGGGTGATCCAGAATGAATACACTTTTTCTCAGCAGGCTCCGTCATGCTACGATATAAACGGCTCGATCTATGTTGTGTCCAGAGACTTTCTGATCCGTGAGATGACGTTCGATCTGTGGCAGGGAAGGATACTGCTTTATGAGATGCAGGATCTAGGGATCCTGCGTGTCGGCAGGGAGATATCATCCGGTCTGACAGACCTGATAGCATCTTATTATTCGGAGACCGATGAAGAGTACAAAGCAGTGTTTGAATGTGCAGGAAGCATTTGACAAAACGTGCTTTGATGATATAATTTTATGTGCTTATAAGAATATGAATACTGATAACCTGACAGGTAGTGAAGCGAAGAATTTACCTTTAACTCTGGTTTTGAATTCTTTTCGACCGTATATTGAGCAGAAAGTTGCTGGACTTAAGGTGCCCGGTACAGACCGGGATGATCTGTGTCAAGAGGCTTATGTGGCTCTTCTATCAGCAATTGGCAGCTACGATGAGCAAAAAGGGACTAGTTTTTCAACCTACGCGATTGCATGCATTAATAACAGACTGACGGATGCGGTTAAAACAGCCAACCGACGCAAGAACAGAGTCTTGAATGATTCTGTATCTTTAACAGATGATTCCAATCCTATTGAGATCATTTCCTACGAATCACCTGAGGAGGTTACGCTTAATCAGGAAGATTACCATAGACTGATGCAGCGGATAGAGAATGAACTATCTAAAAAGGAACAAAAGGTTCTGATGCTGTGGGTAGATGGGTATGATTATGAAGAAATAGCGAGAATATTGGACATACCTGTTAAGTCAGTAGATAACGCATTACAACGTGCGCGAAGAAAACTAAAAAAGTAAAAAACAGTATTTGCTGTATTTAATATGCCCTAGTAGCTCAAGTAGAGCGTTGTTGATCAAAGATGATGGTCATACCATCCGTGGGCGAGAGTTATTACCCAAAAAAAGAGGAGTATTGCGAAATGTTCGAAGACAAGACTTTAGTGTGCCAGGAGTGCCACGAGGAGTTCGTTTTCACCGCAGGTGAACAGGAATTCTATGCCAGCCGCGGTTTTGAGAATGAGCCGAAACGCTGCCCGAAGTGCCGTGCTGCCCGTAAGCAGGCTACTCGTGCTACAAAAGAGATGTTTGATGCTGTGTGCGACGAATGCGGAAAACCCTGCAAGGTTCCCTTCAAGCCGAACGGTGAGAAGCCGGTTTACTGCAGCGAGTGCTTTGCAAAGAGAAACGCAAGATAAGCATTTTTTCAACATTCCAAGAGGGAAGCAGTGTGCCTGGCACATTGCTTCTTTTTTTAGCGATGTTGTGATAGAATATCGAACGAAAAGACATAATCGTATGTGAGGAGTAAAAATGTATCAGGTAGATAAAAATACGATCGTAGGCGATGTTATCGCACATGATCCGAATGCAGCAGATGTATTTTTTGCCATGGGGATGTTCTGCGTAGCATGTCCCGCATCAGAGAGCGAATCTATCAAATTGGCCTGCTTGGTCCACGGCCTCGATGCTGATGATATGGTAGAACAGTTAAATGCATATTTCAGGGAAACCGCAAAAAACTAAAGCACCCGGACTGACAAAACGCCTTGCTTTGGCTGCTGAGTATGTCAGGGCGGGGAAAACAGTCGCGGACGTCGGATGCGACCACGGAAAACTGAGCGCCTTTTTGCTGAAAAGTGAAAAGACGCCATTTGTGTATGCGACAGATATAAGAGAGAAGCCTCTTCAGAAGACAGAAAAACTGTTGTCGGAACTTGGCCTGGAAGGCAGATACTGCTGCCTTAAGACTGACGGCCTGAATGGTGTTCCTGCAGGTGCTGCACAGGATATAGTTATGGCAGGAATAGGGGCGGATGTAACTGCGCATATAATCTCTGAGGCAGAGTGGCTCTGCGATGAGGATATACATCTCGTTCTCGTCCCCGCTTCAAAAAGAGAACGTCTAAGAAGATTTCTGGCTGCAGAAGGGTTTGAGACGGAGCGTGAAGAAGCAGTTGTAGACCACGATCACTGCTACACTGTTATGAGTATCTATTACACCGGGAACAAGCGGGAAATTTCTGTGAAAGAAGCTTGGCTCGGGAAGATAGATACTTCCACACCGGACGGTAAGGAATATCTGGCTCAGATCATCAGAAGGATGAACGATGTCATAGAAGCAGTTAATGACGCGGACAATGAACACAGGATAGAGGCAGAGACTTTTTTGGAGGAATTGAATGACAACTGTTCAGGAACTTAAAGATATTCTCTTTGAAATAGCCCCGGCTGACTTGGCTGAGGAATGGGACAACGTAGGTATAATGGTAGACAGCGGAAAGGAAACGGATAGTATCCTGTTTGCGTTGGATTGCACGGATGCTGTTCTTGATGAGGCAAAGCAGAAAGGGTGCGGCATCGTAGTGACACATCACCCTTTCATTTTTCACGGAGTGAAGACTATTTCTGCCGGCACAGCGCTGTATTCTGCCGTTCATGAGGATATCTCTGTTTTATCCATTCATACCAACTATGACGCAGCAGTAAACGGTGTCAATGATGTCCTCTCTGAAAGGCTTGAACTGGATGATATTACAGATGCAGGACCAATGGGCAGAAAGGGTTACGTGAAAGACGGACCTGTTGATCTTTGTTCTTTCTGTGCTTTCGTGAAAGAAAGACTTAATATACTTTATGTGGATGCCGCGGATGCCGGACAAAAAGTACATAAGGTCATGGTGTTGGGCGGATCCGGCGGAGATTTTCTCACCATAGCAAAAGAACAGGGGTGCGACACTCTGGTTACCGGAGAGGCATCCCATCATGACGCAATAGATGCCCGTGCAATGGGCATCAATTTGATAGCAGCAGGGCATTATGCTACAGAAAATCCAAGCATCCCGAATCTTTGCAAGATGGTTCAGGAAAGACTGGGTGAGCGAGCGGACTGTTATATATCTTTAAGCAACAGCGACCCGTTTTTGCATATTTGAGGTGAATATTGGCATTAGATGCGGTAACAATACAATTACTGGCCGAAGAGCTAAATGAGCAGCTTTCAGGCTCGAGAGTGGAGAAGATCTCCATGCCGTCGAGAGATGAGGCTGTGTTTACCGTACGCAATTATTCGGGGAAGAGACAGCTCATACTGTCTGCGAGATCCGGAAGTGCCAGAGTGCATTTTACAAATGAGGATTTTGATTTTCCCGCTACGCCTCCGGCTTTCTGTATGCTTCTGCGCAAACACCTAATAAACGCCAGATTTACTGAAGTTACGACCATTCCCGGTGACCGAGTACTGCTTATGCGCTTTGACTCCATTAATGACATGGGGGATAAAGTGAATCTCACTCTTTCAGTGGAGATGATGGGTAGATACAGCAATATCGTTCTTGTTGACACGAACGGTATCATTCTGGACGCCATAAAAAGGATAGATGAGACACAGTCTGACAAGCGTCTGATCATTCCGGGTGAGATTTTCTCATCGCCTCCTGTGCCGGATAAGATCAGTTTTCTCAGTGCAGATGTAGATGAACTGGTAGCAGAGGTGAGGACATCTCCCAGGATCGTATCTGATGCTGTTCTGCAGAAGGTAAGCGGGCTTTCACCGCTGTTGTGCAGAGAGGTAGGCCTTCAGTTTGAAGATAGGAATGCCAATACGCTTTCGGATCAGGAGGCAGAGATCCTCAGAAATGGGTTCTTAAGAATCAAAAACGCTCTGAATGACAAAGTGCTGCGCAGTTGGAACATAGTTTTTGATGAGACCAGGATGGTGGAGTTCAGCTTTCTGCCACTGCTGCAGTACCATTCGCTGAAAAATGAGACTTTTGAGAACTGCAGCGATCTTCTGGAAAAGTATTATTCCGAGAGGGACAGGGAGCTGCGTTTAAAGAACAGATCCAGAGACCTCAGTAAGCAGGTCAGGCAGCTGCTTGAACGCAGCATAAGAAAGCAGGAGTCCAGAAAAGAAGACCTGATATCGACGCAGAAAGCGGATCAGAAACGACTGTATGGAGAATTGCTTACTGCAAATCTGAACTCTTTCAAAAGAGGAGATTCAAGAGTAGCCGTCCTCAACTATTATGACGGTGAAACGGTAACTATCCCGCTTGATGTCACAAAGACTCCGAACGGAAATGCACAGCAGTATTTTAAAGAATACCGAAAGCTCAGAACAGCTGCTGACGTTCTGCAGAAACTGATAAAAGACGGAGACGATGAGATAGAGTACCTGAAACAAGTCTCATATGATATAACCCAAGCCAGCACAGAAGAGGATTTCATGGAGATCCGTAAGGATCTGAAAGATGCCGGTTTCCTAAGAGGTTTCAAATATAAGCAAAAAGGAAAAAGGAAAGCGGAGCCATATTTCAGGTATCTTACAAGCGGCGGTTATGAAGTGATTGTCGGAAAGAACAATACCGCTAATGAAAGATTGTCGCTTTCTGTGGCAGCGGGAAAAGATCTGTGGTTCCATGTAAAAGGAGCCCCGGGTTCACATGTGATACTCAAGACGGAGAACACTGTACCCGACGACAATAGCATGACGGAAGCATGCGAGATAGCTGCATATCACTCGAGCCAGTCAAATGGACAGCTTATCGCAGTGGATTATACAGAAGCAAGACGCGTAAAAAAGATACCCGGCGGAAAGCCAGGTATGGTAACATATACAGAGCAAAAAACAGCTTACGTGACTCCTGATGAGAGTAAGATCGAGAGTCTGAGACAGAACAAAAAGAGGTAATGACTATGAGTTGGATGAAAGAAGTTATAGGCACAGAGAAACCGATAATAGCGATGTGCCATTTGCAGGCAATGCCCGGTGACCCGCATTACGATAAAGGCAAGGGTATGAAATATGTGCTTGAAGCAGCACGTCATGAGCTTCATGCTCTTCAGGACGGTGGAGTAGATGCAATTATGTTCTCCAACGAGTTCAGCCTCCCGTATCTGACCACAGTGCGCACAGAGACCGTTGCCTGTATGGCAAGGATCATAGGTGAGCTTCAGGATGAGATCATGGTCCCGTACGGTGTCAACTGTCTTTGGGATCCTATTGCATCCCTTGATCTTGCTGTAGCTACGGATGCCAAGTTCGTACGTGAGATATTCACAGGCGTATATGCAAGCGATTTCGGCCTCTGGAATACAGACTGTGGCAAAGTAGTGCGCCATCAGTATGAGATCGGTGCTGAAAATGTCAAACTGCTGTTCAACATCGTTCCTGAAGCAGCTGCATACCTTGCAGACCGTGAGATAGAGTCTATTGCAAAGACAACAGTATTCAACTGCAGGCCTGACGCTCTTTGTGTATCTGGTGCTACAGCCGGCACAGCAACTAATCCGGAGACGCTTCGCAGAGCCAAGAGCGCTGCAGGAGACACCCCGGTTTTTGCGAACACAGGATGCAGAAAAGAGACTATAGAGATGCTTCTTGACATTGCAGACGGCGCAGTGGTGGCGACTACCTTCAAAAAGGACGGCAAATTCGAGAACATGACTGATGTGAACAGAGTAAAAGAGTTCATGGATGTCGTAAAAGCATATCGCGCTAAATTATAAAGACGGATAAAAGTATTAGGACCTTTCCTCGGAAAGGTCCTTTTTGTTCGTTGAAATGCTTGAATTGTTGACTTATAATTGTACTACTTGAATTCTGCGCTCTATCGAGGTCGATGCCGTGATATATCTGGACAACGCTGCCACAACTAATGTGTTCCCTGAAGTTGCCGAAGTTATTGCTTCAGTTCTCAGGGACAGTTTCGGCAATCCAAGTTCGCTGTACAGCCTCGGGATCGAGTCTAAAAAGATAGTGGACAGAAGCAGAGCTCAGATAGCCAGAGCCATGGGATGCGATCCATCTGAAGTGTATTTCACGTCCTGCGGGACAGAGAGCAACAACCTCGCTATACTCGGTGCTGCGCGGAGCCGCAAAGCCTGGGGGAACAAGGTGATCGTTTCAGGTATCGAGCATCCTTCAGTGCAGAACACGGCGGCAAGTCTTGCGAATGAAGGTTTTGAAGTTGTTGTGATACCTCCTGAAGAGGATGGAAATCTCAGCATCGACGGATTCCTTAATGAGGTGGACAAGAGGACAGTTCTTGTGACCTGTATGCGCGTGAACAATGAGACAGGTGCTTTGACAGACACTGCTTTATTGGCTAAAAAAGTCAAAGAGATAAACAGGCGCACCGCTTTTCACTGCGATGCCGTGCAGAGCTTCATGAAACATACTACTGCTCTTGACGGTTCGATAGATTCCATGTCCGTTTCAGGACATAAGATACATGGGCCAAAAGGAATAGGAGTCCTTTATCTCAGAAAAGGATTCAGCCTTGAGAAGACACAGTTCGGCGGCGGTCAGGAAAAAGGCATGCGATCAGGGACAGAAAATGTCGCTTACATCGCCGGTATGGCCAAAGCAGTTGAGCTGATCGGCCCGGTCAGGAAAAATCTAGAACATGTTGGCATATGCAGAAACATCCTATGGGATTCTATCAGGAATCTTCCTGAAGTGAGATTAAATTCACCTGAATCTGCATCGCCATACATTCTTAACATTTCTGTGTTAGGATATCGCAGTGAAACTATGCTGCATTTCCTGGAGAGCGAAGGTGTGTTCGTATCTTCCGGGTCTGCATGCAGCAAGGGGGAGAAGAGCCACACGCTGGAAGCAATGTGTCTTGATGATGACAGAGTTGACAGTGCACTGAGATTCAGCTTGTCCGCTGAGACGACAGAGGATGACGTGAAAACTGCCGCAGAAGCTTTGAAAAAGGGTATAAAAACACTTGAGAGGAAATAGACTTGGAAATTATTCTTGGGAAATATGGTGAACTTGCGCTCAAAGGCCTCAACAAGAATGCTTTTGAATCCGCGCTGATCAAGACTATAAAGAAACGGCTCAGCCGTTTCGGCGATTTCCGTGTTTATTCGTCTCAGTCCACTGTTTATGTTGAGCCTCAAAACGAATCATGCGATATAGACAGCGCATACGACGAGTTCAAGAGGATATTCGGACTGATCGCTGTCGGAAAAGCGGCCATTTGCGAAAAGAATCTTGATGCAATAAGCAGATGCGCTGTATCTTACCTCGGTTCCGAACTTGAAAACGCAAAGACGTTCAAGGTCAAATCCAAACGTGCTGACAAGAAGTTCCCGATGACATCCATGGAGCTTTCCGCTGAGGTTGGAGCGTATATACTTGATAATTATCCTCACCTGAAAGTGGATGTTGAGGAGCCTGAACTGGAAGTAATATGCGAAGTCAGAGACAGTGTCGCCGTGGTGCACGCTTCACAGGAACGTGGAGCAGGCGGCATACCGAACGGAACGGGCGGAAGAGTCGCATGTATGCTGTCCGGAGGAATAGACAGCCCTGTAGCCGCATGGATGATGGCTAGGAGAGGCTGTGAGATAGTCGGTGTCCACTTCATGTCTCCGCCATACACAGGCGAAGGAGCTCTGTATAAGGTAGAGAGGCTCGCGGGTAAAGTAGCAAGATGGAGCAACCGCTTTCCGATCTATGAAGTACCTTTTACAGATTGCCAGGTCATGATAAGGGATAACGCGCCCGAGGACCTGTTCACCATACTGATGCGCAGATCCATGCTGCGTATCACCCAGATGATAGCTGAGAAAGAGGAGTGCGGAGCTGTAGTTACTGGAGAGAGCCTGGGTCAGGTTGCCAGTCAAACTCTGAAAGCTATTCAGTGCACCGATGATGTCGCGCATATGCCGGTTTTCCGGCCGCTCATTGGGAATGACAAGATTGAAATAACAGAAATCGCAAGGCGCATAGATACTTTTGACATATCTATAGAACCTTACGAGGACTGCTGCACTATATTTACACCTAAACATCCGAGAACAAGGCCTGCGCTGGATCTTGTGATCAAGGCTGAGGAGGAGATGCCCGCTTTGAAGGAACTGGAGAAAGCTGCTTTTGAGGCTTCCATATTTAAGATGTTCAGGTTTGACGATGAGGTGTCGCTATGAGCGAAAAGAAACTGATAGCCGAAATAATCGCTGTCGGAGACGAGGTGCTTTCGGGTCGTATCCAGGATACGAACTCAAGCTATCTTGCTTCCGGTCTGCAGAAACTCGGTTTTCAAGTTGCACACAGACAGGTGGTAGGAGATTCAGAGCGGGAGATTTACAGTGCTTTGAAGATCGCTGCATCCAGGAGCAATGTTATCGTCTTTTCTGGCGGTCTCGGACCTACAAAGGATGACCTGACAAAAGAGACTGTAGCAAAATCTTTCGACAAAAAACTTGTCTTGGACGAATCCGTGCTTGAAGAGATTGAAGAGTTTTTCAAGAGCAGGGGGATCACGCCAAGACAGAATAATAGAAAGCAGGCTTATGTACCTGAAGGCTCAATAGTTCTTCACAACGTTAACGGGACTGCTCCGGGAATAATTCTCAGAAAAGGCAGGCAGGCTGTAGTGCTGCTGCCGGGTCCGCCGAGCGAGCTGCGTCCTTTGTTTGATGACTGTGCTACACCTTATCTGAAAGAGATGACAAATATCGCTCAGAAGGAAGCCAGTCTTATGGTGATCGGTATTCCGGAATCTGAACTGGAGACCAAGATACAGGATCTGCTATATGGGGACAACCCATACTGCGCTCTCTATGCACAGGAGGGAACGGTAGAGATACATATAAGCGCCTACGCCGATACAGAGGAGGAAGCGGAAAAGCTTCTTACTGATAAGCTTATTGCGTTCAAGAGCCTTCTCGGAGATGCAGTCTACGCAGATAGTAAAATGGAGATCTCCGAAGCTGTCGTGAATGAACTGCTTAAGAACAAAAAGACAGTGGCTGTTGCAGAGAGCTGCACAGGCGGAATGGTATCCCAACAGATAACCGCTGTGGCAGGATCTTCCGCATGTTATGAGTATGGTGCGACGACGTATGCCGACTGGACGAAAAACAGTTATCTGGATATAAATGCAACGCTGCTCAATAAATATACAGCCGTTAGTTCTGTTGTGGCTGTTGAGATGGCCAGAGGCATCAGAAAGAAAGGCAAAGCGGATTTTGGTGTCGGCGTTACAGGAATAGCGGGTCCAGGAAAAGGAAATTATCTGGATAAAGAAGTAGGACAGGTCTATATAGCGGTCTGTGACAAGAAAAAAGCTGTCGTCAAGGAGTTCAATTTCGGAGACAAGCGCTCAAGAGAGAATATACGTGTTCTGTCTGCAAAGAATACTTTTGACATGCTGCGCAGATTCATGGAATCCAAGCCTATTGAAGGCGGAAAAGAATACACTTCCTCTCAGATCGCGAATATGAACAGAACAGCGGAGCCACGTACAAAAGCCGGTATAATGGCAAAAAAAGTGGTATCCATAGTCGCAGCTCTGGGGATCCTGTTTGGAGGAAGCACATATGCGTCGCAGAGAGCGGCTGCATCCAGTGACCGTGCTGTATATCAGGATCTGAATGCAGTTTACACAGAGGAATATGAGGCTGACCCAGGTGAAGCGCTGGACAACATCCTAAACAGAAACGAGGATGCTATCGGCTGGCTTTTTGGAGCCAACGGGGAGATAAGCACTCCGGTTGTAAGAGCAAGGCAGGATGATTATTACGAGGACCATGATTTCCTAAAAAACAATAATCAGTACGGGTGCGCATACGCACTTGAGGAAACCCCGTTAGACGGAGCTGCTGAGAATATCGTGATCACGGCTTCGAAAGAGGGAAAAGGGATCCTTTTTTCCAATCTGCCCAACTATCTTCAGCAGAGATATGCTTCAAGAAACAGGTTCTTCAGTTTTCAGTCAAGGGAGAACAAGAGCACGTATGAAGTGTACAGTGTTTTTCTGCTTGATAAATACGAAGGTATCGACGGCTATATTTTTACACCGACCTTCCGTGATGAAGTAGCGTTCCGTCAGTTCGTTATAAGCACAAAGATGAGGTCGATCTATTCTACCGATCTTCCTCTGTCCTTTACGGACAGATTTCTGACTCTTGTCTGCCCGATGGATCAGGAATGGGAAGGGTGCAAACTAGTAGTTGTTGCCAGAAAAGTGCAGGACAGTGAGACTACAAGGGCTACTGCGCTCTCCATGAATGGTTCTGCGCTGTACCCCGCTGCATGGTACGAAAAGAACGGTATAGAGTGCAACGTCAACATTACCGCTGAGAGCGATAAGTGGATGGACTGGTATGAGGAAGGCGGAAAGATCGGGCAGAATATACATACAGACGATGAAGAGCTTCTTATACAGGTCGAGATAAACGGAAATGTTCTGGAGGACACACCGCTTGAGATCATCAGCAGGATCGTCACAGAAGAGGTCACAAACAATAACATCAAGACTACTGAGACCATCAAGGCGCTAGCTGTAGCTACGGCTACTGAACTGAAATACAGTTTCCTGAATGAGGAAAAGATACCTTCTTATGCAGGCCGCGCAGCTACAGATACTGTGAGAGCTGCAGTTTCTGAGGTGCTGGACGAGACGCTTATGTATGATGGTGAAGTGTGCTGGGCTCCTATGTTCACGTGTTCCTCCGGAAACACGAATGATGCTTCTGAAATGGTGGAAGGAGATTATCCCTATCTTGTTTCTGTCGACAGCGCATATGACAGTAAAGAGAAAGATAAATATTATAACCAGACAGATGTTCTCATAGCTTCATTGAAATCGCGTATAGAAGAGATCTATGGTATTGAGCTCTCAGATGACAGAGATGACTGGATAAGAGTCATTGAGTCTACCAAAGAAGGCTATGCCACAAAAGTCATGGTGGACAATCAGCTGGAGGTTGACGGATATGAATTCTTCGTCAACGTTCTGGATCTGCCATCTGCCAATGTTATCGTAGCATTGAATAATAACTCATTTAGATTTACAATATACGGTACGGGTTATGGCCTAGGTATGAGCGTCGTAGGTGCAAAATACTTCGCCTCGATAGCTGATATGGACTACAAAGAGATCCTTGAGCACTACTACCCTGGGGTCCAGATCCAGCAAACTGAATGGAATACATATTACGGAGACAACGTGAATGCGTGACACGCTTTTCGTTCTCTGATAATTCTGAAAGGATATATTTATGTCAAAAGAAAACGAAATTCTTGAAAAACTTGAAGAGTCTGCAGCTACTGTAGAAGAGGCACTTGGCGAAGCAGTCGATACAGTCGAAGAAAAGGCTGAAGAGATCAAAGAAACTGCAGCAGAAACTGTTGAGGCGGTTGAGGATAAAGCCGCTGAAATAGTCGAATCTGTTGATGACAAAATTACTGAAACAACTGAAGACGTCAAGGAAGAGATCGCTGAAACAGTAGACAAAGTCGAAGAGAAAGTATCTGCAACTGTGAAGGAACTGAAGGCGGACAAACCGAAGGAGAGCAAGACGAAGGCTACGAAAAAGAGCAAAGCATCCGCTCCCAAGAAATATGTCAGCGCTACAAAGAAGATGTGGATCAAGATAGGGATCGCAGCAGTTCTGCTGATCGGCTTGGCTGTCGCGCTCGTTCCGATCCTCAACACAAAGAGCCCGATACTGACCAATAAGACAGTGCTTACGGTTGACGGTGTCAAAATCCCAGCGGATGAGTTTTCATATTATGTAGGTTATGTAGCAGACAGCTACACCTCATACTATGGCTATGAGTATTTCGATAATAAGAGCAATTTCGAGACTGTCATCAATTATGTCACTCAGGTGCTCAAAGAGCATTATGTGGTATATAACTGGGCTTTGGAGGAAGGATGCGCTCTTACTGATGAGGAAACGCAGGAGATCCATCAGCAGGTCGAAGATCTGAAAGCCACCTATGATACAGAAGAAGAGTTCCAGGATGCTCTCAAGGCGAGCCACCTCAATGAGGTACTGTACGAGAAGATGCTGCTTGTAGATGAGGTCATAAACAAGTTCTCTGACAAGATCTACAACAGTGAGACAAGCAAATACGCTCCAGATAAGGCCGATGTCGACAGGCTTGCGGAAGAGAACGGGATACTTGCTTCCAAGCATATTCTTCTGCTCTCCAAGGAAACTCCTGAAGAGAACGAGCAGATCCTTGCGAAGATGAACGAGATCCTTGAAAGGATCCAGAACGGCGAGGACTTCGATGTACTTATGAATGAGTACAGCGAAGACACCGGACTTGCTACGAATCCCAACGGGTATACCTTCATGCCCGGTGAGATGGTAGATGAGTTCTATGATGCCACTGCTTCCCTTAAAGTCGGTGAAGTAAGCGGCATAGTGCCTTCTAGTTATGGCTATCATATTATCAAGCGTATCGATCCTGACTACGAAGAGACTGTCAACAGACTTATCTCTGTTGTCGTTAATGACGAGTTACAGGTAAGACTTGAAAACGCAAAAGTCAAACTCGGAAGCGGGTTTGACAAGATCCAGTTCTCGGATTTCGGACTTGTGCCGAAAACTGAAGAGGCTGAGGAGACTGACGCAGCATAAGAATAAACAGAAAAAGCGCCGCATCCGATTGCAGCGCTTTCTGCGATTTAAGGAGGAATATCATGCAGCAACGTTATCCATTCCCTAAGACCGAGCTCCACCTGCATCTTGACGGAGCGATACTGCCATCTACTTTGTTCGAGATGGCAAAGGAAAGAGGCATAGAACTTCCCGGAAACGCACAGTCTCCGGAAGAACTGACACCATATGTGGTTTATGACCCGACTTGTGTCAGCGTAAATACTTTCCTTGAGAAATTTGAACTGCCAACGACTATCCTTCAGGATCAGGCAGCGCTTGAAAGAGCCGCATACGAACTGGTGGTAAGAGTTGCGAATCAGGGACATATGTACGCTGATATCAGATTTGCGCCTCAGATCCACACAAGGAACGGCATGACTCAGGCGGAAGCCATTGAAGCTGTAAGAGCGGGAATAGATAGAGGCCTTGCGGCGACCAACGGTTCTGTTATCGTATCACTGATCGTATGCTGCATGAGTTTCGGAACAGCAGATCTCAATCATGAAGCAAACCTTGAGACAGCGAGACTTGCAGTAGAGTATCACGACCGCGGTATCGTTCAGGCTATGGACCTTGCAGGTGCGGAAGGTTTCTGCCATCTGACTGATTTCAAAGATCTGTTTGATATAGCAAACGAAGGAAAATGTCCGATCACATGCCACGCAGGGGACAGCCAGGAACCTATTGAGATCCGTACGGCGATCGAAGTGTTCGGGTCCAGACGTATCGGTCACGGACATCACATCTATGATGATCCAGATCTTATTCAGGAAGCTATAGAGAAAGGAGTCACTCTGGAAGTCTGTCCGACAAGCAATCTCCAGTGTTTAACCCAGCCTTCATACGAAGAGCATCCTATTAAGAAACTGTTCGACATGGGTCTTCATGTGACTGTAAGCACAGACAACCCTGTCATCTCCGGAGTGTCGGTAGAGGATGAATATGACCACCTCAAGGAGAGTCTCGGATTCACAGATAAAGAACTTGCAAGGATGAATCTCTACGCGGTAGAAGCAGCTTTCTGCTCTGATGAGGAGAAAGAGATCCTCAAGAAGAAGATTGAACCTTATCTTTAAATCTTTCTAGCGGATAAAGACAAAAAGAAACAGGCTGCATTTCTGCAGCCTGTGTTTTGTTATATAGATCAGACTTCGATCTTTGAGAACACGGAATCGATACCTTCCTGGATCACCAGCTGAGCATTGCGGTCCGCATCTGTAGGTGACAGATTGACGATCGCCAGCTTCGCGTCCCTGCGCATATACTGGATAAGTCCTGCGGCCGGCCATACTGACAGAGAAGTGCCGCCGACTATCAGGAGATCGCATCTTTCGATAGCACGCACAGATTCGGAGATAACTCTCTGGTCCAGTCCTTCACCGTAAAGGACTACATCCGGTTTGATGATACCTCCGCATTTCTCACATTTCGGAATGCCTGTCGAGTAGATGATAGTGTCCAGGGGATAGAACTCATCACAGTGGATGCAGTAATTCCTGTGAACGCTTCCATGCAGTTCCAGAACATTTTTGCTTCCTGCAGCCTGATGGAGACCGTCTATGTTCTGTGTGATTACAGCTTTCAGTTTGCCTGCCTTTTCCAATTCGGCCAGTTTGAGATGCGCTGCATTGGGCTTGGCATCCGGATACAGCATGACATTGCGGTAGAAATCATAGAATTCCTCTGTCCTTGAGAAGAAAAAGTCATGAGACAGCATAACTTCGGCAGGATAACGGTATTTCTGTTTATATATTCCGTTATCGCTTCGGAAATCCGGAATGCCTGACGGGACACTGACGCCTGCTCCGCCGAAGAAAACCACATTGGATGACTGTGCCACAAGCTGATTCAGTTGTTCCGGTGTACCGCGGTTCATGGTTAACCCTCCTTGTATTTAGAGAATGTCACATCATAATACTCGCTCAATGTCTCATTGTAGTATTCCCTTAGGACAAGGACATCGTCGTCGAGCTCACGGATATATCTTCTGTATACATAATCTTCACCGTCGTCTCCTGTGTAGTAGATACGGAGTGAAGCAGTATCCAGTTCAAGGTAATAGGTGCCTTCATTAGTATCTGTTATAGACCAGATCTCTGGATCGAACGCTTCGCGGTCACTGGAAGAGGTCCAGATATCACAGCGGTATGTGAAATCCTTATTAAGTGTCAGAACTTCTCTGGAAGGATGTTCCTGATCGGCGTAGATGAAGACATCGCTCATCCATGTGTCGCAGAGGAACTCTAAATAAGAATTGACACGGTCCTCTATGGCCTGCTGTTCAGCCTGTTTCTGAGGGAGGATGTAGAAGAATATTACTCCGACCACGGCAAGAACAGCAAGAAGCGCCAGGATCAGCACGCCCGCTTTTCCGAGTCCCTTTTTCTTCAAGAGTTTAGCTCCATTTTCAGCATCAGACGATACCGTTGTTGACCCATCCTCAGCTTCTTCAGAAGTAATGGCTTCAGAAAGAACGGAAGTATCTTCCTCGTCAGCGAGGATCGCATTTTCTTCATGTTCTGTATCTTCTGTTTGGTCTTCTGCTTCAGCCTGCTCAGGTTCTTCATAACTTTCACGAAGGCCTTCCAGGATGCTGTCTACGGTCACTTCATCTTCAGCAGAATCGCTAAGAACTTCTGTGACAGCGGGCTCTTCTACCGCAGTATCTTGCTGTAACTCTGTTTCATCGGGTAATGTTGCCTCGTCTGAAACAGGTGTATCAAGTATCTCTTCCGGTACGGTTTCTTCGAGATCGGTTTCTTCAGGAATATTATCTTCTGAAACAATTTCTTCTTGAGGTAATTCTTCAAACTCAGGATTGTCTGGCTGTATCTCTTTTGATTCCGTTTCCGGGAAAAGCGGGACAAAGCCTTCTTCAAATGAGATATCGTCGGATAGTTCATCAAACAGGGGAGAAGTATCAATTTCGTCAAAAGGAACTGCTTCTACGTCTGCAGAGCTGTCATATGTATCCGGTTCATCAGCAGAATCGATATCGGCTTCTTCAGCGAATGCTTCTTCAGCCTCGCCTGTGCCACTATCTTCAAAAATTTGTTCCTGGATTTCTCCGGTTTCAAGAACTTCCTCTGTTTCGATGGTAGATTCTTCAACCAATGGTTCTTCCTGATCTATCGTAAGAGATTCTTTATCCGTAGGCATAAGATCTTCAGACTCAGCTATGCTCTCTGCAGGTTCCTCAAAAGAAACATCATTAGCCTCTTCCGAGGGTGCTGGTTCATTTGAAACTTCTGCCGGCGAGGAGGATCTTCCGAAAGGCAGTTTTATGTTCTTGAGAGAAGCAAAGAGAGAAGACAGGGAAGATCTCATCTGATCCGCAAATCGCGGTCCGTCTGGTTCTTCGGTATACATCTCACGCACCATCTGTTCGCGGATGCTGTCGTTCAGGATAGGTGATTCAGCTGTTTCGGGATCATCAATGATCTCTTCAGGCACTAGTTCTTCCAGCAGTTCTGAAGGCATAACAAATTCCTTCGTATCACTGGTGGACATAAGCTCCTGATACATATCAAATGTCTCTTCAGGAATGTCCGGGGTGAATGGTTCACCGCAGTACGGACAGGTGCTTAATGATTCATCATATTCTTTTCCGCATTTTTTGCAGACTGCCATTAAGATTCGCTCCTAAATTAAAATTCTTATATATAATATCATAATTTTATCTGTAGTGTGGCATGCTCACAGATACTCGTTCGGTTCAATACGAAACAAAGAAATACCATTGTGCAGTACCTGCCTGACAAGATAACAGTACCAGAACAGTTTATCTGATCTGGAGGCTATAAGCCCAAGATCCATGCCCAGTTCATCTCTTACGGTTCGATAATCTTCTGTGAGGTTTGACAGGTATCTCAGCACAGCTGAGGGATCAAGATCTGCTGATGCTTTTGAGACAACTGACGGGAAAGACAGTATTATGTCTGCCAGCATGCGCTCTGTTTGAGATTCTGGGAAAGGAAGCTGTCTGTTTTCAATCAGACTCGAACAGTTGTCAAAAGATCTCAGCTGACTGCAGATCCATGCATAATCATAAAGCACCTGTGCAGGCTTATCGTCATTTAAGATTACGGGGAGTTGTGGCTTGCGTTTATTTAATAAAATAACAAATTCATCGGTCCATTTTGAGGGAGTGTTTCCGCTGAGATCTGCTACAGCGACATGTTCGGATATATCCGAAAGCTGCGAAGGTATCCTCCCGCTGTCCCAACATAATGCGGGAGCGCAGATTATCGTTTTTGTGCTGCAAGGAGATGAGGCAGGATCTAACATTACTCTGTTTGCTTCAAATCCGTCTGCCCTGAGAATAGACGTTAAAGCTTGAACTACAGCCTCATTTCTGAATAGCTCTGGGCTATTCAGAGCCGTAAGAGATTCACCTACTGTCATTATTACAGCCTGTCCGGAAGTCATCTGGCATTTATAACCGAAGCGGTCGCCATCGTCAATGACTTCAGACAGAGCTTTTTTTATCCACCGAGGGCTCATAGAGAAGTTGATATAACCGGGATTTACTGCAGTAACTGAGTCGAACACAGCGGGATCAGCATTGATTTTAGCTGCTATCTGCTCGGCAAGTTGGGTAAAATGAATACCCGATAGATTCGCATATGCGAACGAGACATTAGAAGAAAACTCCCCATACTCAGAAATAGCGGAATATTCTACAGAATACTCCGCTGTATCTAATAGTTCGAGAACTTTCAAAGCGTCATCGATCAGGGACCGGATCTTCAGTTTGCAGGATGATACCGGATCGCACATTTCAGTTCTTTTCTTTTACCGTGATCTTCAGGTGGTTGAGCGCAAAGAAATTTGCGTTCAGATCCAGGGTGTAGTGAAGATCAAGGGTCCCTCCGTTTTCAGAAAGGTTGTCCTTTATGTCCTCGGTATAGACACCGAGAGGCAGGTCACCGTATGGGGTCATATAGTGGCACATGTGTTTCTTGCCTGTTTCAAGGACAAGCTGGGAGGATATAGCGCCGGTGCGTTCCATACTAACGCCGTTCTCATTTATGTTCAGGACTGTCTCACAACCCTCAAATCCCGTGGCTGCGCTGTCCTCGTACCGAATGACAGCTCTTTCTTTTGTATAATCGTACTCGCCAAAAGTCGACAGGGAGAAAGAATCGTCTCCTGAGTCGGTCGTCTGAACAGTATCAATTGTGATCAAATAATCGTTTTTCATTTTTGCTAAACAAGGTCTACTTTAAGTAATTGCTGGGTTATCTCTTCGCCTAAGAAGAACGAAGCTCTTTCATTGAAGTTTTCAGGATTTTCAGTCACATAGTACGAAACGCATCCTTCAGTGCCTGAGGTCTCTAATCCTTTTTCATGAAGTAGGTAAGAAGCGGCGGATGCTGTCTCCATTCCTGAATTGATCAGTGTAACATCTGGCCCGAGGATCTTTTGAATGACACGGGACAGGTGAGGATAATGAGTGCATCCGAGTATCACTGTATCGCAGCCTGCTTCTCTAATGCCTAACAGATATTCTTCTGCTACATGAAGGATAAAGGGGTCATCAGGATCCCCGTAACCATTCTCAACAAGAGGAACGAAGAGCGGACACGCTTTTGATACTACCGTGGTATCAGGTGCCAGCCTGTGTATTTCTCGCTCAAATGCTCTGCTGGAGATAGTAGCCTCTGTTCCAAGCACACCTATAGTTCCGTTTTTGGAAAGGCGAACAGCCGCTTCAACAGTAGGACTGATGATATCGATAAAAGGTACAGGGAGGTTTTCTGCGTCTTCTTTCGGAAAGTTTGATGATACAGTGCCGCATGCTGCGATGATAATCTTTACATCCTTAGACAAAAGGAACCTTATATCATCCTGTGCATATTTGCAGATTGTCTCTCTGTCATGAATGCCATAGGGCAAACGTGCAGTATCTCCCAAAAAGACGATCTTTTCACAGGGAAGCAGTTTTTTCAGTTCCTTGACGGCGGTGAGACCGCCCAGACCGGAATCAAAAACACCGATAGCACGGTTATCCAATTTCAGATCTCCTCTGTACGTTCAAATGATAGTTCGATGAGTTTCGACAGCAGATCAGGATATACTATTCCAGACGCATCACACAGTTTCGGATACATACTGATAGATGTAAAGCCGGGGAGGGTATTAAGCTCATTAAGATATGGGATACCGGTCGCTTTTTCAAGCAGGAAGTCGACACGGGAAAGTCCGGTGCATCCGAGCACCTTATATGCTTCCACAGCGATCTTCCGGATCTCGTCGGATTTTTCTTCCGAGACCCTTGCCGGAATGAACAGTTCGCTCACATCATTGATATATTTATCATCATAATCGTAGAAGTCTGCACCCGAAGCAATCTCTCCGAGAACGGAAGCAGTAGGTTCATCGTTTCCGAGTACAGCGCATTCGATCTCCTGGCCGACGATCTCGCGTTCAGCGATGACTTTTGCGTCGTGGCGGAATGCCTCTTCAACCGCTGCGAAGAATTCCTCTCTGTTCCTTGCTTTGGAAACACCGATCGAAGATCCTGCATTCGCGGGTTTGACGAACATCGGGTATCCAAGGGCTTTCTCGCACTCATCTGCAAAAGCATCAACTTTATCTTTGTTTGCTTTGGTGATGAAACGCCATTCTGCTCTGCGTATACCGTGATAATCAAGGAGCATGTCAGTGACTGTCTTATCCATGCATACAGCAGAAGCGAGCAGATCGCATCCCACGAACGGGATACCTGCAAGCATGAACAGCCCCTGCATCGTTCCGTCTTCACCGTTCTTTCCGTGAAGTACCGGGAAGACAGCATCAACGTAGATTGACTCAGCTGTTCCGTCCGGATTCATCTGGACGAAGCCATGTGTAGCCCGGTCAGGGGAGAGGATGCACGGAACACAGGATGGATCCTGATCCCAGGTGTCATTAGCCAGCGCGTCCATGTCACCGGAGAAGCGGAGCCATCTTCCGTCTTTAGTGATCCCTACGAGAACAAGATCATATTTGTTTCTAGGAATGTTTGGGATGATGGATGCTGCAGACAGGCATGAGACTGCATGTTCGCTGGAAACGCCGCCAAATAATACACCGATTTTTTTCATGTCAAACCTCTTAAATATGTTATTATTTTTAGTGCTTGCATGTATATTATCATAGGGACGGAGAAAGTACAAACGCGTAACCCGGATACAGCAAAAAAACACCAGAAAAAAGGCGAAAAAACGTTATTTTTTATGTTGACATTGAACTTGCACTTTGGTATATTAGTCGTACCTCTTTAAGCGGGTTCTTTTTTTGTGTGCGATTTTTTACACCGCCGCTTGGAGGGAGGCTGATCCGCGGATGCGGAAAACTAATGGAGGTGCCGATAGAAAATGAGAGTCAAGATTACGTTAGCGTGCACAGAGTGCAAACGTCGCAATTACGACACAATGAAAAACAAAAAGAATAACCCAGATCGTATCGAGTTCAACAAGTATTGCCCGTCATGCCGTAAGCATACGCTCCACCGTGAAACAAAATAAGGGGAGATAAGATGGCAGACAAGACTAAGAAACCCGGCTTTTTTGCGCGTTTTGCTAAGTATTTCAAGGACGCCAAGGGCGAATTCAAGAAAATAGTCTGGCCCAGCAAGAAACAGGTATGGAATAACGTTGTGGTTATTCTCGCAATGGTCCTCGTTTTTGCAATACTTACTTGGGGCATTGACTACATTTTTGCTTTCCTTCGTGATCTGCTGCTGAAACAATTCTAACAGGAGAGGATCAACAAATGGCTGAAACTGCAAAATGGTACGTAGTACATACTTATTCCGGGTATGAGAATAAGGTTGCGGCCAACTTGGAAAAACTTGTCGAAAACCGCAGACTTCAGGATTATATACTTGAAGTCAAGATCCCGACAGAACACGTGGTCGAGATCCGCGACAACAAGCGCAAAGAGTATGAAAGAAAACTTTTTCCGGGATACGTCCTGGTAAAGATGGTAATGACTGACGAGTCATGGTACATCGTTAGAAATGCTAACGGTGTCACCGGTTTTGTAGGAACCACAACGAAGCCCACTCCTCTGACACAGGCAGAGGTCGATGCTCTCGGAGTAGAAAATTCTGAGATCCGCGTCAACTATGCTATCGGGGATACAGTGCGTATCACCAGCGGACAGATGGAAGGCTTCATCGGAACAGTCGAATCCATCGATGGCGAGACACAGCGCGTCAAGGTGCGCGTGTCAATGTTCGGAAGAGAGACTTCTGCAGAGATGGATCTCACCGAAGTGTCGCCGCTTTAAAAATGTATACTAGCCGCATGCGGCTTGTAGAGAGGGCAGAGATGCTCTCGTGGGAGAACGTAAATTTTTCTTATGCGTTCGATTAAACCACTATGGAGGATTTAATTAATGGCTAAAAAAGTTACTGGCTTAATCAAGCTCCAGATCCCTGGCGGACAGGCAACTCCTGCTCCTCCTGTAGGACCGGCGCTTGGTCAGCACGGTGTGAACATCGTTGAGTTCACAAAGCAGTTCAACGACAGAACAAGAGCCAACATGGGCACTATCATTCCTGTCGTTATCACTGTTTATGCAGACCGTTCATTCACATTCATCACGAAGACCCCTCCTGCGGCAGTCCTTATCAAAAAGGAATGCGGACTGGAAACAGCTTCCGGTGAGCCCAACAAGAAGAAAGTTGGTACACTTTCCCAGGAGTCTCTCCGCAAGATCGCAGAGACCAAAATGCCTGACCTGAATGCAGCCTCGATCGAAGCAGCTATGAGCATGATCGCCGGCACTGCACGCAGCATGGGTGTTGTTGTTGAAGGAGGTCAGAAATAATGAAGCACGGTAAGAGATTTTTAGAGAGTGCGAAGAATGTAGACCGCACCAAATTGTATGACACAAATGAAGCTCTGAACCTGGTTTGCCAGACCGCAACCGCAAAGTTCGACGAGACAGTTGAGATGCACATCAGACTCGGTGTTGATGGCCGTCACGCAGACCAGCAGGTCCGTGGTTCCGTCGTTCTTCCGAACGGAACAGGCAGAACCGTACGTGTTGCCGTATTTGCAAAGGGCGATGCCGCCCGTGCAGCTGAAGCAGCAGGCGCAGAGATCGTTGGTGCAGAAGAACTCGCTGAGAGGATCCAGAAGGAAAACTTCATGGATTTCGACGCAGTTATCGCCGCTCCGGACATGATGCCCGTCGTCGGTCGTCTTGGCCGTATTCTTGGACCCCGCGGCTTGATGCCGAACCCCAAGGTAGGAACAGTTACCCCTGATGTTGCAAGAGCAGTTAAAGATGCTAAAGCTGGTAAGATCGAGTATCGTCTCGACAAGACCAACATCATCCACTGCCCGATCGGCAAAGTTTCCTTCGGTGAAGAGAAGCTCACAGAGAACTTTGAGACACTGATCGAGGCCATCATCAAGGCAAAACCGGCAGCTGCAAAGGGTCAGTACATCAGATCCTGCGTTGTAGCTTCCACAATGGGCCCTGGCGTAAAGGTACTCACAAACAAGTACATGAACGTCAACTATACCCAGCAATAATATGCGCTTGACACCATATAAGGTGTAAAGTATAATAATTTGGCTGTCCAAAGACAGCAGGTGTGAAAACGTAAAGGACTTCGGTCCACCTGCCGAGGATGAAAGCAAAAACATTTATCATGTTTTGTTTCATGAAGGTTTATCCCTCCTCGGTATGCGCTGAGGAGGGTTTTTGTTTTCACCACACACTGAAAACAGGAGGTAATAACTAGATGGCAAATGCTAAGATTATTGAAGAGAAGAAAGCTGCCGTTTCCGCTCTTGTAGAGAAGCTGGAGAAATCAAATGCAGTCGTTCTTGTCGACTATCGTGGCATTAATGTTGCTGATGACACAGCGCTCCGCAAAGAGTTGCGTGAGGCAAACGTCGAGTACAAGGTCATTAAGAACAACATCATGCGTCACGCTTGCGAAAACGTTGGCATGCATGATCTCGTAGAGGATCTTGTCGGTACAGTCGCTGTAGCAATCAGTGAAGATGAGATCGCCCCTTGCCGTGTTCTGAACAAGTATGCTTCACAGTATACAGATAAGTTCAACATCAAGGCCGGTTTTATCGATGGACAGAAGGTGGATCTCGCAATGATCCGCAGTCTCGCAAAGCTGCCGGGACGCGAAGGATTGATCGCTCAGGTCGCCGGATCGTTCAATGGCATCATTGCATCCCTTGCACGCGGCTTGGACGCAGTGCGTGAGCAGAAGGAATCTGCTTGATTTTAAATTAAAACTTACATTTATGATTTTAAGGAAGGATTATTACTATGGCTGATATCGCAAAGATGATCGAAGAGATCAAAGGTATGACCGTTATGGAGCTTTCACAGCTCGTTAAAGCAATCGAAGAAGAGTTTGGTGTTTCCGCTGCTGCCACAGCAGTTGCCGGCCCCGTAGCCGCTGCTGATGCTCCTGTTGCAGAAGAGAAGAGCGAGTACGAAGTCGTTCTGAAAGAGATCGGCGAGACAAAGATGAACGTTATCAAGGCTGTCAAGGACATCCTCGGACTTGGTCTGAAGGAATCCAAAGAGCTTGTTGACGCTGCTCCGAAGACCGTCAAAGCCGGCATCTCCAAAGAGGAAGCAGACGAGATCGAGAAGAAGCTCAAAGAGGCAGGCGCAACTGTCGAGGTCAAATAATTATCTCGGTTTTCAAGTGTTATCAAAAAGCCCGGAAAAAATCCGGGTTTTTTTGTGCGGTTTGCAGTTGACAAATGTAGAATGTGAGATTATCATGTGTATACAAACTACAGTTGTAGAATGCAAGGGTGTCAACATGTATAAAGTCAGATTGAGCGATATGGAGCTCAGATTCATGAATATCATATGGTCGAGAGAGCCAGTATCATCACCTGAACTGGCAAAGATCTGCCAAAATGAATTCGGCTGGAAGAAATCAACGACATATACTGTGCTTAAAAGAATGGAAAACAAAGGGGTGCTTCAGAACATGGATGCTGTAGTCACTTCTAAAGTGGCACAGGATGAGGTCCAGAGAGAAGAAAGCACACGATTTGTAGAGGAAGCATTCGACGGTTCACTGCCGCAGTTCCTGACAGCGTTCCTCGGAGGGAAGAAGATCTCCAAAGAAGAAGCGGAAGAACTAAAAGAACTTATAGATAGATTCATGGAGTAGTTTAATGCATTCACTGTTTTCACAGATATTGGAATTATCCCGCATAGGAAGCATGACGATTATCGTCGTGCTTTGTGTGCGTTATCTGTTGAAGAACGCTCCCAAAAAGTATTCTTATTTGCTTTGGAGCGTTGTATGGCTCCGACTGACAGTATCGAGAACAGTATCCTGGAACTGGAGTCTGTACACACTTTTGTGCAGGATAAAAGGCAGTCAGAGTACTGTGATGGAACGAGCGTCTATAACAGCCTCAGAAGCTTCAGATTCTGCTGCGTATATTCTGAGGCCGGCAGTTGCAAACGGAACTGCCTCGGAAATGAATACAGATCTTATGACAGGAGTACAGACGTCTTCTGAGATCATCAGATCAGAACATGTATCAGAGGTAGCTGTTGCAGAACCCATCGGAGCAAATACAGGCAGAGCGCTAAGCATAGACATTGAGAAACTGTTACTCATTGTCTGGTGTATAGTATTTATCATTCTCGTTTCGTACAGTGTCTTATCCGCTGTCAGACTATGGAGAAAACTTAGGTTCTCGACACCTGATGGAGAGGGGAATAGGCTGTCTGGAGATATTAGCAGCCCGTTTGTTTTCGGGCTTATCAGGCCGACTATATATCTTCCTTATGGGCTTACCGGACAGACGAAAGATCTTTGTGTCATGCATGAGAAAGCGCATATCAGAAGAGGGGACCATCTCGCAAAAGGAATAGCGTTCTTTATTGTTTGTATCCACTGGTTTAATCCGCTTGTCTGGATCGCATTTAAGCTGATGGAGAGGGATCAGGAGGAGAGTTGTGATGAAACTGTCCTGAATACCGGTGATGCATTAACATCAGCATACTGCAGAGCCCTGCTTGCCTTCGCCAGCAACGACAGAAGGATGATGCCTGAACATGTAGGATTTTCAGATACCGATGTTAAAAAGAGGATAAAGCATTCTATAGCATACAGAAAACGCAGTAGAATTGCCTCTGCTGTGGCATTGGCCTTTTGCGTGCTCACGATCGTAAGTTGCGGTACAGATGCGGCAAAACTGTTTGTGCTCGAACAGCCTGACAGATATGAGACGAGGAACATGATGGAGGATCCTTCAGGATACGGTTCTGACGAAGGTTACCTTCAGGTTTCTGATGGCCTGAACGGTAAATATCTTACATATATAGACTATGAATCCGGGTCAAGCAGGTATCTGTGTTCAGTTGACGGATGCAGCCATGACGGGAGCACATGCGAATCATATCTGGGTCATGGGGACAGATCGACAGTTGTTCCGGTTTTGATGAAAGATCACGTTCTGCTGTTTTACTCAAGCAGGACTGCCCAGAGCGGAAGTGTCGTCATTAGTCCGCTCACAGAAGCAAGTCGGATAGAGATAAAGACTAATGAGGGAGTACCCGACGGTAATCCAATAATCTTTGCATCAGACGTGTCTTTCCCGATGAATAATGCCAGGATAGCAGTCTCGGATGATTCCGCGGTTTTCGTGCTTTCAAGGATTGTCGAACGCGAAGAAGGAAACAGACGGATCTTTGAGCTGGGAGAACTTAACATCAACAGCAGAAGATATTCGACTGTTTATATGATGAACTCTTCTGCTGATCAGCTGAGATTCCTTGGAGTTACTGACAGGGGATTTATCGTTGACGAGATCACAGGCATGACCCACAAGATCAAGGAGATAGAGTTCTGTACTCTCGTGGAGAGAAGCATAGTAAGTTTTGCTGATGGTGAGATGACTGTTGAGCCATATGGAAATTGCCTGCTGTGTCTCCATTTCATAGATGGTGGAAAAGTGTCTGTCGTTTCCGTCAACACCTCCACTCTGGAGAGTACCGTAATAGTAGACGACATCAGTTCAGCGGGATTGAAATCGACATTATCCGATCTGGAATCTGGCAAGGATATCTTTATATCAGGCTTTTTCAGCCACTATGTTTTGCTTGGGTATCTGTCAGGAGATATTTCAACTGCGTATTCGACTTTAACTAGGCTTTCTCAGGTTGGAGTGGATATTGAAACCGGCGATGTCATTCCGATCGATCTGCATACTGATGTGAATGGCCTAAAAGTTCCTGTCACTGTTCTTGGTGAAGCCGGAGAGGACCGGCTGATAGTTTCTATATTGGAAGAGGATCAGACAGCCAGGTATAAAGAGAGGAAAGCACTGATTACTATAAAGGATCTGCTGTCCGGTAATCTCAAACTGATCAATATTAATACTGCCTAGCGCATTAAAATACACAATCGAATATGTTTTTAGGAGTGCTGGGTAGTAAAAAGAGCATTTCATTCGTTTCTATTGCCTTCAGCACGTAGCTGAAGGTTTTTCTTTTATTGGGAGGTCATAAAAATGAGAAAAAAGGTGCTTACGATATTATTGATGGCTGTCATGCTTCTTGCATCGTGCGGATCAGAGTCGGGCAACCCCATCAACCTTGAGGAAGAGACCGGAATCTTGTCCGGAACCAGCGAGACGTATGGAATCGTAGAAGTGACTGCGGATAAAGAATCATATAACAGGTTTACGGGAGAGTTGAATCTTGCCAACGACAGGGTGAACTACAGGCCGATTTGTATCTCTGTCAACAATATAATCCAATGTCTTCCTCAAAGAGGGCTGTCACAATGCGATATCCTCATTGAGATAGAGACAGAAGCGGGTATCACAAGAACGATGGCGCTCTATGCTGATACCCGTGATGTGGAATTAGTTGGCTCAGTAAGATCATTAAGAAACCAGTTCATGGAGCTTCTATATCCGTTCGATCCGATAATCGTCCATATAGGTACTTCTATTTTTGCCGATGCCGCTATAGCGGAAAACAACTTAAGGACGATAGATGCCAACGTGTTCCGTACTGCGATATGGCAGGACAGGAGCAGATTAGACAGGTATAGAGAGGAACATACTTATTTCACTTCAGCATCTTTGATCGAGACTGCAATCGATAAAATGGCTTTGCGGACTGAGTCGGACAATATGATCAATGCCTTCAATTTTGTGGAAGGGGGGACAAAGACAACTCCTTCCAGCGGCACGTGCTCTCGTATAACATGGATGTTTTCACCAGGATATGACGGAGATTTCCGTTATGACGAAGAGAGCGGGATGTATGAGGCCTGGCAGCACGGAGAAGAGAGATATGATGCTAACAATATGGAAAACCTTGAATTCGAGAATGTGTTCGTCGTGATCGTAAGCAGAGATGTCTATCCGGGAAGTGAAAGCTACGCTGGAGGGCTTCCGAGATATGACTATACGACGGGGGGAACAGCTTATTATGTCTCCAACGGATCATATGAGAAATGCATCTGGCTTAAAGGTGACTACAGCACAAGATTGTCATTCTATTATGGAAACGAAGAAGACCTGGTCAATAAAAGCAGGCATGAACTTGAGGAGATCCCTATCAATACAGGTAGGTCGTACATAGCAATAGTCCGGTCTGAGAATCTTGACACAGTGGAAATAGAGGACTGACAGTGTTTTGAAAACGAGTGGTATGTTGTGATATACTTTTTTCCAGCCTAAAAAGGAGATAATCAGAACATGCTAAATCAAAAAGAACTGGAAAAGTACCTGAGTATTTGCATGAGATCCGAAGCCGATTTTGCCGAGATATATGAGGAGACCGAATCAAGTGAAACGATAAAGACTCTGAACGGCAAACTGGAAGACGTGAACCATGTTCTTGTTCAGGGAATAGGAGTCAGACTCTATAAAGGATTCAATTCTGTCTACGGTTATTCCAACGAGACGGATGAGAATGCAGTCCTGCCTCTGCTGGCAGAACTTGTCGATGCTATCGGAAAGAAAGAGGACGGTCCGGAAGTTGCTCTTCAGGAAGTAAAGTATGAAAACCGTCACCCGGTTAAGATCGATTTTGAGAAAGTATCTCTTGAAGAGAAACACGGATTGCTGGAAAGAGCTACGGATGCAGCTTTCGGTGAAGATCCGAGAATAGTCAAGGTACAGGGAACTCTTCTGAATGTGAATCAGAAAGTCCAGATAGCCAACAGCAACGGCAGACTTATAGGGGATACCAGAGTCCGCACAAGGCTGATGGTGGATGCGTACAGCCAGGAAGGTGATAACTTTCAGAGCGGCCTGAACTACAACGGGGCCGGAATGGGCCTTGAGTTTTATGAGACTGTGACACCTGAGGAGATCGCGAAGGAAGCAGTACGAGTAGCGCTGGTGAACCTGCAGGCCAGAGACTGCCCGTCCGGGAAGATGCCAGTCGTCATAGACAATGCATTTGGCGGAGTCATATTCCACGAGGCATGCGGACACGCTCTTGAGGCGACATCCGTTTCAAGGAACAGCAGTGTTTTCTGCGGAAAGCTCGGTCAGCAGATAGCTTCCACATGTGTGAGCGCTGTTGATGACGGAACCATACCGAATGCATGGGGATCGCAGAACATTGATGATGAAGGCAATTTCCAGAAGAGGAGAGTGCTCATCGAGAACGGTATCCTGAAGTCATATATGATAGATACTCTGAACGGAAGAAGGATGGGGATGGAATCGACATCCAGTTCCAGAAGAGAATCGTATAAGTTCGAACCTACATCCCGTATGTCGAACACATTCATCCTCAACGGAGATGCGGAATTCGAAGAACTGTTCGAAGGCATTGAGAAAGGCCTGTATGCCAAGAAGATGGGCGGCGGAAGCGTCAATCCACAGACCGGAGAGTTCAACTTTGCTGTCCGTGAAGGTTACATGATCGAAAACGGAAAGATCACTTATCCTGTCAGAGGAGCAGCGCTTATAGGAAACGGAAAAGATATACTGTGGAACATCGACAAGGTCGCTAAGAACCTGGAGAGAAGTCAGGGCATGTGCGGATCTTTGAGCGGTTCCATTCCGGCAGATGTAGGTCAGCCTGCTATCCGTGTCACTTCCATCACTGTAGGAGGAACGGCAAATGAATAATCAGAAATGGATAGATTATGCTCTGACGCAGGGCTTTGAAGCTTTTGAGATATATCAGCTTCTGGAACAGACCAAAGCTGTGTCATGGTTCGAGGGACAGAGAGATTCATTTGTTACCAGCCGTGTTCTCGGTACTTCTCTCAGAGGGACTGTTAACGGAAAGCTTGCAAACTACAGTGTTGAGGATCCTTCTGATTCCAATATGGAAAAAGTCATCGCAGACATGAAGGCCCAGGCTGAAGCGATCACCTCGGATGAGGAAGCTATCATCAGGAAACCTGAAGATACAGATAAAGTTGAATCCATAAAGAATTGGGTCAAGCCATCTAACGATGAGATCATCAAAATGTTGGCTCTGGTCGAGGAAAAAGCAAAGAATTATGACCCGAGGATAGTTCAGGTAGCCGGGATCTCCTGGGAGGAGACAAAGATAAAAAGAGTTATAGTCAACTCAAACGGAATGAACGTTGAGGATGAAGGATATGCCCAGCTCATCTTTGCTCAGATCGCGGCTGCAGAAAACGGTGATGTTCAGGCCAATTACAAAGTCCAAATAGTTGAAGATCTCAGCAAATTTGACGTAGATAAATATATTGACGAGCTGTGCGGAGAAACAGTCAAGAAACTTGGAGCTACATCGCTGAAGAGCGGACAGTATCCGGTCATTATGGAAAAAGGCGCAATGACCACCCTTATGGCCTGTTTCACAGGAATGTTCTCCGGAGACCTGATCTCTAAAGGGATATCTCCTCTTAAGGAAAGTTTCGGCAAACAGATCTTCTCTGAAAAGATCACTGTCATAGACGATCCGAGACAGCAGAAAGCCATCAGTCTGGCAAACTATGACGATGAAGGATGCCCGACAAAAGAGAAGAAAGTGGTAGATAAGGGCGTGTTCACTACCATTCTGTTCGATTCCAAGAGTGCGAAGAAAATGGGCGCTGAGAGCACAGGAAACGGTTTCAGAGCTTCCTATAATTCACCTGTCAACGTCGCTCCCAAGAACCTTTATATCGTGCCCGGGGATAAAGATCTGGACGCACTGTGCAAGGATATGGGCGACGGCCTGGTTATCACAGGTCTTATGGGAATGCATGCAGGCATAGACTTTGTCACGTCCAACTTCTCGCTTCAGTGTTCAGGATACTGGGTCAAGGACGGAAAGAGAGATCACAGCGTTTCTCTTATCACGATGGCAGCCAATTTCCTGGAGTTTATGAAATCCGTTGAAGAAGTCGGCAGCGATATCGAGTGGAGCTATGAGAACATAGCATGCCCGAGCATCCGCTTCACATCATGCGCTATTTCCGGCGAATAATAGGATCTTTTTCCAACAAAACAGACCTCCCTCAACGGGGAGGTCTTGCTGCGTTTTAGGATGAATTATTCGGCCTTTCCTTGGAGTACAGTGAACATAGCTGCTCCGCCTGCTGCTTCCTCATCTTCGCCAAGAAGCGTTAGGGGGAGGTCAAATGTCCTTGCTATAAGTTCCTGAAGCACTTTGTTTCTTCTCACAGCGTTGCCGGACGCAACAACAGAGTCTGAAGGCATCCCCATGAGGAGGTACATCTCATACATTTCATTCACGATACCCTGAAGTGTCCCCAGAACTATACCTGCAGGTGTGTATGTCGTATCGGTAAGTCCTGTAATGGAGCCGGTCTCCGAACCGTCAACACGCGTGCCTGAAAAAGTAGTCCGGACATTTGGTATCGGTCCGCCGGCTTCAAGAGCCTGCTTTGCCAGTCTGTTCAGGACATCGTACTGAGAATCATCCTTACCGGTCGCTTCAACGACATATGAACGGAAGAAATCCTCAAGCATGGCATAGGCTTTCCCACCACAAAGAGCCGATCCTGCAAGGATGTATTTTCCATTGAAGAAAGGCCTGAGCTCCAAAGCATCATATGTCACTGGCTCAGAGACGATCTTTGATATCTGGCTGCCGGTCCCTATGTTCACAAGACATGCATCCATGTTGCCGTTCAGCGAATACAGGACGCTCGCCTGGTTGTCCCCGATAGCCTGGAATACAGGTATATCTTTATATGTCCCAACTGCAACAGGATTCGAGACCACAACAGGCAGTATCGGGAGATCGATATTCAGTTTGCTCAGGGCTTCAACATCAAAGCAGTTGTTGACTACGTCATAGAAGCCAAGGCTGGCTGCATTGGTAGGGTGGATATAGATAGGAACAGCAGAGGCAAGGTGAGCGCTCACATAATCCATTATCGTACACATCTTGACAGCATTGGACGGGACTTCATTTTGAGACATAAGGACATAATGCGTCCCCAGGCCGTATCCTGCGCTTATGCGGTATCCGGTCTTTTCTGTGATCTCCTCAGCATATGTTTTGCCGCTTGGTGCTTCGGACAGCAGTCTGTTGTCCTGCCACGTGTAGAGAGGCGAGACCGCATTGCCTGTCTCGTCCACATAAAGGATGCCGTGCATCTGCCCGGTGAGGCCGATGGATCCGATGGGAAAGAACCTTCCCATGGCATCGTCCAGCAGTGTTTTTGCCAGCTGGAACATGACATCCACATCCTGCTCGCGGAAGTAGTTTTCTTCATTAGGCAGGAAAGCTCCGTGATTCTTAGTATTTGTATACACGGTTTTGCCAGTAGCTGTGTTGAGAACAGCGACACTGACAGAAGTAGTGCCCATATCCAGTCCTATAGAATACTTGCTCATTTTGACCTCGTTAATCAGATATATTCTATTACTATCATAACACACGGTCTTTTACTCAAAAAGAATGGTGCTGTTGTTTAATCCTATTTATTCAATTATAATGCTTTATGGAATTTAAAAGGGCATTTGGAGGTACACATGGCTATCGTTCGTGAAGAAAGCAAATTTGATTCAACATATTCAGGAAAGAAACTGCATCTGGTGCTATGGAAAGATGATTCAGCGGCACCTAAGGGAATAGTACAGATATCACATGGAATGTGTGAGTATATCCTGCGTTACGACGAGCTCGCCAGAGCTCTTGTGGAAGCGGGATATGTCGTCTGCGGAAATGACCATCTCGGTCACGGCGAAACTGCAGCAGACGGGGAAGAACTCGGATTCATGGCGGACAAAGACGGGTATCTTTACATGGTGAAAGACCTCCGCAATGTAACCAACTGGGCAAAGAAACTGTATCCGGGACTGCCCCTGGTACTCTACGGGCATTCAATGGGCTCATTCCTTGCAAGACTGTATGCTTCTACATATAAAGACGGAGTAGCAGCATACGTTTTCTCCGGAACAGGCGGTCCTAACCCTGCAACAGGTGTTGCGCAGACCATGATCAACGTGATCTCCAAATTCAAGGGAGAGCATCACAGAAGCCCGTTTCTCACCAAGGTTGCATTCGGCTCATACACCGCCAAGATACCGGATGCGAAAACAGGATATGAGTGGGTCACAAAGGATCCTGAGAAGTTTGATGCATATATCCATGACCCGTTCTGCATGTATATGTTCACGCTTTCCGGATACAGGGATCTCATGAAAGCGCTTGGCGCAGTGTCTGAGAAAGACTGGGCCGGCAAACTGAACAAGGATGTTCCGTATCTGCTGGTGTCAGGTGAAGAGGATCCGGTAGGCGACTACGGCAAAGGAGTTAAAGTCGTCTATGACAGGATGGTAGAGGCAGGATGCTCAAAGACCGAATGCAGGCTCATCCCCGGAATGAGACATGAACCTCACAATGAAGTTAACAGGAAGGAATTCTATCGCGACACGATCGCATGGATCGACAACGCGATCAAATAATCAAGAGAAATAAATGGTACTGTCTGTCGAAAACATAGCATTCTCCTATGGGGCCAATCAGGTGCTCCAGGATGTGTCTTTTCAGATAGAGGAGAATGACAGAGTTGGTCTTGTTGGCTATAACGGCTGTGGCAAGACCACATTGTTTGGTGTGCTCACAGGTGAGTTGTATGCAGACAGCGGATACGTAAGCCTGAAAGAAGGGGCTATCCTCGGATATCTCAAACAGAATAACGGACTTGTTGCATCTCATTCCGTGAAGGAAGAGATTGAGCGTGCCAACAATGCCAACGAGCTCCTCGAAAGAATGAAGGCGCTGGAACAGTCGATGGGGGATGATCCCTCGCTGCTCGATGAATACAGGCGCGTATGTGACAGATATGAGGCTATCGACGGATACCACCTGAGTTATCAGATAAGAAAACTGCTGATAGGCATGGGTTTCCCAGAGGACACCTGGGACAAGCATGTTGCCGTTCTTTCCGGAGGAGAGAAGACGAGGCTTTCTCTAGCCAAGCTGCTTCTGCAAAGTCCGGACATTCTGCTTCTGGATGAGCCCACTAACCATTTGGATCTCAACACCCTGGACTGGCTGGAAGGATATCTCAAATCATACAGAGGAGCCGTGCTCATAGTATCTCACGACCAGCATTTCCTTGATGCCGTATGCACCAAGACGATCCAGCTCCAGAACGGTAAGACAAAGACATATCCGTGCGGGTTCTCAGAATATCTCAGGCGCAAGGAGCAGGAAGAGATAATAGAGAGAAAGCACTATGAGCAGACTGTAGAGAAAGCTGAAAAGTATCAGGAGTTTGCCGAGAAAAATATGGCCAGGGCTTCCACAAGGAACATGGCTAAGAGCCGTCTCAAGATGCTGGAGAGGCTCGATCTCACGGCACCAGAGGACAGCAAGCATACAGATCTCAAATTTGAGATAATTCCTGCAAATGAGCCGTATAAGGATGTTCTTACGCTTGAAGATCTCAGCATAGGTGTAAGCGGAAGAGTTCTGTGCAGCGGTCTTGATCTTTTGCTTGAGCGCGGCGACAGACTTGCGGTAATAGGGAACAACGGGACAGGAAAGACTACGCTTCTTAAGACTATCCTGGGTGAGCAGAGGCCTATGCACGGACGCGTGATCATAGGCGGCGGAGTAAAGACCGGGATCCAGGAACAGAACGTTTTCCAGATAGAGAACAACAGTCCTCTGATGTACATCTGGGACAGATATCCCCAGATGGATCAGCTTCAGGTGAGAAAACTTCTTGCGCTTGTCGGTTTCAGAAACGAAGAAGTCTTCACGGAATCCAAAGGACTCTCCGGAGGAGAATTGGCAAGGCTGAACATGGCCAGGCTCTCGCTCGAACATCCTAATTTCCTGATACTTGACGAGCCAACTAACCACCTGGACATCTTCACTAAACAGATCCTTTTTGATGCTTTGAACGAGTATACCGGGACGCTTCTTCTTGTGTCCCACGACCGCTGGCTCATAGAACAGTTGGGATGCAGGATCCTGCTGATCGAGGACGGGAAGGGAACACTGTATGAGGATTATGCAGCGTTCAGATCTGCAGCCCAGCAGACAAGGAACGCGTCAGAGCCTGTGCAGGATGTTCCAAGGAAGAAGACGGAGTCACTGAATGCCAAAGAGGTTAGGAGGCAGAAGGCGGAATACAGGCAGAGAAAGAGCTTTCTGGAGAAAATGATCAGCGAACTTGAGGCGAAGGAGAAAGAACTTCAGGAACAGATCGCGGATCCCGAAAATGCCTCTAATGCCGAACTGCTTGCTGATCTCTGCAACCAGCTGGACGACACCAGAAATGAACTGTCCGGATATATAGATGAATATCTGGAACAGTATTCCGAAGAATAACAATCAAGACCTGGCGGGTTTGGCCAGGTCTTGTTCGTTCAATCAGTGTTTTTGAGTTTTCTATGCGAGTGAGGTATAATTAAACTTGCTCGAAAGGGATACCCTTGATGACTTTGAAGCGGTGTTCTGCGAGGTTGCTCACGTAGAGATCCTTGTCTTTGTCATAGAAACTGTTCAATGGTTTGGCATCAGGGAAGACCGCGAGGAACTGGCGTTCCTTTTCTTTGCCGGTGACGTTGGGACCTAAAGCTTTACCAGTTTTTGGATCTATCTTTGAAGCTATGAGGTGCTTGATTCCAAGAGCATCGCACGCATACTTCAGGAAAAACTCGGGGGAAGCAGAGACCAGGACTTCATCATCCTGGTGATGCTCGTAGAACCACGGATAGATGTTTTTCGGGATGTCCTGTTCCCAGAACCGCTGAGCCATCTTTTCTGCGTCGATCCACCTGAAGTACAGATAGAAGAATTGTTTCATTCCGACGAGATCGGTAAGTTTTAACATATACGCAAGTGCTCCCAGGAGCTGTACAGGTAGCAGAAAGATGAGATACGGCCTGTGAAGCAGGCAGTATCTGTAGAAGGCGAAGCTAGAATCCCCGCGGTGTATAGTGCCGTCAAAATCGTAAATATTCATTGTGCACCTCTTCTTGAAGTATAAGAAAGCAATCGCAATTTGGCAAGGAATATACATACTAAAGTATTGGAGATACAAATATGAACCTACCTAACAAACTGACAGTTGCGCGTCTATGTTCACTTCCGTTCCTTATGCTCTGCCTTGCAGGTGAGTCAAAGCCTGCGCTGTGGGGGGCTTTTGTTATATTCGTACTGGCTTCCTTCACGGACTGGCTGGACGGAAGGATTGCACGCAGTCAGAATCTTGTGACTGCCCTCGGCAAATTCCTGGATCCGCTTGCAGACAAAGCCCTTGTCTGCACTGTGCTCGTTTATTTCGTAAAGATGGGATATGCCCATCCCATTGCGGTAATCATCGTGCTTGCGCGTGAGTTTGTCGTCAGCGGAGTCAGGATGGCTGCAGTTACAGAGGGGAAAGTCATCGCAGCGAATATGTTTGGGAAGGTCAAGACCGCATTTCAGATGGTATCTATAGGGGTGATACTTGCATTAAGAGCTATCGAACCGTCTTTCTCATGGCTCCCTCTGGTAAGCAATATCTGCTGCTGGATCATCGCAGCTCTCACAGCTGCATCCGGTGCTGTGTATGTTATCGATAACAAAGAAGTGTTCAAGGAGAAAGATTGATCGATGAAGACTCGTGTTATCTCAGCGATAGTCATGTTTGCTATCCTGGCTGTATGTGTGTTTTTATCACCGTTCACCAGGGTGCTTCTCATCTGTTTCTGTGCTCTAGTCTCAGTTTTTGAGATGTGGAACGCCTTAAAGAGGATCAGGATCAAGCTTGAGACGATACCTCTTATTGCTTATATCGTACTTCATCTGGTGCTTTGTCTTGCAGAGGTCCCGGCATGGGGAATGATCTCCTTATATGGTGCCGCCACACTCGCGATCCTCTGTCTATGTATCGTAAGGAATGAAGCAAAGAGCGCTATAGGAACATTGTTCGTTCTTAATTATCCGCTTCTTCTGTATGCCTTCCTTATGTGGATTCTGCTTCAGAAAGGCTGGCAGCTGCCGGTTGCGACAGCAGCATTTGCTACATGGCTTTGTGATGCTTTCGCCATGTTCGGAGGGAAACTGTTTGGCAAGCATAAACTTTCTCCAAAAGTCAGCCCCAATAAGACGATCGAAGGTTCAGTTTGCGGTGCGGTCATGTCTCTTCTCGGAGGAGTCGCTTCATGGTATCTGCTTAAAGGAAGCATGAGAGTGAGCCTCGTGGAAACGATCGCCACAGCTCTTATCGCATCGACTATGGGACAGTTCGGAGATCTGGCTGCATCTCTTATCAAAAGGGCAGCCGGAATCAAGGATTACAGCAAGCTTATCCCGGGCCACGGCGGAATGATGGACCGTGCTGACAGCCTGCTTTTCGCCATTCCAACCGGGTGGTTCTGCTTTAAAATATTCAGTCTTTTCAGTTAAGAGGTTTGATATGAGTTACAGAAGAATGATGCTTGTTACAAATCCTGCTGCAGGCAGAAGAGTATCTGAAAGAAGCCTATCTAAAGTGTGCCGTATCTTGCTTGAGAACGACTGGCACGTCACGACTTTTGTTACAGGGAAAAGAGGAGAAGCTATCGATTACGTCAGGCAGTATTCCGACAGCTATGACAGGATCGCCTGTATGGGAGGAGACGGCACTCTCAATGAGGTCGTCAACGGAATAATGCAGGCTGGTTCAGAAATCCCTGTGGCGTTCATTCCGTGCGGAAGCACCAATGACTTTGCCACGACTCAGGGAATATCCTTTGATATTGGCAAAGCGGCTCTTCAGGCTGCCAACGGCAAGGAGACTCCGACCGATATCTGTGCTTTAAACGAGAGGTTCTTTACGTTCCACTCTGCTTTCGGGTATTTTGCTAATGTAGTCAATACTACTAAGCAGGACGTTAAGAACATATTCGGATATCTGGCGTACATCATGGACGGAGCTTTGGATATCACGAAGCTGCATCCTGTACACTGCAGGTTCCATGTGGGTTCAACAGTTCATGAAGGAGATTATGTATACGGCGGATGCCTCAGCACGGTATCTCTTGGCGGGAATCTTCTTAGTCTTGATGAAGAGATGGTGAAACTTGATGACGGTAAGTTTGAGGCGCTTCTCATCCGTGCGCCTCAGGATCTTATAGATTTCGGCGACCTTCTGAATGACCTGTCGACGAATACTCTGAATGGTTCACATACGGAATTCTTCGATTTCTCTGAAGCATACTGCGAGTTCGATGAGGATCCGAGCTGGTGCATAGACGGAGAGCCGTACAGCGGACCTCTGGACACAAAACTCACCGTTCTTCAGAAGAGACTTACACTTATTAAATAGTTTGCTGTTAACATTCACATAAGACTTAATTAGGAGGACAAAATGGAACTGCAGGAACAAGTATTAAAGGCAATGAAGGAGTTCGGCGCGCCTGTCAACGCAGGAAAAGTCGCAGAACTCACGGGACTGGACCGCAAGGTGGTTGACAAGGTATTTGCAGAATTGAAAAAGAGCGGGAAGATCGTTTCTCCCGTACGCTGCAAATGGGAGCCAGCCGAGAAGTAAATAATCCTACACAAAAAGAACGGAGATCACTGTCTGGTTTACAGTGATCTCCGTTTTTATATGCTTTTTTAGAAACTCAGTTTGACCCAGTTTCCTTCACCGGAAAGATTCTCAAAACCGAGAAGGATGAGGATATCGTCATAATCTCCTTTTGCAAGTTCCTGAATGCTGCCCAGATAATACCTCGGGTCGATGCAGGTGATACTGGAATAGTTCCTGGTGAGGAACGGAATCATGCTGTCTGCATAGGAGTCCTTGATTATCAGAAGAGAACCTTTCTTATCCCTTGATTCTTCGCTTTCTACCAAACTTTCTGCGTGGTTTCCGTACAGGAACATTGCGTACTTGTCCCTTGTAGTCAGCTTTGTGAAATCATAGATTCCGGGATAAGTCTTGCCGTCATAGGAGATAGTAGCGTCAAATGGGAAATAGGATATAGTGTCCGGTAAAGTGCCGACTTTTTTGCATTTGGAATAACTGGTTCCGAGGAAATTTCCAGCTGTACTGGCTGCTTCAAAGAAAGCGTTATAGGGAACAAGTCCAGCTTTCTCACAGTAATCACGGTACGCTATATATGCACCGTATGTCGTCCAGTGGTGGTCTGTCCTGTAAAAGACATAGTCATGCTGAGCATCTTCCAGTTTGTCCCATATATTGATCACATCACATGATGCAGAGAGGATGGGGAGACCTTTGTTCATCGCTTCCTGCTCATCTACAGCAGGCAATCCGGAAAGAACATAATCTGTGAGAACAGTATATGCTGACGGAACAACGATAACATGTACGGGGGTATCTGTTTCCATTGCAAAATCATGAATGGATTTAAGATTGTCCCAGTAAGTGGATTCATCATAGGACTGGAATTTCGGGAACAGATATCCGTCTTTTCCGTACACTATCCCGTTGTTTTCAGTTTTAAGAAGGAACGACTCTGCGATGGATTTTGCACTGATCCATGCCGATCTTCCGGGAAGCTGATCCGAGAGATAGGTTCCATATTTGGTCTCAAAGGAACCGTCCCAGAAGGACTTGAAGCTGAACTTGGGAAGCGTTGCAAGATATTTGTTCTCATTCTCGCTGTAGGTCTGTTTTGGAAGAATGATAGACAGGAGAAGCAGGGCGAACAGCATCACGAACAGGATCACAAAAGCGGGGACACGTTTAATCATCGTTATCTTCTCCTTTCTAGAATTGTGCGTAGAGGAAGGGCTGGTATGTCGCATCGGTCATATACGCCAGTGACAGCAACAGCAGCACCAGAGCGGCAACGAGTCGGAACCATAATTTGGAACTAAGCCTGTTGACTATCCTGCCGGTCTTTTCAAGGCTGAAGACAGCGCAGACTATAAGCAGGATCCCGTAGTTCCTCAGACTATACAGGCAGCTGTATCCGCCCGAGAAGACGAACATCTTTTTAAGCAGGGCGAACAGGGAACCGAAATCGCTCACGGCGAACAGAGCCCATCCCACGAGAGTTACGAAAATGGTATATATGTGACCCAATATCGGGTATTTGTTTAGATAGTTAAGATAGAAGTTCTTTTCCAGCATAAGCAGGATGAAATAGAAGATGCCCCAAAGAACGAAGTTCCATGCTGCTCCGTGCCAGAGCCCTGTGAGAGCCCACACAACGAAGGTATTGAACATCATCCTGCTCTTGCTGCAGCGGGAACCACCGAGAGGGAAGTAGACATACTGCTTGAACCACTCTCCCATGGTCATGTGCCATCTGCGCCAGAATTCTGTCGCGCTTTTGCTGCTGTATGGGAAATTGAAGTTTTCCGGAAGCGTGAAGCCAAGCATGCTGGCAAGCCCCAGTGCCATATCGGAATAGCCTGAGAAGTCATAGTAAAGCTGAAGTGTGTAGGCGAGGACGCCCAGCCACGCGAAAGGAGTGGATACGTTTTCGTATCCCAGAGAGGTCACCTCGTTCCATAGTGCAGAGACGGAGTCTGCAAGCAGCACCTTCTTTGCCAGTCCCTTAATAAATCTGAACGCGCCTTTCTCAAGCTGGGATTCGAAGATTACTCTTTCATGCAGTTGAGGTTCAAAATCCTTATACCTCATTATCGGACCCATGAGGAGCTTCGGGAAGAAGCAGATATAGAGGAGATAGTCCACTATGTTCCTGCATGAAGAAGACACACCTTTATACACATCGATGATATAGCTCGCAGTTGTGAATGCGAAAAAACTTATACCGAGAGGTGAAGCAATCTTAGGGGCAGATATGCCCATGTTCAGCCTTTCAAAGATCAGGCTGTTAAGGTTTGAGACAATGAATCCGAGATATTTATAAAAAGCGAGACTTCCCAGGACGAGCAGCAGCCCAAATATAAGGACTGCTTTTCTGCCTTTCTGCAGCTTATCCAACATAAGAGCAGAAACATATCCCGCCAAAGCGATAACAAGCAGGGCAGGAAGTGATCTTGGGTCTCCCCATGTGTAAAAGACAAGGCTCAGAACTACCAGCAGCGGATTCTTTACTTTGCCTGGAACGATATAGTAAAGGATCAGTGCCAGCGGCAAGAAGCGTATAAGAAATACAAAACTGCTAAAAGACATACATACATCTCCGAAATGTTCTTCAGCCACAATTATAATATATGGACAGCATACAAAAAAGAGCGGATTCTCATCCGCTCTTACGATGTCAATCGCGCGGCACCACAACTGTGCCCTGATAAGTACCTGCCTTCAGTTCGGTCTCAAGCGCTGTGAGCAGCTTCAAAATGCTGTTAGATGTTGAAGTTGCACCTGCAACGACAAGAACTCCTGAACTGTCGCCTGATTCAACATACTGATTGATCAGGTCCTGATAATATTTTGCAGGATAAGTACCGGACAATCCTTCCATGGATTCGCGGTATTCATCAGATTGACTCTTCATTGATCCGTCAGCTTCGCTGACAGCATCCATCGTGACTTCAGTCACTTCTCCGTTTAAGAATGTGATCTCGACGAAATCCTTATAGCCGTAATCATCGAAAGAATCGAACTCGGCGCGGTATTTTCCGTCCTTTATATCCGCTGCAGCGTCACATGCGCTGAGAGCAAAGATCGCAGTCAAAACGAGAATTATCGATATAAATTTCTTCATATAGACTCCTTATTTTCGCGATGCCCTGCCATTATAACGAACGAAAATGGTCTTGTCAATTTTGTGAACAGACTGTGAACGCGTGGTACAATAATACGGAATAACTTCCGTCTGGAGGGAAAATGCGCAGACTTACGGCAATACTGATGATGTTTATATTAACTCTTTCTCTTGTGTCCTGCGGAGGGCAGGGGGAAGGAGATGTCTATGTGGACACGACGTGGCACATGGACACATATTTCAGTTACCTCCTATACGGAAGAAAAGCAGAGAAAGTATTCAATGAACTGGAAGAGATAGTAAAAAATGCTGAGCAGGTATTCGACTGCTATTCTGCGGATTCTGAGATCTATGCAGTGAACGAGGAAGACGAAGACGGTTATAAAGAAATAAGTCGGGAGTTATTCGAAGTACTCGAGAGAGCCCTATCCGGGTATAGCAGGTCTGACGGTGCATTCGATCCCACGGTAGGCAGACTGGTATCGCTATGGGGATTCGGAACAGATGATCCTTCAGTCCCATCGGATGAGGATATAAAGGAAGCACTGCAGCATGTAGGCGGATCGGATGTACATCTCAAACAGGTGGATGGCAGATATTATGTTTCCAAGCCTGAAGGGATGATGCTGGATTTTGGCGGCATAGCAAAAGGGTATACGCTTACTCTGATTGCACGGAAGCTAGCGGACAGCAAGCTGACGGATGCTGTTATATCAGTGGGCGGCAATGTCCTTCTATACGGGGACAGGAAGTTCTCGGTGGGGATAAGGAGACCGAGCAAGGATGCGCTCGACCCTGTGTGCACCTTTTCTTTAAGCAGATGCGTTGTTTCAACTACAGGTTCATATGAAAGATTCTTCGTTGAAAACGGAGTTCAGTACTGCCATATAATCGATTCCAAGACCGGCCAGAGCGTCAACGGAGATATGGTCTCGCTATCCGTGGTAATGAGCGATGCTGCTGAAGCGGATCTGTGGTCCACAGCGTATTTTGTGAAGGGGATGGATGCTGCTCTGGAAGCAATGAGAATTGGAGAACTGGAAGGTGTAATCCTGACTGAGGATAACAGGATACTCTGTTCGGAAGGGCTGGCGGAGAAACTTGAAGAAGGCAGCGTAGCGGAAGGCTGGACATGGGAGGTGGTGGCCCGTGAGTCATAGAAAATGGACAACGGCAGAGATCACACGACTTGGACTGCTATTTGCCCTTGCGATAGCGCTGTCATATCTGGAGTCCCTGATACCCGTGGTGATCCCAATCGCTCCCGGCATCAAGCTTGGTCTTTCTAATATAGTCACGATGTTCTGCCTGTATTCCATCAATCCCGGTGCAGCGTTCGTGATAGCAGTGCTGAAAGGCGGATTCGCTTTCCTCACCAGAGGTGCAGTAGCCGGGATCCTGAGTCTCAGCGGAGGACTTTGCTCGGTACTTGTGCTGTGGCTCTCAGGAAAGACTAAATGCTCTGACGGGATGAGAAGTGTGCTTGGAGCAGTCACTCACAACATGGCCCAGCTGTTCGTTGAGACCGTACTCATGAAGAATACAGCGGTGCTGACTTTCCTTCCCGTGCTTATACTGGGAGGAATCGTCTGCGGATCTGTTACTGCTGTTTTGCTGAGATATCTTCTGCCTGTGATAAGCAGAGCAGTATTCACAGAAAAAACATAATTCTTTTTTCTCAAAGGGGTTGCATTTTAGAAAAAAGAATGTAAAATATATTTAGCACTCAAGAATAACGAGTGCCAAATTATTGCAATAAAACTTGTAAGGAGATTATATAGTATGGAACTTAAGCCTTTGTTTGATCGCGTTGTCTTAAAGATGACGGAAGCAGAAACAGTTACAAAGAGCGGCATCGTCCTGACTGAGTCTGCAGCTGAGAAACCACAGGTAGCCGAAGTCATCGCTGTCGGCCCCGGCGGAATGGTGGACGGGAACGAAGTGAAGATGGAAGTCGCTGTCGGTGACAAGGTCATTATCGGGAAGTACGCGGGAACCGAGGTAAAACTTGGCGACGATAAATGCGTTATTGTCCGACAGAATGATATTCTTGCAAAAGTACTTTAATAAATAACTAAGATTAGAGGTAATACAATCATGGCAAAAGACTTAAAGTATGGCGAGGACGCTCGCAAGAGTCTGCAGGCGGGTATCGATAAGCTTGCTGATACAGTTAAGATCACACTTGGACCAAAAGGACGCAACGTCGTTCTTGATAAGAAATACGGCACACCGGTCATCACCAATGACGGCGTGACGATCGCAAAAGAGATCGAGCTCGAGGATCGCTTCGAGAATATGGGAGCTCAGATCATCAAGGAAGCTTCCACAAAGACAAACGATGCAGCCGGCGACGGAACCACAACAGCTACACTGCTCGCACAGGAGATCGTCCGTGAAGGAATGAAGAACGTCTCCGCAGGTGCAAACCCGATGGTCCTGAAGAAGGGCCTTCAGAAGGCAGTTGACGCGGCAGTAGAGAGCATCAAGGATGCTGCAAAACAGGTAACGGGTTCCAATGATATCGCTCGTGTAGCAACGATCTCCGCAGGCGACGAGCACATCGGCGATCTTATCGCAGATGCTATGGAAAAGGTCTCCGCAGATGGTGTCATTACCATTGAGGAGAGCAAGACAGCTGAGACATATTCAGAGGTCGTTGAGGGTATGCAGTTCAACAACGGCTACATCAGCCCGTATCTCGTAACAGATACAGATAAGATGGAAGCAGTTCTTGATGATGCAGTCCTTCTCATCACGGATAAGAAGATCAGTTCCATCCAGGAGATCCTGCCTCTGCTCGAGCAGGTCGTCCAGAACGGCAGAAAACTCATGATCATCGCTGAGGACGTAGAAGGCGATGCTCTTGCAAACATCATCGTCAACCGTCTGCGCGGAACCTTCGTATGCTGCTGCGCAAAGGCTCCTGGCTATGGTGACCGTCGTAAAGACATGCTCCGTGATATCGCTATCCTGACCGGTGGTAAGGTCATCAGCGAAGAACTCGGACTTACACTTAAAGATACACAGCTTTCTGATCTCGGACGCGCAGATAAGGTCCAGGTCAAGAAGGACAGCACGATCATCATGGGCGGCCACGGTGATCCTAATGAGATCAAGGCACGTGTTGCTCAGATCCGTACTCAGATCGAAGAGACCACTTCTGATTTCGACCGTGAGAAGCTCCAGGAGCGTCTTGCAAAGCTGGCAGGCGGCGTAGCAGTCATCCGTGTCGGTGCAGCAACAGAGGTCGAGATGAAAGAAAAGAAAATGCGTCTTGAGGATGCACTTTCTGCTACAAAGGCAGCTGTTGAAGAGGGTATCGTAGCCGGAGGCGGCGTGGTATTCCTTAATGCAGTTCCTGCAGTAGAGAAGGTTGTTGAAGAACTCAACGGCGATGAGAAGACTGGTGCACGTATCATCCTGAAGGCACTCGAGTCCCCAATTCGTCAGATCTGTGCAAATGCAGGTCTTGAAGGATCTGTGGTTATCGATTCTATACTCCGCAATGGAAATACTGGCTATGGCTTGAATATCAGCAATGGTGAATACGGCGATATGCTGAGCATGGGTATCGTGGATCCTGCCAAGGTATCCCGCAGTGCTCTCCAGAATGCAGCTTCTGTAGCAGCTATGGTTCTTACCACTGAATCCCTGGTAGCAGATATTCCGGAACCGGAACCGGCACAGCCTGCAGGCGGCATGGGCGGAATGTATTAAAAAAGAGCCCAATGGCATCTATATAGATATTAATTAATAAGCAGCTGATACGGAAAATGTATCAGCTGCTTTTATACATGCAATTTTGTGGTGATCATATATTGATTCCGTCAAATGGTATCTGAAGTGAATTATCTAAAAGAAACAGAGACGGTTCATCTTGTTCATATGCAGTGACAAAACGAGGTATCAGCCTTAATGCCACAGGAACGGCATCATGAACCAGTTTATACAATTCTTTATCGCTTTCTTCAGTATTGGGATATGGCTCAACATTCATCACCTGGCCTCGGTATTTTTCATATATGCCGGCAATTTTAAAGAAACGATAAATGACAGCTCTTTTGAATGATGTCGGACAGAAGAAAAGGTTGCGGTATTTCTTGAATGAACGAATAGCATCATAACATTCTTTAGGTTCAAGTCCCATAGAAAACCTTGATATGATCTCGCCGTATTCTTCTTTGGGGTTAATGAAATCAGCGGGGTTAATGCGCAAAGGATCTTTTCCTGCCTTTTCCATGAGATATCTTTCAAATTCGCCCTCTATATCTGAATGAGAAACGCCTGTCTGCTTTTCATAACGGCTGACAAAAGTGTGACAGACAGAATCAAGTGAGTAATGGCACAGAAATCCGATCTGATATGCTAATGCAGCTTCAGTATTCTCTCTGTTGTTTTTCAAAACAGTGAGGGAGTTTCCGAAAAATTCTGCCCCGTTGAGCTTATGCAGCTTTTTACCCTGCAACGAAATGGGCGTTGATTTCATAGGTTTGTAGAAAAAGAGGGGATCAGGCCCTTGTAGTCCTATCCAGTACAGATCTTTATAGGGTTTGATCCTATTCTGAAGTTCAGAAGGAAGCTGATACAACACGAGGTCACCGAAATACTGGTGTGTCAAGAAATCGGGCATAATAAACCTCCCTTATGTGATTGATTAAATCATAACACATCAGGGAGGTCTTATAACTTATATCTTATTTATGAGTTTATTAATTTTAAAAGTATCTGAACAGCATTAGAAGCTGCCCCTTTTCTAATCTGATCTCCGCAGCACCACAGGGTGATCCCTCTTTCATCTGTAAGATCCTTGCGTATCCTTCCTACATATACCATATCCTGATCTGAAGTATCCAGGGGAGTGGGATAATCCCTGCCGTCAAGATCGTCAGCCAATACTACACCGGGAAAGTCAGAAACGGCTGCCCTGACTGTATCGAGGTCAAGGACATCTCTGGTTCTTAGAGTAACGCTTATTGAATGCGAGCGCATTACTGGAACACGGACGCAAGTGCAGGTACATTTCATTTCAGGCAGGTGAAGTATCTTTCTCCCTTCATTCTGCATCTTCATCTCTTCATCGGTGTAGCCGTTATCGGTATAGGAACCGATGAAAGGAATAACATTCATGGCGATCTGAGCAGGAAATGCCGTAGGAACGATTGCATCTTTTGCTACGATCTTTTCTGTCTCATCTTCCATTGCGCGTATGCCTGCTTCACCGGCACCGGATACAGCCTGGTATGTGCAGGCTACCATAGTCTCTATAGGTGACAGTTTTGCTATACCGGCAACAGCCATTAAAGTGATTATCGTCGAGCAGTTTGGGTTGGAAATGATCCCGCGGTGTTTTTTGATGTCCTCCGCATTGATCTCAGGGACTACGAGAGGGACTTCTGGATCCATCCTGAATGACGAGCTGTTATCAATGAAAACCGCTCCTGCTTCCAGAATATGAGGGGCAAATTGTTTGGCCATGCCCTTCCCAACAGCACCAAGTACAAAATCCATTCCTGAGAAACTGTCAGGTTTAGCCTCATGTACGGTTACTTCTTCTCCCCGGAAAAGCAGTTTTGATCCTTCGCTCCTGGAACTTGCAAGTAGTCTCAATTCTTCGACAGGAACATTATATTCTTCCAGGACTTTAATCATTTCTCTTCCCACGGCTCCTGTAGCTCCGAGGACAGCAATTTTATATTTTTTATCCATCGAATATTCCTTTGTTAAATCATTAGGATCGGGCAAATCCTTCGTAAAGAACTCGTACAGCTGTTTCAAAATCTTCATTCTGTACACCGACTATTATGGACAGCTCGTCAGCACCTTGTGCTATTGTTCGGATATTGATCCCTTCATTGCCGAGCGCATTGAACAATCGCCCGGATATACCTGGCCGGAAAGTCATCTTTCTTCCTACAGCTGCAACCAGTGATATTTCATCCTGAGTGTCAAGTTTGTCCGGCTGGACTGCTTTTCGTATATCACCGATAACTTCAAATTCCATATTCTCCAGCGATGCAGAAGAGACTACAACAGAAAACGAATCAAGACCAAGCGTGATATTTTCTACACCTATATGGAATCTTTCAAGTATCTCTAGAACCTTTCGCAGAGATTCAGATACTTTGAGGTTCCGTTTCTGAATACTGATAACTGTGAAGTCCTTTCTTCCGGCTATACCGGTGATAAACCTGTCATCGTCGTCATCTTCGCTGAGAACTTTTTCAACAATAAGCGAACCCGGATTGTCAGGGTCATTTGTGTTGCGGATATTTAATGAAATACCGGCCTCTCTTACAGGAAGTATGGAATCTTCCTGTAGCACTGATGCTCCCATAAAAGATAGTTCCCTAAGCTCGGAATAGGTGAGAGTGTGGATCGGCTTTGGATCCGGTACTATCTTGGGGTCCGCCATCAGGATGCCGGATACATCAGTCCAGTTTTCATATATATCAGCGCTAAGTGCAGCAGAAACAATAGAACCAGTTATGTCGCTGCCTCCGCGGGGCATGAGCCGAATCCTGCCGTTTGGAAGAGACCCATAGAATCCGGGAATGACGATCTCACCGTATTTTTCATATGCTGAACGGATAGCACTATCGGTTTTCATCTTGTCCAGCTCTCCGTCTGATGAGAAAAATATACAATCTGCAGCATCAACGAAATGGAAGCCAAGATATTCCGACATCATTTTTGCAGTGAAATACTCTCCGCGGGATACCAGCCATTCCTTGGACATTTTGGGCGACAGGGAACGCAGGCAGTGTTTTGCTTCTTCCTCAATCTCCGGATTCAAGGAGAGAGATCTGCTTATTTCACTGAACCGTTCCTCAATCTGAGAAGATATATCATCGCATGATACTCCGTATTCCAGATGAGCATGGCACAAGTAAAGAAGATCTGTGAGTTTATGATCTTTGCTGAAGCGCTTTCCGCATGCACTGACGATGACAACTTTTCTATCCGGATCAGAGTCCAGAATAGCTTTTACTTTTTTAAACTGGGCAGGTCCTGCAACAGAACTGCCTCCGAATTTAGTGACCTTCAGCATCAGTGAGCCCTTTCTACAGCTGCGAAAAATACATCATATCCCTGACTGCGCAGTTCATTTACGAATCCATGCATGAACGAAACGGAAATCTTATCAGTTACTCCTCTTGTGATCTTGCCGCTCTCATATACTGTCAGCAGCAGATCATCAACTGTGTGTTCAGGCGCACGGAGATAGTATCTGTGCATGCTGTCCTCGTTATTTGCAGTAACTCTTCTGCAGTCCGGTCTTATCATTATCTTCTTGCCTCTGCGAATCTGTTCGAGATCTCTCAGAACAGATGAAGCAGTGGTATATCGTCCTGCTCCTTCACCGATAAGAGAGATCATACCGCAGGAGTTTCCGGTATAGGATGCCATGTTTCCATTTAGACGTATGGATGATTCTATGCTGCCGAGCGGGCACAGTGTTGGCTCGACATAGGCGCGCAAAGTGTTTTCAACGAGTTTAGCTTTTGTCTTAAGCCGACACACATATCCAAGGTTTTTGATGTGCTCCGCATCTTCTCTGGTGAAAGAAGTGATTCCCTCTATATCCATACCATCTACAGGAAGCTCATTATAGGTAACAGCGCAGGCAAGCATGATCTTTCGGATAGAATCCATTCCTGAAAGATCAGCAGATGGATCTGCTTCTGCATACCCAAGTTTCTGAGCATCAGCAAGTGCATCAGCAAACTCAACACAGTCAGTTTGCATACGGTCAAGTATATAGTTCGTCGTTCCATTAAGAATGCCCTGAAGGCGGACGATCTCCTCACCGCTGTTTACAGCAGTCTGCAGGTTGGATAGATAGGGTATAGCTCCTCCGCACGCAGCGCTGAAAAGGAATGCAACGCCGTTCTGCTCTGCAAGGGAAGCCAGTTCGGGGCCTTTAGCCGCAACAAGCATTTTATTTGAGGTCACCAGATGTTTACCTGATTCAAGCACCTTTTTTCCAAATGTATATGCAGGATCGATTCCGCCAATGGCCTCTATAACAGCATCCACAGTTGGATCAATCAGGATCAGATCAATATCCGTTACAGCAAATGGAAGATCAGGTCTCTCTTCTTTTTCAAGAACCGGTCCGGCTTCAAAACCTGGAGCATCGATCAACAGGTCATGCACGCCTTTACCTACGGTTCCATAGCCCAAAACAGCAACTTTCATAGACATATTCCTCGAGTTTTTATCATTGTGTACGCTTGAAACGGACACTTGTCTTTTTCTAACGGACAGTGTATCATACTTAAAAATGAAACTCAAGAAGGAATATTCAATGGATCAGGAATATCTGTTAGTGCACAAAAGCGTGCTGCCGAATAGTTTTTCCAAAGTTGTAGAGGCTAAAGAGCTGCTGCGTTCAGGAGAAGCTGCGGATGTATCTGAAGCAGTGCGCAAAGTGGGTTTATCGAGAAGCACTTACTATAAATACAAGGATTATATATTTGAACCTGAAGGTTCTGATTCAGTCAGAACTGCAGTTGTATCAGTTGTGCTTAATCATGAACCGGGAATCCTGGGAGGAATGCTTACCCGTCTGTCAGAAGCAGGGGTGAGCGTTCTTGCTATAGACCAGAGCCTTCCTATACGCAATAAAGCTGCAGTCATGCTGTCTCTTGATCTCAGCGGGATGGAAGGAGATATTAAAGATCTGGAACGTGTGATCTCAGAGAGCAAGGGAACAGAGCAGGTAAGGATGGTGGCGATTTCATGAGAACTTTGACAAGTACGAGATCTTATGTTGCCGCCAGTGATCTGGAGGCTGTTCTTAAGGGAATAGCGTCTGAAGGAGGCCTTTTTGTGGATCCTGATCTAGATCTGCTTTCAGTTAATGTAGACGGGCTCATAAATAAAGACAGTTTCGGGATAGCGTCCGTCATACTCGGAACATTGCTGTCCGGGTTTGAGGAACCTGAGTCGCTGGTCAGAAAGGCTTACTCAAATAAGTTCTCATGCGGAGATGTTATCACTCCTGTCGTTCCGTTGACTGATGGCATATCAGTGCTTGAACTGTTTCATGGGCCAACCTCCGCTTTCAAGGATGTGGCTCTGTCACTGCTTCCTCTTCTGATGTCCCAGGCAAGGGAGAAGATCGATCCTGACAAAGAGATAGTTATATTGACAGCTACTTCCGGTGACACCGGTAAGGCAGCTCTGGAAGGTTTTAAAAACGTAACGGGCATACGCATATTAGTCTTCTACCCGGAGGAAGGTGTTTCTGAGATACAGAAAAAACAAATGGTATCCCAGCAGGGAGACAATGTGGGAGTTTGTGCAGTAAGAGGCAATTTCGATGACTGTCAGACCGCTGTAAAAGAGGCATTTATAAAACTGCAGGACAGTGATCAGTTATGCGGTGTAAGTTTATCTTCTGCTAACTCAATCAATATCGGTAGGCTCGTACCGCAGGTATTTTACTACTATTCATCCTATGTTCAGCTCGTGTCCCAAAAAAGGATAAAACAGGGAGATCTTATAGATTTTGTTGTACCAACAGGTAATTTCGGTGACATCCTGGCAGGCTACTATGCCAAGATGCTGGGCTTACCTATAGGCAAACTTGTTTGTGCTTCAAACTCAAATAATGTTCTGACTGACTTTTTTGCGAAAGGCGTTTATGACACTCACAGGCCATTCATCATGACGTCTTCACCGTCCATGGATATACTCGTCTCTTCAAACCTTGAAAGACTTCTATATTATGCTTTCTGCGGTAATAGGGAACGGGTTGCAGAATGTATGAACAGACTCAAAAAAGAGGGGAGATACACTGTTCCTGCCAATGATTTAAAAGAGCTGAAAAAAGACTTTGCAGCATATTTCTGTGATGAGCTGCAGACAAGAGAGCAGATCCGTAAGACTTATAAAGAATATGGCTATTTGATCGATCCGCACACAGCAGTGGGTATGTTTGCTGCAGAGAAGTATATGAATGAGAACATGAATCAGCGGCACACTGTTGTCCTATCTACAGCTTCGCCGTACAAGTTCACTTCTGCGGAATTGGATGCACTTGGCCTAGCCAGTACGGGATCTCCATTTGATGATATGCGTTTACTTAATGAATGCACAGGAGCAAAAATACCTGAGCAGCTGCTTGGACTGGAAACTGCAGAAGACCGTTTTAGAGATGTTATAAACAGGGAAGAACTGGTAAGTTATGCAATTGATTTCGTGAAAAAAGGAGGATCGGGAAGTTGATAATATCCGCACCCGCAACATCTGCTAATCTGGGCCCCGGTTTCGACTGCCTTGGTATAGCATGGGATTGTTTCAATGAGATAGAATTTCTTCTTTCGGACGAAACAGTGATCACGGGCTGTCCGGAAGAGTATCAGAATACCGATAATCTGTGCTATAAGGCGTTCAAATATGCATTGGCATACAGAGGAAAGCCAGCACTCCCGGTTAATATCATATTCAGGAACTGTGAAATACCTATCGCCAGAGGTTTTGGTTCTTCTGCGGCTCTGATAGTATGCGGGATAAAAGGGGCAAATGAGCTCTATGATCTTGATCTCACTGAAGACGAGATAATCAATATTGCAACGAAGTTTGAAGGCCATCCTGACAACGTGGTCCCTGCTATCGTCGGAGGTCTGATAGTAGCTACGGTAAGGGACGATATCGTTTCGGTAGCTTCGCTTCCGGTGCATCCAAGCTGGAGATTCACCGCTTTCATTCCGGATTACGAGCTATCGACAGCAATGGCCAGAAGTGTGCTTCCCGAAAGCTATTCAAGGGCAGATGTTGTAAAGAATATCGGATGTATGGCGATGCTGATCAAAGCTATGGAGACCGGTGACAAAAGCTTCCTTAAGAACGCACTAAATGACCGGATCCATGAACCATACAGAAGAAGTCTTATTCCTGAATATGATCAGGTGGAGCAGCTTATGACAGATTGCGGGGGAAACGGGATATGTATTTCCGGTGCGGGAAGCACTCTGCTGTGCTTCTCGGATTCCGAGGCACAAGCAGAGCTGATACGCAGAGGGACGGAAATGTTCCCGACATGGAACGTCAGGGATATGAAAGTATATATAAAAAGCAGGTAGATACCTGCTTTTTGTATGCTTTTGTTTCTTTCCTGAAATAGATTGGGTATACTTGTAGCATAAACCTATGAAAGGAACCAGCATTATGAGCGATCTTTGTGTTCTTGGAGAATATCTTATAGATTTTACACCTCAGGGGCTATCTGAGAGGGGATTGCCTTTGTATGCCCAGAATCCGGGAGGTGCTCCGGCTAATGTTGCATGCGCCGCAGCTAAGCTTGGGGCAACGTCTGCTGTTATCACGAAGATCTCTACAGATCCATTGGGCAATTTTTTATATGAGTACATAAAAGGACTGGGCATTGTGGATCTCAGAGGAGTAAGACGGAGCAATGACCCTACAGGGCTGGCTTTTGTAACATTGAATGCAGAAGGGGACAGAGATTTCGTTTTTTACAGAGATCACTGCGCGGACGCAATGCTGTCATGCGATGATATAGATCTGTCACTCATAGATGAATGTAAAGTGTTCCATTTCAGTTCAGTCTCGCTTGTAGCAGAGGAATCACGTGCAGCTACTGTATTTGCTGTGCAGGAGGCAAAAAAAAGGGGAAAGACGGTCTCCTTTGATATCAACTACCGTGCTCTTCTTTGGAACGATGAGGAAAAAGCTAAAGCGGAAGTTGAGAAGGTCCTTCCTCTTGCAGACCTGATAAAGGTATCCGAAGAAGAAGCTGTGCTGTTCGGCGGAAGCCTTGAAGAAGCACCGGCATATTTCATGTCATTCGGGGCTAAGGTAGTTCTGGTAACATTGGGTGCGGACGGATCCTGTTTCTACACTAAGGATGCCAGTGCTACAGTTCCTACATTCCCGGTAAAGACGCTTGACACAACAGGCGCAGGAGACAACTTCATGGGTGCTTTTCTGGCATGGATAATCAAAAACGGAGCTCCTGTCGAACAGCTGTCTCAGGATGAGCTGAGAGAAGCGCTCCGTTATGCCAATGCAGCAGGAGCGATATGTGCCTCACGCTACGGTGCGATCGACGGACAGGCAACGCCGGAAGATATAGCAGCTTTTCTCGGATAAGGAGCTTGTGATGGTGGATTTGTTTGAACTGCTGCGATCACTTCCGTATCCGGGCAGAGGGCTGTTCATTGGAAAGTCAGAAGACGGTGAGAAGGCGATACTGTTTTATTTCCTGACAGGAAGAAGCGTAAACAGCAGGAACCGTATCTTCGTAAAAGACGGACAAGGGATCCGTACTGAAGCGTTTGACCCGACTAAAGTCACTGATCCGTCGCTTATTATCTATGCTCCTGTCAGAGTTTTCGGAAATAAGACGATCATTACTAATGGGGATCAGACAGATACTGTATTTGATGGATTTCTTTCCGGAAAATCATTTGAAGAATCTCTTTCCGTGAGGACTTTTGAACCTGACGCGCCCAATTATACTCCCCGCATCTCCTCGATAATCAGCATTGAGAACAGCGATATGAAATACGAAATGTCTCTTATCCGGGCAGCAAACGGAGATCCGGAAAAAGAGGTACGGGAACATTTCGAGTGTAATGATGCCAAAGCAGTTGAAGGCCGCTTTCTTAGAACGTATATGGGAACAGGGGGACCGCTTCCAAGCTATGAAGGAGAACCTGTGCTTTGTTCTACGGGAAGATGGGGCAGTGATCCGGAATGCATTGCAAATAAGATCTGGGATGCCATGAATGCGGACAATAAGGTCTCACTGTTTGTTCGTGTAATTGACCTTAGGGACCAGACTTGCAAGGACAGAATTATCAATAAATTACAGTGAAATAAAAGCAAAAATCGGGACAGCAGTTACCCGATTTTTGTTTTGCACAAATTTCTACTATTTAGCTAATAAAAGCGGTAAAGCGCTGGTGCTATGATAGCAAGATTATACAAAAACTTTTCCAAATACTTGGTTAAAACGGCATTTGTTTATTGTGAACTCCTTTGCTAAGGTAACCAATTCCGGCCTGCAATATACACAAAATGCTTGACTAATGAAAAAAGCGAATATATAATCCCACTAAATTCGATGAACAGAAGAAGTATCTGGGCATAGATCCATCAGCGAGCCGGAACAGAGTGGAAGTCCGGCGGCAACATGACTGGGGAAAAGAGTCTGGGAGAAGTCCTCCTGAAAAGCACAGTACGGAGGGACGCGTAGACCTGCGTTAGAGGGAAAAAGAGAGGTGGGAATGATAGTTCCCGCAACCAGTGTGGCACCGCGATATAAAGGTGATTTATGTCGTCTCTGGATTTTCAGGGACGGCTTTTTTATTTGTATTTTTTGAAGAAAGGAGGCACCAGAGAATGATGCGACGAAGACGGACGGAGAGTGATCCCCGACGAAGACACCACACCAAAACATATTCAATAAAATCAATAAATGAAAGAGAGATTATAAAAATGTTTAAGAAAATTATCGCATCCGTTCTGATGCTTGCCCTTGCAGTTTGTTTAGTATCCTGTGGTTCCAAGAAGGAAGAGTCTAAAGAACCTAAAACAGGAACCACTTCCACTTATGCGTACTTATTAGATACCACCAACATGGAAAAACCTGAGCTGGATCTCAGCGGCGCGACAGGCGTTCTGAAGAGTGTCCTTGATTCAGGTGTTCTCACCATTGCTACTTCACCGGACTATCCGGCAGCAGAATTCGTAACAGAAGACGGAACGGTATACGGATCTGAGATGATGCTTGCGAAATACGTTGCAGACTGCCTTGGTGTTGACCTGGCTATCGAGACCATGGAATTCAGCGGAACGTTTGCAGCCGTTGATACAGGTAAAGTCGATATGGCTTTCTCCGGATACGGCTGGAAAGCAGACCGCGCCGAGCAGTATGAGCTGACTGTAGGTTATGTCGGCGAAGATGAAGAGGACAGCACATCCAACCACACACTCATTACAACTGTGGAAAATGAAGGCAAATTCAACAGCCTGGCAGACTTTGTAGGCACACACATCTATGCACAGGCAGCTTCTCTTCAGGAGATGTATGTAGAAGATCAGATCCTCACACTTGATCCTGACGGAACCACAACACTTGAGCTCGTTAGCACACTTGATCAGGCAGTTCTTGGTCTTCAGGCAGGAAAGTGCGATGTTATAGCTCTGGACGAGGATACTGCGAAACAGTATGTGGCAACTTCCGACGGAAAATTCGTCCTCACAGGAGTGCTCTTCGATATGAGCCTGTATCAGGAATATGAAGGAAACGTTGCACTTGCAAAGAAGGGTGAAACAAGTCTTATCAATGTAGTCAACAAGATCATTGAATTCGTGAACGAGAAAAACTATTACTTCGATATGTACGAGGTCGCCAAGGAGCAGGCCGGCATAGAAGAATGATGGGGTGTTAAATGGGAGCAAGTATATTTGATGTATTGTTCGAGTATTGGCCGATATTCCTGAAAGGAACACTCGGAACCCTGAAATATGCCTTTATAGCTGTTTCTCTCGGTACTGTACTCGGAACATTTATCGCTATAGCAAGGCTCAGCAAAAACAAGATACTTACTGATGTTTCAGGAGCATTCGTCACTATAATACGCGGCACGCCATTGCTAGTTCAGATGTACATATTCTATTATTTCCTGCCGATGGCTTTTCCCGCGCTCAATAAGATCGACAAAGTCTACACGGTCCTTATGTCCCTTATTCTTAACTCAAGCGCCTATGTAGCGGAAATAATACGGGGCGGCATCAACTCAGTGGATTCCGGTCAGGCTGAGGCGGCACGAAGCCTTGGAATGACAGCAAAACATACTATGACAAAGATCATACTGCCTCAGGCGGTGAAGAATATCCTCCCAGCATTGGCGAACGAGTATATCGCCATGATCAAGGAGACCTCAATGGCAGGATCGTTTATGCTTTATGAACTTATGTATACAAGAACGATCCTTGCCAACAAGTTCCTGGTGTGGCAGCCCCTGTTCATTATCGCGTTTATTTACCTGATACTGACTATGGTGCTGTCAGCGCTTGTAAGGTGGATGGAAGGGAGGTTCAGCGTAAGTGATTGACGATAATAAAACAATAATGATCGAGACTATCGATCTGAAGAAAGATTTCGGTGACCTCAAGGTCCTTAAAGGAATCAGTGAGAAGATATACAAAGGAGAGGTAGTCTCCATAATCGGCCCCTCCGGAGGAGGGAAATCCACGTTCCTGAGATGCCTCAATCTTCTTGAAGTTCCTACAAGCGGGAAAGTGTTTTTCGAGGGAGAAGAACTTGATGCCAAGAGTACTAACCTTGACCTTCATAGGCAGAAGATAGGGATGGTGTTCCAGCAGTTCAATGTGTTTCCGCACATGACAGTACTGGATAATATCACCATCGCACCGACTCTTGAGAAAGGTATGTCCAAGGCAGACGCAGAGAAAAAAGCTATGGACCTTCTCAGGACAGTCGGACTCGAAGACAAGGCTAACGAATATCCCAGAAAGCTGTCCGGAGGTCAGAAACAGAGGCTTGCAATAGTCAGAGCTATGGCGATGGAACCTGATGTCATGCTGTTTGACGAGCCCACATCCGCACTTGACCCTGAGATGGTAAAGGGAGTACTGGATGTTATACAGGATCTTGTTGAAAGCGGAATGACATGCGTTATTGTTACCCATGAGATGGGATTCGCAAGGAATGTCAGTGACAGAGTACTGTTTATAGATGACGGAATGGTGGTCGAATCCGGAACACCCTCGGAGTTGTTCGATCATCCTCAGAATCCCAGGACTCAGGAGTTCCTCTCACAGGTTCTTTATTGATGATAAAAGGATTTGTTATGAAAACTACGTTTAAATATGACCATTACTATAAATACGATGAACTGAAATCCAATCTGAAACATTTTGCAGCTACATATCCGGATTTGGTAGATCTGGATGTGAATTGCGTGACGGAGGAGGGAAGGAATCAGTATGTCGTTACGATAACAAACAAGAAGACCGGAGGAGCGCTTTCTAAACCTGGCTGGTATCTTGACGGAAATATCCATGCTGGGGAAGTCACAGGCTCAATGGCAGCGATGTACACGGTAGACTATATGCTGACCAACTACGGTGAGGATCCTGAGATCACAAAGCTCGTTGATGAGATGACGGTATATGTAATTCCTCGTGTAACTCCTGATGGAGCGGAGACATATCTTACGACTCCCAAGACCCTCAGGTCTGTCAACAGGGAATATATGTCTAAAGATGGCGGTGTGCGTGATGAGGATCTTGATGGCGACGGTGTAGTACGCATGATGCGTATCAAGACACCATATGGGGCATGGAAGATCGACCCGAAGAGACCGGATTCCATGATGCTTCGTGATCCGGGAGATTCTGAAGGTACATTCTATGACATCTATCCGGAGGGTGTCCTTATCCCTTATGACGGGAGCGAAAATCTGAAAATGGAAAAGGATCCGTGGGGGTTGGATTTCAACAGGAATTTCCCGCTGGGTTGGTTCCCTGATTCCCGTCAGCCGGGAGCAGGCAAATATCCTTTGAGCAATATTGAGACAAAAGCAATCGTGGATTTTGTCCTTGCTCATCCTAACATCGGCGGAGCAGCTATAGGTCATACAAGCGGAGGACTTTTCCTGTATCCTCCTGGAACGAGGCCTTCCAAGTCAGCTCCTTATAACGATATAAAGAGCATGATTGCTATAGCCAACATGGGCAAGGAAGAACTCGGTTACGTTCCTCTCAATATATTCGATTCGTTCATGAGCGACCAGAGTCAGTATGACAGCGGTGCTCTGGATGACTGGTTCTATCAGGTTCAGGGCATACCTGCATATACAGTTGAATTCTGGGATCTGGATTCTAAAGTCGGTGTCCCTTACAACTGGTTTGACAGGTCAAAGGAAACTCCGGAGCTTCAGATGAAGCGGTTCAATGCATGCATTGATTGGGTGAAGGATAATGCTCCGGAATACTATGAAGATTGGACCGCATTTGAACACCCGGTTTTCGGCGAGGTGGAAATAGGCGGATTTAATTACAAATTCACGCATCAGAACCCACCCGGAAAATATCTTACAGAGGAATGTGAGAAGGATGCCAAATTTAACCTCCGCTTCATGAAGGCTATGCCAAAACTGAACATCGATTCTTTGACGTCTGAGGAAGTTGGTGACGGCCTGTACAAAGTGACGGCGATAGTGGGGAATCTTGGATATCTCCCAACAAACCTCACAGATGAAGCAATTAATCAGCATGTGGACAAACCTGTAAAGGTTTCATTCAAAGGGGGAGAGATCCTTTCCGGAAAAGAAACGGAGGAGATAGGCAATCTATCCGGATACAGCAGGACAGTCACAGGAGCATTTTTCTATGGCAATCTGACCACCGAGGAGAACGCCCCTGCGAGGAAGAAAGTGGTCTGGCTGGTTAAAGCGAAAAAAGGAACAGAGGTAACGGTAACTGCTTCTCAGGAGAAAGCTGGGATCGTATCGGCGTCTGTTGTCCTGTAAATGAGCAATACACCTATAGGGTATAAGTAAAAAAGGAAAACTACCTGATTTGCCTGAGTGGCTCGCAGGTAGTTCCTTTTTTATGATAATAATACTTATTATATAAGTTGAATAAAAAGTAATAATTCTCTAAAATAATTGTGTATGCAATGATAATAGATGAATAAAAGTGCTGATCTCTATAATTACTTATATGAAGCAAAAGTACTTTTCTAATAGGTTGCTTGTTTTAGAGAACGCTGTGTTTTGGGGACAGTAAAGAAACACAGTCGGGATTGCTGTTAGAGTCGGAAAGTCGTTGCCGGAATTCTTGTTTTTGACTATACGGACCGTACATGCACCACCACGGGAATTCCGACTATACCACTCACTGCAAATGCATAAGAGGATGATGTGCAGAGGGAATTTGGGCAAGACTTGATGCCTATCTGAACAAACCAATTGAGCCTGCTTTGCTCTTCAGTACCCTGGGGAGTTTGATTGAGGAAAGGTAACTATATGTCTGACAAGAAGTTGCAAAACATACAGAAGGGACTGGACAGGTATCTGTTTCCGGTCGACGCGTGGGCAATAGGTTTTGGCTGCGCTGTTGGCTGGGGAGCATTCGTCATGCCCGGTACGACTTTCCTCCCGCTAGCCGGGCCGCTCGGTACCTTGATCGCAATGGTCATAGGTATGATAGTTATACTGGTCATAGGCAAGTGTTTTTCGTTCCTCATGCAGAGAAGCAGCATAACAGGCGGCGTGTATTCATATACCAAGGAAGCGTTTGGAAGGGATCATGCCTTCCTGTGTTCATGGTTCCTGTGTCTGTCCTACCTCACGATAGTGTTTCTTAACGGAACAGCTCTTTTCCTGGTAGTCAGGACAATATTCGGAAACAGCCTCCACACAGGAATAGGCTACACTATTGCTGGCAACAGCATTGATCTAGGTGAGATACTTGTTTCTATCTCTGCGATAGCAGGCATAGGGATACTGTTTATCTCCTCCAAGCCGATGATCCAGAAGCTCCACACATTTGCTGCGATCGTCATGGCGTTGGGAACGGCGGTAGTAGCTGTGTATTGTCTTCCTCATGCAGTGAGATCCGGAGCAATCCTGTCTTTCGGTACAGGCGGATACAACAAATATTACGCTATTGCAAGTCTGGTCATCCTGGCTCCATGGGCATTTGTGGGATTTGAAGTGATATCGTTCGATACCGCTCACTTCAAATTCCCGCTAAATAAAGTTAAGACTATTATTCCTGCATCTATATTGATTGCAGGTTTCGTTTATATCATTATGACGCTGGTAAGCGTGTCCGCTATCCCTGACGGATACCAGAACTGGGGACAGTATATCGCTGATCTCGGAAATCTGAGCGGTTCTGCTTCGGTCCCTACATTTTACGCAGCGCAGGCGATAATGGGCAAATTAGGCCTCGTTATTATAGCTGTCACAGCATTTGCTGCCATCCTAACCGGTATCGTCGGCGGATACAGGGCTACGATGCGCGTCCTCTCAACGATGGCAGAAGACAAGATACTGTCCGAGAAATTCAATGAATCTACGACAAATATCCTGTTTATAATGGTGCTTTCCATCGTCCTGTCTTTGCTTGGACGCAATACGCTCAACTGGTTCGTCGATCTTACTTCTTTCGGTGCGATCGTAGGCTACGGATATACCACACTGGCAGCATACAAGATTGCTAAGGCAGAGGGGAACACTCAAATAAAATGGTACGGAATGTTCGGAGGCATCGTCTCCGTGATATTCGGTGTCGTTCAGCTCGTACCGAGACTGGCAGCCCTTGATGCAATGGGCAGTGAAGCATTCCTTCTTCTTTCTCTCTGGTGCCTTCTTGGATTTATATTCTATCTCAGGACTGTGCAGAGGAGTTCTCTCACGGAATACAGCGGTATGTCAGTTTCCGGAACTGTATTGTTTACACTTCTGGTCTATTCCGCCCTGCTGTGGATGGGCAAACAGCTGTATTCCCAGAACAGTATCGCTGAAGTACGCACATCACTGGTTTACGGCGGAATTGCTCTTATCTGCATAGTTTTCATAGGTATGCGCATCATGTTCTATCTCCAGAACTACGTAAGGAAGAAGCATGAGTCGACAGAGCGCGAAAAGATACGCGCCGTGGAAGGCAACCTTGCGAAAAGCCAGTTTCTGTTCAACATGTCCCATGATATACGCACCCCTATGAATGCCATTATCGGGTATACCAATCTTGCTCTTGAAAAAGAGGCTCCGGAAGATGTCCACGAATACCTGACGAAGATCAGTTCATCTTCTCATCACCTGCTGTCCCTTATCAATGATATTCTTGAGATGAGCAGGATAGAGAATGGGAGAGTGGAACTCGAGTATATGCCCGAGGATCTTATCAGTATCTGCGAGAATACTGAGGACCTGTTTACTGAGCAGATGAAGCAGAAGGGAATAGAGTTCAATGTCCACTTCAACCAGATACAGGACAGATATGTTTGGTGCGATAAGAAGAATCTAAACCGCATACTTCTCAATATAATCAGCAACTCATACAAGTTCACTCCGGAAGGCGGAAAGGTCACGGTATCTCTGTCCGAGACCGGCGTATCTGAAGACGGCTACGGCTCCTATGAGATCATCGTTCAGGACAACGGGATAGGCATGTCCAAGGAGTTCGCAGAGAAGATGTTCACTGCTTTTGAGCGGGAGAGGAGTTCCACGGACAGCGGCATCGAAGGAACAGGCCTTGGGCTCGCTATTACAAAAAGTATCGTCGACCTTATGGGCGGCACTATAGAAGTACTGACTGCACCCGGCGCGGGTACGGAGATGATAATCCGCATCAAGTTCAGGATCGCGGATGAGAAGGAAGTTGAAAACAGGAAACAGGTTTTTAACAAGAACAATTATGAGAAAATGGATTTCTCAGAGAAGAGGCTGCTTCTCGTTGAGGATAACGCTGTCAATATGGAGATAGCCAATATGATCCTTTCTCAGTACGGATTCAATGTAGAGACTGCTGAGAACGGACAGATAGCGTTGGATATGATCTCGTCTTCAGAGCCTGGATATTACGACGCGATCCTTATGGATATCCAGATGCCTGTAATGGACGGATACGAAGCCACTGCGGCGATACGTGCCCTCGAGGACAGGAGACTCGCTGAGACCCCGATCCTGGCCATGACGGCCAACGCGTTCAAAGAGGACGAGGAAGCTGCGATAAACGCCGGGATGAACGGTCACATAGCCAAACCTATTGATGTCAATGATCTTATGAACAAACTCGCCTCGGTGCTCTGAGGCGGAGCTGCATACACATAAAACCAGATTGTAACGGAAAGCATAGTATGCACTTTGATTATGCAAGAAAAATTACTGCACTTATCATATTGCTGGGTCTTGCTCTGCTCCTGAACGGATGCGGGGCAGAGATACCCGGCTTTCCGTCCCGACCCTCAGAATCGGAGCCTGAGTCCGTATATGAGATCCCTGAAATGAAAATGGCGTACTTTCATCCGGAAGCAGCTGAGGGTAACAGCGAAGCTAAGCTTGATATATCCTGTGTGAACGAGGGATATGTGGCCCTGCGCGTGGATTCGGATGCAGGCATTAAGTTTCAGGTCCTGAAGGATGAGGATGTCTATACATACAGCGTCATTCAGAGAGAGGACCAGATTTTCCCTCTTCAGTGGGGAGACGGGGACTATATCTTCCGGGTCATGAAGAACGTGGAGGACAACAAGTATTACGAGATATACCGGTGTGAGACCTCTGTCGTTCTGGACAACGAGTTCGATCCGTTTCTCAGGCCGAACCAGTATGCGGATTTCTATGAGGGGCGCGCATGTGTTGAACTTGCCAGGGAATTCGCTGAGGAGTCCAAATCAGACACGGATTTTGTCGGCAAGGTATATAAATATGTATGTAAGAACATCACTTATGATGATGATAAGGCTCAGATGGCTGTTGACGGCCAGCTGAAGGGATATGTACCCGATCCGGACAGGACGCTGGAGGAGAAGAAGGGGATCTGTTTCGATTATGCCTGCCTTGCCGCTTCGATGCTGCGCAGCCAGGGAGTTCCAACTAAAATAATCTTCGGATATGTCGCTCCTGATGATCTCTATCACGCGTGGAACATGTTCTATACGAAAGAAGGCGGGTGGGTCACCGTAAAGTTCAGCGCTCCGGAGGATGAATGGTCCAGGATAGACCTTACATTTTCTGCAAACGGGGCGGACAGCAAATTCATAGGCGACGGTTCTAATTACATGGATGTGTACCAGTTCTAAAACTGCGGGGGATAAAAAATGAGCACAGAAAACAACAAAAAAAGCAAAACACTCAGTTATGCGGAGCTAAGTTCTTTCTTCGAGAACATGGCCATGATGCTGAATGCAGGCATCACTGCTGAAGAAGCGGTCTATCTGCTTGCAGAAGAGACTGATGCAAAGGAGAATGAAAAACTTATCAACGCTCTGGACAAGATGTCAGGCGTTCTTAAAGAGGGCAACACGTTTGAGGACGCGATGCAGAGTTCGGGTGTTTTTCCGGATTACTCCATAGATATGATCCGTGTCGCGGAGTATACAGGAAAACTTGTGGAGACGATGTTCCATCTTTCTGAGTATTACAGGACAGAGGAATCAATGAAGAAGACTATCGTCTCTGCGGTGCGCTATCCTGTGATCCTTCTGTTCATGGTCATAGCAGTGCTTATCGTAATGCTTCTGCTTGTGTTCCCCGCATTCTACGGCGTATATAACAACCTTACAGGAAGCCTCAGCGCATCCTCATTCAACTATATAAATACTTCTTTCACTCTCTGCAGAGTGATGCTGGCAGTCATGGCAGTACTGGTAGCGTTGCTGCTTGCCGGAGTGCTCATGTGGAGGAGCGGGAAGAAGGAAACTGTAAGGAACATTCTTTCCAGATTTGAGATATTCAAGAACCTGTTCCACGGAATGGATCTTTACAGATTCACATCGTGCTTTGATATGTTCCTTTCCAGCGGAGAGATGCAGGACGAAGCTCTCAAAAAGAGCATGCCTGTAGTCGAATCTGCTTCGCTGAAAGAGCGACTGGAAAAATGTCTTGCACTGATGACAGAAGGCAAGACGTTCTCTCAGGCGGTATATGAGGAAAAGATCTTTGACTCTGTCAACGGAAGGATGCTCATCCCGGCTGAAAGAAGCGGAATGCTCGATTCGGTCATGCAGAAGATACTCCGCAGCCAGAAGGAGAACAATGAAGCTACTATCAGCAGGATTGCCAATACGATAGAGCCGCTGCTGACAGGTATCCTGATGATATCCATCGGACTTATGCTTATAAGTCTTATGGTACCGCTTATCGGAATAATGAACTCTATAGGGTGATCAGATGAAACACTGGAAACTTCTAATTGCATGTCTGGTACTTGCCGTTGCACTGTTCGTTATAGTGCAGCGGACTTCAGTGCATGCTTCCGAAGAGGAGATCCAGGAATCTATCACATCTATCAAAGATGCTGTTCAGAGAAGAGCTCTCCAATGCTATGTCATCGAAGGCGCTTACCCCGAGAATCTTGCATATCTTGAGGATAACTACGGACTTACTGTCAACCATGAAGAATATCTCATCGTGTACAACGCATATGCGGAGAACCTTCCTCCTGAGATATTGGTCAAGTACAAGGGAAAGAGGTAATGTGAATGAAGCTTAAAAACATAGGCGAATTGCTTCGCAGCATCACTATGGCAGTGCTTTTCCTGGTGATACTCCTTCTAGTAGTTTTTTCTGCCAGGTCATACCAGCATTCTGTGGATGTTCAGAGCGACAATGACAATCTGAGAGCGGTACTATCGTATGTCATCACTGCATCCAACGCGGACAGGGCGGATAACGTCTCGATAAGGTCCAGAGACGGGATAACATATCTATCCATTGAAGATGTCTCTGCAGGAACTGAACAGTGTATCTTCTTCCTTGACGGAAAAGTGCTTGAATACAACGGGATGAAGAACACAAAGATCTATCCGGAGGATTCGGTCGAGATAGGCCTGGCAAACAGATTTGAGATGAAACAGGTCGGGGATGATCTCATCAGGATCGATACTGACCTGGGTGATACATATATCCATACACACAGTTGAGGACTTTATGAAGAGTAAAAGAAATCTTGCATTTATAGTGGAACTGTTTCTGCTGTTCGCACTCATGCTGCTGGTGACGGTAGTGCTCACCAGGGCATTCGTGTCGTCCAGAATGCAGAGTCTTTACGCACGACATAAAACAGAAGCTGTAATTGTTGCTGAGAGAGTGGCTGAGATCTCCATGTCAGCAGATGATCTGGACGGAGCTCTGAAGCTTATTTCTGAACTGGAAGAAGTAAGTGACTTAAGTGAATCCGAGGAAGGGGCAACATTCATGTCCAAGATCTCGGAGGATGGAAAAGATTCGTATTTAGTCAAACTAAAATGGGAGATTGAGAGCGACAGATCCGGAGCGCTTAATACTCAGGAGATATCTGTCTATTTCGGCGAAGGCAGTGAACCTATCTATGTATTAGAGTCGGGCTCTTTCCGGAAGGAGGCAAGCCATGGCGCATAAACTAAGACTTGGGCCTATAGCTGTGTTTCTTACTGTCGTGGCTATAATACTGACTACCCTTGCTACCCTTACGATAGCAACATCGCGGGCAGATACGGTGCTTGCAGAGAGATTTGCCACAATGACTGCTATACGGTACTCACTGGAAAAGGAAGGAAATGAATTCCTATACGAAGTGACACAGAAACTGGAGAGTGGAGCTTCTTTGAACAGCATTTCTGACCTTAACAGGACCGGGGACGGTTTGTATGAATATAAGGCAGAGAAAGACGGATACGAACTGAAGATCCGCCTCGCACCGCAAGGACCGGACAGTTTTTCCATTGAGGAGTGGAAGATAACCAAGATCTGGAATGAAGAAGAACTGAGCCAGGATATCTGGCTTGGATAAGGAGAATATGATGGACCTGAATCAAGTATTACATGAAGCTGTACAGCGTGACGCGTCAGATATCTTTCTTATAGCAGGACTTCCTGTGACTTATAAGGTCAAGGGAGCTCAGATGCGCGGGGAAGGCATCATGAAGCCCAACGATATTCTTCCCTTGGTGGAAGAAATATACAATGTGAGCAGAAGGCAGAAGTCCAATTACGAAAATGGGTTGGATGATGACTTCTCATTCTCAATTCCGGATCTGGGAAGGTTCCGTGTCAATGTTTTCCGTCAGCGCGGTTCAGTTGCGGCGGTAATCCGTGTCATTAAATTCGGAGTTCCGGACCCTGTCAAGCTCGGTATCCCTGAATCTGTGCTTTCTCTTGCTGATAATAAATCCGGACTGGTGCTTATCGCAGGATCTGCAGGATCAGGCAAATCCACTACTCTGGCATGTATGATAGACAGGATCAACAGAAACAGAGAGTGCCACATCATCACGATGGAAGATCCTATAGAATATCTCCATTCCCACAACAAGAGCATAGTGAGCCAGAGAGAAGTGTTCATAGACACTCCCGGATATCTGGATTCCCTGAGATCTGCTCTCCGTGAGAGCCCTGATGTTATCCTCATGGGTGAGATGAGAGACTATGACACTATCTCTGCAGCCATAACTGCAGCAGAGACCGGTGTGCTGCTGTTCAGCACACTTCATACCAGCAGTGCCGCCAGCACTATAAACCGCATAGTAGACGTGTTTCCTGCAAACCAGCAGACACAGGTGAGAAGGCAGCTGGCGCAGCTCGTGAGGGGTATCGTTTGCCAGCAGCTGGTCACAACTGTTGATGGCACACTAGCTCCTGCATTCGAGATCATGAAGAGCACGCCTGCTATTGCAAACAAGATACGTGAAGGAGATACCCACCAGATAGATTCCCTTATTCAGTCTTCATCAGCACAGGGGATGATCATGATGGATACGAGTCTCCTCAACATGTACAATCAGGGAAAGATAACAAAAGAAACGGTGCTAGCCGCGTGCAACAACTACGACACCGTTTCCACGAGATTGAGATAATTATTCTGTAAACCATTTGAGAGGAATGCGTATATAGATGAAAAACAAGAAAAGAGCTGAAGGCGACAATATACTTCATGTGCATATGTTCGGACGTTTCTCCATGCAGTATAACGGAGAAGAGCTCGCCAGCGGAAAGCAGGGGGAATCCCAGTTTGGTCTTCTGATGCAGATGCTGCTCCATCACCGCGAGAACGGTGTCAACAGAAGCATGATGAAGGCTGTTCTGTTTGAGGACAGGGAGATAGAGGATATCTCTCACTCTATACGCAACATCATCTACAATGCAAAGAGAAAACTTAAGGCAGCAGGACTTCCCGACGGAATTCTCATTGAGCAGCGCAACGGCGTGTATTTCTGGACTGATGAAGTCCCTGTAGATGAGGATGCCCACAACTTTGAGGACGCGTACAATATTGCTGTCCTTGAGAACGACAAGGAGGCACAGATAGTCCGTCTCTGGGATGCGTGCCATATGTATGCCGGTCATTTCCTAAAAGGAATGGATGGTATAGCGTGGGCTTTCCAGGAGCAGAAGAGGTATAAAGAGCTTTTCCATGACTGCATGATGAGAACAGCAGATCTCCTCCGCGAAGGAGATAAGTACAAGCTCCTGCTTGACCTGAGCCAGCTCGCTGCTAAAGTGGATCCGTATTCTGAATGGGAGGTCCTGACAATGGAAGCTCTCGTTGCATTGGGAAGATACAATGATGCAGAGAAATACTTCGATGAGGCTGTCGATTTCTATGTTGCGGAATACGGCAACAGGTCTTCCCAGGCTGTGCGTGATGTCATAAAGAAGCTCACAGATGAGCTCAGCTACAGACATGAGACGATCGACGAGATCCAGAGCAAGCTTACAAATGAGACCAAGATAGGAGGAAGAGGGTATTATGTTTCTTACCCTGTATTCGTTGAGCTGTACAGGAATGTGGAGCGCATCATGGAGCGTACCGGAGAATACATCTTCCTTATGCTGTGCACTGTCGTAGACAGCAAAGGCAACCCGATGAGGGAAGGACCGAAGCTCGATGAACTTTCTGACAGACTGGAAAAAGCGGTCATACAATCTGTCCGTCACAGCGACACAGTTACGAAATACGGAAAAGGCCAGTTCCTTGTGCTTCTTTTCAATACGACCAGAGAGAACTGCAGCATAATTGAGCGAAGGATAGATTCCAATTTTCTGGTAGGAAGGCAGCGTACCGGAGTAGAGTATTCTGTGAACAGCGTGATACTTTCCAAATTTGATTTCACGCACAAAGGTTGAACAATTGATAATATAGAGTTGAGTAAATCAAATCGTTTGTGAATATAATCATTAATTAATGCCTATAAAAATGAGTGTTTAAAGCAGGCTAGGAAATGAAGAGAAATATAAGAATTGCAAATCTAAGCACGGTGATGTTCATTGTAATGCTTATCCTTGGTGTACTGGTCCTTTATACTATGGACCGGTCAATGGGCAGTGTCATTGAACTCCAGGAAGTTTCTGAAAGATATGTACAAGAGCAGGAAGCTATCTCATCTATGAGAGAGGCTTCTGATTATCTGACCAGTCAGTCCAGAGAATATGTCGTTACTGGTGACAGGAAATATCTGGACAACTTTTTTGAAGAGGTCAATACGACCAAAAGAAGGGACAAGGCTCTTGATGTTCTTCGCACATACGGAACCAACAATAACATCTACACTGCTCTTGAGTCAGCGCTGAATTATTCGAACGAGCTTATGCAGATCGAGTATCATGCGATGAGATTGGCTGCTGATGCTTACGGCATGTCATCTGCTGAAGCTGATAGATATTTCGGAAATTTAACACTGTCAGATGAAGAGAAAAAGATGTCATCTGAGGAAAAGAAAAGCAAAAGCCTGGAGTTGCTATTCGATGATACATATAGTGAATATAAGGACTATATTCATAATGAAGTGTTCGATGGACTGGAGAGCTTGATAAATGAAGACAGTGTGAAACGCAATAATGTTTACGAAAGAGCAGATTCGCTTCTTAAGAGAAGCCGATTCTTAATAGTTTCGATGATACTGGCTTTCTTCATTTTGTTCATTCTTACTGCACGTACGCTGATATTGCCAATGAGCAAAAGCGTGAGCTACATCAAGGCAAATGAGAAGCTCCCATTGGAAGGTGCCGCTGAATACTCATATCTTGCTGAAACATACAACAGTATGCTAGAGAAACACAGGGTGAGTCAGGATGAACTGTCTTATGAAGCTTCTCATGACGGACTCACAGGACTGTACAACAGAAAACTATTTGAAGAAAAGCGTGAGGAATTATCTGAAGGTCATACAGCATTGCTTCTGGTGGATATAGACCATTTCAAGATGTTCAACGATACTTATGGTCACGATGTTGGAGATAAGGTTCTACAGAAAGTTTCATCTGCTCTAGCGTCATGTTTCCGAAACGAAGACTATCCATGCAGGATAGGAGGGGACGAGTTTGCAGTATTCATGGTACAGATGAATCCCGAGCTGAAACATGTCGTTCTGGATAAGATCGAGAGACTGAGGAAGAAAATCGAAGTTGAAGATGGTCTTCCACCAATAACACTGAGTATTGGAGCAGCTTTCAGTGAAGAGGCTACTGCTGACAAGGACTTGTTCAAGATTGCTGACGAAGCTTTGTATTATTCAAAATACAACGACGACAGAGATTTTACTTTCTATTCAGACCTTATATGAACAATCGTAGTTTGATATCTGCGATGTAAATCGTCTATTGAAAAGCAATAAAAATCAAACATGCAATAATCACAAAAAAGACAAGAGGAGTATTATCCTACAATACATGTCGAGAGGGATCAGATATGCCTAAGAATCCAGTAAACAACGATAAAATTAACAGAAGGCGCCTCATTCTGATCGTGGATGATGAACAGGTCAACCGCGAACTGTTGGGTATGATTGCGTCAACTGAGTTTGATATTCTGTATGCTGCTAATGGTATAGAAGCTCTGGATATTATCAGGAAGAACGTATATACGTTGTCCCTGGTAATCTTGGACCTTATGATGCCGGAGATGGACGGGTTTGAAGTCCTCAAAACAATGCAGTCTCATGAAGAGATGGCTCACATTCCGGTGATTATCCTTACATCAGATAAAGATGCAGAAGTACAGTCGCTTAAACTCGGAGCAGCTGACTTTATCATTAAGCCATTTCACTCACCGGAAGTTATCCTCGCAAGGATAGAGAGGACCATAGAGCTTTCTGAGGACAGATTTATAATCCAGACAACGGAGAGGGAAAATCTTACTGGACTGTTGACCAAAGAATATTTTTTCCGTTATGCCGATCAGTATGACAGATTCCATCCTGAAGATTCCATGGACGCTGTAGCTCTGGATATCATCCATTTCCATATGATAAATGAAATGTACGGACGAAATGTCGGTGATGAGATTCTGATACATTTTGCACGGTTTTTAAGGGAAGAGATAATAGGAAACAAAGGACTAGCATGCAGGCTTGATGCAGACAGGTTCCTGCTTTACCTGCCTCACATTGAAGAAGATTATCAGGACTTCCTTGATAGAATTAACAGAGCATTTGATGTGTTCGTGGATATCAACGTGAGAGTCCGGTGCGGAATATATGCCAACGCAGACAAGGAACTGGAGATAGAGAAACAATTTGACCGTGCATTACATGCCGTAAGCACAGTCAAAGACAGATATGATGAATTTTATGCTCTTTATGATGATGAAGCTCACGATAAACAGGTGTTCTCCGAACGCTTGGTGAATGGTATCGACGAAGCTATAGCTAACAAACAATTCTTGGTATATTTCCAGCCGAAATATGATGTGTCCGGTGACACACCAAAGATAATTAGTGCAGAAGCTCTTGTCAGATGGAAACATCCGGAATATGGCATGATCAGCCCGGGACTGTTCATCCCTCTCTTTGAAAGCAACGGACTTATACATAAACTGGATTTCTATATCTGGGAGCAGGTCGCTGAAAAGATGCGCAGATGGAAAGAGGAGTTTGGTGCAGAGATCAATGTATCAGTCAACGTTTCCAGAATAGATCTTCACAGCCCGGACCTTGAGGATTTTCTGGAATATATAGTGACTATAAATGATGTCGATCCCAAGCGGTTCTATCTCGAGATTACAGAATCTGCCTATACTGAGGATGGAGATAGGGTGACTCAGAAGATATTCAATCTGCGTGACAGGGGATTCCAGATTGAAATGGATGACTTTGGAACAGGATATTCATCATTGAATATGCTTGCTGATGTTCCGGTCGATGTCCTTAAGCTTGATATGAAATTCATTCAGCACTTACGCTCGAGTACTAAGAATGAGATACTCATATCACTTATTATCAATGCTGCAAAAGCATTGGGTATCTTAACTGTTGCTGAAGGTGTAGAAGAGAAGGATCAGGTTGATTTCCTGAAAGGAATAGGCTGTAATATAATACAGGGATATTATTTCTCAAGGCCGTTGCCTGAGCAAGATTTCCTTGAACTGTTAAAGGAGAATTGAAAAATGCTTACTATAGAAAAAATGAAAGAAATAGGGGCAAATACAGAAGAAGGACTTAATCGATGCATGAATAATGAGGCGTTCTATCTCCGGATGGTGAATCTGGCTATTTCCGATGATAGTTTTGATCAGCTTAAGGAAGCTATAGAGGCCGGAGATCTGGACAGGGCTTTTGAGCGAGCTCATGCTATAAAGGGAGTTCTAGGAAACGTTTCTCTAACGAATCTCTTTGAGCCGGTGTCCGAGATGACTGAGCTGCTCCGCAGCAGGACAGACACAGACTATTCCGAACTTCTGGATCGAATGTTCGAAGAACTGAATAAATACAGGAGTCTGGATGAAGAGGAATGACCTCCAGATGGGTCTCTTTTATATTTAATACATAATATATAGGTATTAACAAAACTGCAGCCACCGTTCTATGTGATCCATGAACGGTGGCTGTTTTGTTGTTAGTGACTTTAGTCAGTTGAGCGCGGGACGCGCGAAACAAACAACCACGTGCTATGCACGTGGGTAACAAGAGTTTATAAAAAAACCTACCTCAATGCTAGAATGGGAGTGTTCAAGCCCCAAAAAAGCAGAAAGGCAGGTTTAATGGCAAATCAAACAAACTCGATGGCGCACACAAAATGGACGTGCAAATACCACGTAGTGTTCTGCCCAAAGTATCGAAGGAAGGCGATATATGGACAGTACAGGGAAGACATCAGGGAAATAATCCGGAATCTATGCAGATACAAGGGCATAGAAATAATAGAAGGCCATATGATGCCGGATCACATCCATCTGCTGATAAGTATACCACCAAAATACAGCGTATCAGAAATCATGAGGTATCTCAAAGGAAAGAGCGCGTTGATGATCTTCGACAAACACGCAAACCTGAAATACAAATATGGAAACAGGCACTTCTGGGCCGAAGGATACTACGTGAGCACGGTAGGGCTCAACGAAGCGACCATCAAGAAGTACATACAGGATCAGGAAAAACACGACATAGCGTTGGATAAGCTCAGCGTCAAAGAATATGAAGACCTCTTTTGGGGTCAGGGTAAGTAATACAAACGCCCTTTGAGGGGCTGCGAGAGTCAAAGGCAATGGGGCTTGAACATAAGTGAAAGCCAGCGCCTTGAGACGCTGGCCGGTAACTTAGGCTTTTAGCCTTTGTGCATATCACCCGTTTGACGGGTGGTATTGATTATATTGAATATTGGGTGTTAGAGTTGTTTCGCTATTAAATGAGGATGAACTTGGGTGACAGAATTATAGCCGCATTATCAAATATGTTTATTTCTTGATTATGTGAAAACGAAATGAAAGAGACCTTGTTGCTATCCATGAGACGGTCTAGCCAACTGTATCTTTGAAATAAACTATACGATACGGAAAACATACAGGATATCTTAATCCTTAAATAAGATTTGGTATGAAAGCGATATGAGCACTACTGTTTATCGGCTTAATATCATGTTTATATTTGACGAATATAATGATTGGAAGAGTGTAAATACGGATGACGGGTGAAGTGTTTCAAAAATGTACTTATCTACACCTTTGATAATACTATTTTTTGTGCAAATAATATAAAAACAATCTAACGAACATAAATATCAATATTTTTACATAAATGTATATACAAAATTGCTAAGAATTGTGATAAAATTTTTGGTGGATAAAGATACCCTGGTGCAATACATGGTTTTTTCTGTAGTAATACAAAAGATACCAAATATTGAATAAACAACAGGATTTCTTATTAATACTACCTTGTAGTTTAACAATTGGGAGGTCGTAATGAAAAAGAATGGTAGAAGGGTTTTAGGTCTCCTCCTTCTCTTGATCATGATGTTCACTCTTGTTCCGTCTCCTAACATTTTTGCTTTGGAAGACGAAGAGGAGAGCGCTGCTGCAGCGTCAGAAGCAACGCTCGAGGAACAGATGGTCGATATCGCCAATGAGATATTGGAAGATATCAATGGCGAAGATCAGGAAGAGCCTGAACCGGACACAGAACCGGTTACTGAGGCTGATCCTGCAGAGGAAGAGGCTTTAGTAACTGAGGAGGAAACTTCTGAAGAAGAAACGCCTGAAGGTGATCATGCCGAAAACGAAGACTCAGAGGAATCGCTTCCTGAGGCTGACCCTGAAGAAGAATCAGAGAATGAACCTGAGGCTACTGATGAGGTAGCTAATACAGTTCTGCCTGAGGATTCAGAGGAAGATGAAGAGCCTAAAGAAGTAACTGAGTCTGAAGAGGAAACGGTTTCTGAAGAAGAACCTGAGGAAGACGAAGAGGAAGAAGAACTTCTGGAAGAAACAGAAGACGAGGAATATGATGTGCCTTATACAGCAGAAGCAGCTAACTTTGAAGTGACTGCAGTTACCAGTAACAAGGCTTTTGATGTTCCTGTTACGTTGGTAGCTTCCGTTATTCCTGAAGACGACAGTGCTTATAAAGAGGCTGCAGATGCTCTTGCTGAAAGCGGGAAGCAGTATGATGGTATGTTAGCTCTTGACATTCACTTTGAGGATGAGAATCAAATTGAAGTCGAGCCAAACCTCAATTACCCTGTCAGTGTTTCCTTTAAAGTCAAAAAGGCTGTAATCGAGGAAGTTACAGATGATACTACTCTAATCGTTCCGGAAACAGTGGAAGTAAACCATATTACTTCCGATGAGAGCGGTGAAACTGTAGCAAAAACAGTTGCAGACTTTGCTGATGAAACAGACGGAAGTGTAGCAGTCAGTACATCTAACACCGCTGAGGGAGAGAGTGTAGAGCAGATCAGCACAGACTTTACTGTTGATGGATTCTCTACATTCACAATCACATGGACAAATGAAGGTGAAGAGGAAAAGGCCACAATTCATTGGGGAACCCTTGCTGGAAGCACATTTGAAGAATTCGATTCAACCACTACTGTAGACCTTAGCGCGTCTTCTGATGATCTTGCTGTAAATATCGATGGATATTACTATACAGGCGGAAAGTATAAAGCGACAGAGACTGATGATGGAGTTGTATTGAATGATTCTGTGATCAGAAAAGGCGAAAATGGAAGATGGTTGGTCGAAACCGTAACATATGATGACGAAGGTAACGCAACTGTAAACACTGTACAAGTAATAAATGGTAGCGATATTTATGTGTACTATGCTGAAAAAGGCAGTGGTGGATACAACCCGCCAGGACCGCCTCCTGCGACGCTGGAATCTATTACGCCTGAGACTGAAAAAGACGTTACACCTAATGGCGATGGCACTTATACAATTCGGTTGGATATCACCGGCCATGCAACAGAAGATACAAAACAAGGCGCCAATGTCATCGTAATGCTTGATATGACGTATAGTATGCGTCAAAACGACATGAACGGGACACGTATAGCTGCAGCTAAGAGAGCCCTGTTAACTCTGATTGATGCCTTGGATCCCGGGTATGATGAAAGTCACCCCGATTTGAATCTGGTCAATTTCACATTGGCGACGTTCGGTAATACGATGAGTACAACGACTGTGCGCACTTGGACACAGAACAGAGCCCAGATGGAGAGTGCGGTTGATGGTCTCTCGAATAGCCCGGGCGCCATGGGAACGAACTGGCAGGGTGGTCTTTCAGGAGCTGAAGCTATTGCGGAAGCAGCAAACGCCGATCCAGAATTGGGTAAGAATCCGACGTATGTTATTTTCGTAACAGACGGTGCACCAAACTGCTGGCAGGGACATACTTCTTCCAGCACTGGCAATGATCTGGATCCTCAAGCATTACCATATGCGCAGACAGCTGCGAATAGTCTTACAGGAGACGCAATTCTTTACGGAGTTTTCTGCGGACCAGCGGCAGGCTATAATAATCTTGCAAATTTGGTAACTACAGCCAAGGGAGCAGAAACGATTAATGGCTCAGACGTAAATGCCTTGGAATCAGCTTTCAGTAAGATCGCTGGACATATCGTCGCTGGTATGGCCGCTGGAAATGTCACTGTTGATGACGGTATCCCATCGCTTTCAAACGTGAGTGCGAATGTTACTGCTGGTGAAGCAGGCGGATTTAAATACTATATTAAACCTGCGGGCGGCACAGAGAAGGAATGGGTCGCAGGTGCCACGGGTGAAAATGACAAAGGTGCTCCTGGAGCGACCTATGACAAAACAAACGGTGTAACATGGGACCTCGGCGAAGCAGGAACGCTGAATGAGGGATGGATATACTCCGTTGAGTTTACAGTATGGCCAAGTCAGGAAGCATACGATACCATTGCGGATCTGAATAACGGTGTAAAAACCATGACAGATGCCCAGTTGAAATCTGCTGGTATCGGTAAGAATTCAGATGGTACATATTATCTTTTAACGAATACACATCTTAATACTACATTCACTGATCCTACAGGACATGTATATGATGTCATAGAACAAGATGTCGTGTCAGAAGCGATGGCGCTTCCCACTGAGACTATAGGTGTACAGAAGATTTGGAATAACTTCCTTGATAAGAGGAACCCTCCTACAACCGAGATAAAATTGGTTTTGACCAAGGATGGAAAAAATTATCTGGAAGGTGAACATGCTGTTACAGTGTCTTCTAATACAAACTGGAAGAAGGATGATATTTATATCTCAGTTGGACAAATTAAAAGAGCATCGGATGGCACATATGAGATTCTAGAGACAGGACATGATTATGAAATCGTTGAGCCTGAAACGTATGAAGGAGACTATCGATGGGAGCTGACCAGCGAGGTCTACCACCCAATGGTCATCAACGGCGTAACAACCATGCTCATAAAAGATGAGAATGCGTCTGGCACTGAAGGAACAAATTACTATGTCATCGGTGGCAAAAAATATAAGGTTGCAGGTACTGGTGATAATTTGCTTCGGGCATGGAATGACCGCAAGAGCTGGCTGCAGATTGAAAAGAAAGTAACAGGAGAAGGTGCTCCAGCGGATGCCTTGTTCGAGTTTACTGTAACGATCACTGATCCGAATAAAGAGGATATTTGGTTCTCTGCCTATGAAGGAGACAATATCATCAAGGATCTTGTTACTAGTGGTACTGCTCAGGAAGGCGATACTGGATATACTGGATATTATTATGCTGCTAGCGGATCCGCAATCACGGTAAAGATCAAGGCGGGATGGACTCTGCGTTTCTTGAACCTCCCATCTAAAACTACCTATAAAATTGAGGAAACAGGTTTTGCCAACGGTTTTGCATTTGTTAAGGCTGAGGACCGTCAGATTGTTGATACCGATGTTACACAAGCTGATCCTCAAAAACCGACAACAGGTTTGGTAACCGAAGGAACTATCAATGTTCCCAATGTCGAGTTCTATGTTGACTATACGAATAAGTACGAGGAAACTAGTGTTGTAGTAACAAAAGTTTGGGACGATGGAAACAACCAGGATAAGATTAGACCAACCGACCTGCCACTGACACTTAATGGACTTCCTAATGGAACAGAAGTACCGAATCCGACGATATCGAAAGACGGTAACAACTGGACTTATACTTGGAGCCCGTTGCCAAAGTATGTTAACGGTAAGGAAGTCAATTACACGGTATCTGAGGATACTGTGCCTGATGGATATGAAGTCTCTGGATCACCGTCGAATCCAAACGGAGAGATTACAAATAGTCATACTCCTGAAACAATGGAAGTTACGGTGACAAAGGTCTGGTCAGATAACAACAACCAGGACGGCATCAGACCGACAAGTGTTGAAGTGGTGCTCACTGGATCTGATGGTAAAACATATAAGGCTACACTTGATGGTACTGCTGCAGAGGAAGTACCAACAGGAACTGCAGCAGTTGGTTATGAAAGTGATGCTTGGGAGGCAACATTTGTTAATTTGCCAAAGAACGCAAGTGGAACAGAAATAATCTATACTGCGAGTGAGACAGAGACTAATGTAATTACAAAGGATACTGATGGACCTGGAAAATATAAATATGCAGTAACTGGAAATGCGGCAGACGGATTCAAAGTAACCAACACTCACACACCTGAAGTCAAGACAGTTACAGTGACAAAGATCTGGTCAGATAACAACAACCAGGACGGCATCAGACCGACAAGCGTTGAAGTGGTACTCACCGGATCAGATGGTAAAACATACAGTGTCACACTTGATGGAACTGCAGCGGAGGAAGTACCAACAGGAACTTCAGCAGTTGGTTATGAAAGTGATGCATGGAAAGCAAAATATATTAATTTGCCGAAATATGCGAACGGAAAAGAAATAACCTATACTGCAAGTGAGACGACGACATCAGTTATCACTGGAAAAGATGGAGTCGGAACATATGCATATGAGGTGGCTGGAAGTGAGGCAAACGGATTCACAGTAACCAACACCCATACACCTGAAGTCAAGACAGCAACAGTTAAAAAGGTCTGGTCAGACGGAAACAACCAGGACGGCATCAGACCTGCAAGCGTCCTAGTAGTACTCACTGGATCAGATGGTAAAACTTATAACGTAACACTTGACGGAACACCAGATACTGCTCCTGAAGGAACGACAGCAGGCGGATATGAGAGTGCAGCATGGACCGCAACATATGTGAATCTGCCGAAGTACGC
>JAFRJM010000009.1 GCA_017432285.1 Oscillospiraceae bacterium | reverse complement strand
TCCTTGCCGGAAACGGAGAGGTTGGCCATGGAGGCAAAAGAACCATCATGTGCCAGGAGAAGCACCTGCACCTTATCCACGTTATATAACCTGAATGCGGCACTTGCGGTCAGAGCACCGCAGGTAAGCTGAGTTCAGGCCAAATGGTGGAAAGGCAGTCCGATGCCCCTAAAGGGCAACTGCCAGAAATGGCAGCATTAGGAAGCACGCGAATTCATTCGTGTGAGGCTTCACATTATAAACATAATAGAAAAAACAGATCGATTCTGCGCTGCAGAACAAAGGAAACAGAAAAATGAGCACTAAGATCATCGTTACAGGAAATCACACACCGGAGACAATTGAGAAATTCAGAAGTTTTCAGGATACAGAGGTAGTGTTTGTGCCGACTCTGAATGACATCAGCCCTGAAGACTGTGCAGATGCACAGATCCTTGAGGGAGGCGTTAACAGGGAGACCGTTGAAAAGATGCCGAATCTGAGGTTTGTGCAGCTGTTCAGTGCGGGAGCGAACGGGTATTCGTGGCTCCCTGAGAACATCGTTCTCGCAAACGCATACGGCGCCTACGGCGACTCGATAGCAGAACACCTGCTTACCACAACGCTCATGGCGATGAAGAGGATACCCGAATATCTGAAGATGCAGGACAGACAGGGGTGGGAGCTCCTGTCTGATATAGTGCGCTTTGAGGGATGCAACGTCCTTTCTGTCGGCATGGGAGCTATCGGAACATCATATCTCAGAAAAGCACATGCGCTTGGCGCGACATGCTACGGTGTCCGCAGGACAGTGCATGACAAACCGGATTTCGTTGAGGAACTTGTGGATCCTACAGGTATCGACAGATTCCTTCCCATCATGGATGTCGTTGCGCTCAGCCTTCCGGGAACGGATGAGGTGGGAGGCATGTTCGATGAGCGTCGGCTTCGCCTGATGAAGAAGGATGCTATAATCCTTAATGTCGGGCGTGGGAATTCCATAGTCACGGACGATCTTATCCGTGTCATGAACGAAGGACATCTGCGCGCTGCATGTCTGGACGTCACGAATCCGGAACCGCTGCCCAAGGATCATCCGCTCTGGACAACGTCCAGAGTGTACATTACGCCGCATATATCAGGCGGTTATCGGGCGGGTATAAACTATACACGGGTGATCGACACAGCGGTCAGGAATCTGACGCTTGTCCTGGACGGGAAGCCTCCTATCCATGAAGTGGACAGAAAGCTCGGATACTGAAGACACAGGTTTCCCAAACAACTAAAAGAATTACATTATCAGGAGTTATAAAATGAGCGGTCACAAAAACGATAAAAAGATCGTTATAGAGAAAACAGTCAATTCAGGTATTACATTCGGAAGTGCTCTGGCGATGGTAATCAGCTATACGGCATGGCATTCTGTCGGCTGGGCTATCTTCCACGGCCTTCTGAGCTGGGTATATGTGTTATATTACGTTATCAAGTACTGATAACTGACAGACGACAGGCTGAAGGTCACGCAGAGGGGGATCCTGTTATGGCAGAGAATTTGAAGGGATATACAGCCCTGATCACCGGCGGTTCGAGCGGGCTGGGCTTTGAGATGGCAAAACAGCTCCTGTCTCAGGAGGCTACTGTGATAATAGCAGCAAGAGGTGGGGATAAACTGAATGATGCCAAAGAGAGATTGTCTGCTTTCGGCGATGTCCACGCTGTCGCAATGGATGTGACGGACGAAGGGTCGGTATCAGACGCTGCCAGTCTGGTAGGCTTCGGTTTCGAACATCTGGATATGGTGGTATGCAATGCAGGGATCGGCAGAAATGCCCCGGGGATGGATACTGTTCCCGAGGATCATCAGTTCTTCGATATCCCAGTATCGACTTTTAAGGCTGTCATAGACACGAATTTTGCAGGTTATTTCATCGTTGCCAAGTATTTCGTTCCGATCATGCTGAAACAGGGTCACGGCAGTCTTGTGTACGTGTCTACGAGCAACGCTACCATGACCAGAGCGGGACAGATCCCCTACGGACCTTCAAAAGCAGGAGCGGAGGCCATGTCCGTTATTCTCGATGAGGAACTTAAAGACCTGGGGATCATGGTCAACGTGATCGGTCCCGGGGGATTCACTGATACGGGTATGGCTCTGGAAAGGGACAAGGAATTCCGGCGCAGGAACGACATGCCTATCTTGCAGCCCACAGTTCTTAATAGGGTCATCTCTTTCCTCGCTTCACCTGCTTCAGCCGGGATCCATGGCCAGAAGATCATCGGGAAGGATTTCGATGAGTGGCTGAAAGAAAAAGATATCGTTTTTGAAGGATAAGTATATGAGCAGATCATATGAGTGCCACGGCCATCTCATGATGGACGGCGAGGACTTCACCGCTGCGAGGAACCGGCACAGGAAGGGTGTGGATACTGAAGCGCTGCGCAGATCTCTCAGTGCGCTGAGAGACGCAGGGATCAGGTATTTCCGGGACGGCGGGGACGCGTACGGAGTTTCCGCTCTGGGTAGAGAGATAGCTCCGGAATACGGTATAGAAGTCGTAACGCCGGTGTTTGCCATACACAAACGCGGATACTACGGATCGATAGTCGGAAAAAGCTATGATGACATCGCCTCGTTCCGTGAGCGCATCGCCGAACTGAAGAAAGCAAAAGGCGACTTCGTAAAGCTCATGCTCTCCGGAATCATCACCTTCAGATCGTGGGGAGATCTCTCCTGTGAAGGACTGGATCCTGATGAGATAAAGGAACTGGTGGATATCGCACACAGCGAAGGCTACAGCGTTATGGTCCATGTCAACGGAGCGGATACTGTCCGGGCTGCGGTCATGGCAGGAGCAGACAGTATAGAGCATGGATATTTTGTCGATCGGGAAACTATAGAGATCATGGCGGAGAAGCAGACTCTGTGGGTGCCTACGCTGGCTGCTGTGGAGGCTTTCATAGGCAGGCAGGGAACAGACCGGGACGTAGCGGAGAAGACTCTGGATGAGCAGCTGGCCTTACTTGCAAAAGCAAGGGAGATGGGCGTCCCTGTGGCATCTGGTTCGGACTCGGGTGCGGTTGGCGTTCCGCATGGGAAGGGAAGCATGAGGGAGTACGAACTTATCAGCCGTGCAGGGTTTACAGATGCTGAGATCGAGGCATCAAACGAAAAATTAAGAGAAAAATTTTCTCATAAATAAACGGAGGATAAAATGAGCAGAATCAAGGTGTTTCTTTCAGCGGTCCTGGCGGGTATGTGTGTCAGTTTTGGCGGTTTGGTATTCCTTATGCTGGACAACAAGATCGTAGGAGCAGCTCTTTTCACGATAGGGCTGTTCGTCATCTGTACTTTCGGTTTTCATCTCTTTACCGGGAAGGTCTGCTATGTCTTCCAGAATGATGTTCAGTATGCCATAAACCTTCCTATCATCTGGGTGGGAAACCTTATAGGGACTGAACTTGTGGCAGGGATCGCAGCACTTACGAGGAACGTATCAACTTTGGTGGAAAAAGCCAGCGCGCTTTGTCAGACGAAGCTTAACGACAGCCTTGTGAGCCTTTTCTTCCTGGGAGTGCTCTGCAATATCTTCATCTACATAGCTGTGGACGGTTTCGGAAAGAATGAACATGAGCTGGGAAAATATCTGTCGCTGTTTTTCGGCGTTATGGTATTCATCCTTGCAGGAACGGAACACTGTGTAGCAGACATGTTCTATTTCTGGATGGGCGGAGCATGGTCTGCCGACGCGATCATCCGCATTCTGGTCATAACTCTTGGAAACGCTGTAGGCGGATGCGGGTTCTGCGTGCTGCATGGACTTGTAAAATCGAAATGATCTCGCCTGATATTTTAATATGGAAAAAACCAGAGCACCCCGTGAGATACCGGGGTGCTTTGCTTATAAGGGGGATCAGCTCATTCTCCTAAGCGCGACATTTTTTGTTATAATTTAAACAGAAACTAACTTACCATTCAGAGATGGAGGCTCTACGCCATGAAACAGTTTAAATTTAAAGACCGGCTTCAGTACTGGCTGGATAAGAAGATGGCCCGCGGCACAGTGAGCATGATCCGCGTGCTGGTCACTGCCACTGCAGTATTTGTCCTGCTGGCCACTATCATCATGCTGATATTCAAGCTCGGAGAGAGCGACGGATTCATCGCCAACATGTGGGACGTGCTCATAACCACCATAGGGGAAGAATGGCCGCACTCCGGAGATGGCAATCTGGGATATGTGATCATGACGTCATTGTCAGCCTGTATGGGACTTATGTTCACCAGTATCCTCATCGGTATCATCACCAGCGGCATCGAGGAGCGTCTCAATGAGATGCGCAAGGGAACTTCAAAGGTCCTCGAGAGAGGTCATACCGTCGTTCTCGGATTTACGCCTGGTGAGTACTCGCTCATAAAGGAGCTGGTTGAAGGTTTCGGCGGACGCAGGGGCACTGTTGTCGTTGCTGAGGATTCACCGAGAGAAGATATGGAAAACCTTATCTACGAGAACGTCGACGTCCCTTCAAGAGTCGACGTCATATGCCGCACCATAGATATCACTGACCAGAGCGAACTCGCATGCTGCTCACCGGCTTGGGCTTCCAGCGTGGTCATCTCTCCTGGCGACAATGAACGCGTACTGAAGACAGCGCTGTCCGTGGAATCCGCCATAAGCAGTGATCCTGATACGACTACAAAGATCATCGCGACAGTACAGAACAGCAAATATGTCATCCAGCAGCGCAAAGGAGAGGAGAGCAACCTCATTATGCTCTCCACCGGAGATATAGTTGCAAGGCTCATCGCCCACTGCAGCACTCAGCCGGGTCTGTCCGGTGTCTTTACGGATATCTTCAACTACGAAGGCAGCGAGTTCTATGAAGAGAAAGTCCCTGGAACTATAGGCAAAACTTTCGGAGAAGTAGTGCAGATCGCCAACGGAGGTTCCGTTGTGGGCATCTCCAATAAGAACGGAATACGCCTCAACCCGTCTCCGGGACTTCGTCTGAGAGCGGACGACAAGATCGTTTATTTCGGCAGCAACAGAGGTTCTATGTCGCTGGAGGAGAACTATGACTATGAACGTCCGGTCAGCAAAGAGATACCTGAACCGGTTGGGGTAAAGAACCTTATCATCATAGGATTCAACGAGACTCTCACCACTATACTCAGGGAACTGCCGGAGCGTCGCCATGACGTTACGGTAGTTACAGACAAGACGGATGCGGCACAGAGGGCTATCAACCGGGTCCGCAACAGGGAAGAGATCCAGGTGACAGTGCAGAATACTGATCTCTCTGATGTGGAGAATCTGGAGAATATCGTCAAACCGATGGATTATATCGTGCTGCTGAGCGACCGGAGCATGGAAGACGATGAAGCAGATACAGAGATCATGCTGATGCTGTTCAAGCTCCACGACATCCGTGAGCGTCTCGGACTTTCGTTCAGCATTACGGCTGAGATGAAGAGGGAGAAGAACAGGGAGCTCGTTTTCCTGAAAGATCCTACAGACTTCATCATAGCGTCCAACATTTCGTCCATGATAATGGCGCAGATCGCTGGCAACTTCCGTCTGCGGTATCTCTTCGATGAGCTGCTGTCCAACCGCGGCAGCGAGATCTATCTGCGCACAGCGGAATCCATCGGATGCAGTGACGAGCGCATCACTATCCGCGAGGTGAGACACAGAGCGATAGAGTTCGGGTATCTCGTAATGGGATATCTGCTTAGAGAGCGAGGAGAGGGAGACCTGCATATGGATCCGGATCCTGAATCCAAGGTTACGCTCCGCCCTGATGATTATCTCGTTGTGGTGGGAAAAAAATAAGTAAAGCCTGGACGGAATGTTACTTGTATCACCAAAGGAAAGATCTCATCTCAGTTCCTTGCGAATTGGCTGAAACTGGAAAGAAACGGAATTTGCGGAGAAAAACAATGAACGATGTACATGAACGATTTATTAAACGTTGCTACGAATTAGCTGTTAATTCAGGGAAAAAGGGTCATGATACATTTGGAGCTGTTTTAGTGTATGATGGCAAAATACTTGAAGAAGCCGAAAACACAGCAGATTATGAAAAAGGGATATTCGGCCATGCCGAATTCAATCTCGTTCACAAATGTGCGAACAAGTATTCTGATGAAATACTGGGAAGATCAGTGCTGTATACCAGCTGCGCTCCCTGTGAAAGATGTCTCGGAGCGATCGCATCTATTGGTGTCCACAATGTTGTCTGCGGAGTTTCGTACAAAGAGTTTTGCAAACTGCTGCCGTTTGACTATCAGCCAGTGGACAGGGAAGGATTGCTCAAACAGCTTGGGATCGATATGACGATTACCGAGTCGGTTTTGGAAGAAGAGGGTATGCATGTTTTTGAATGGTGGGGCGGTGAGTATCGGCCTCTTAAAGAACTGATCGCTGAAATGGATGATGTTAAAAGAAAACAGAATCTATAGATTGAAGAAATACCGTCGCACTCTCGTGTACTTCATACATGAGTTAGACGGTCGTTGTTAAAAAAATGATTTTGCGCAATATTAGTTGCATATCATCCTAAATATAAAGGACAGCCAATAATATGCAAACGAAACAGATCTCAATTCAGAAATAAATAGCTGCATTTAATTTTATGTCTGCTGCAATGCATTCATGTCCCATTTTGAGTGCTATCCGTATTTTGGGACAGTACTCTGCGGTATAATTTATGTAGATAAACTAACATCTAAAATAGCGGAAACAAGTGATGGACGGGATATGAGACAAACGACATCGTATGCAGTATATATAAAGGAAAAAGAGTATCAAAATATACTTAAAGAAACATTGGAAGTATACCGTGCAGCGGTAGACTATTTTATAAATGTTCGTCTGGAAAACGCAGATCAGTTCAAAGGGATATCCCGCAATCACGAAGAAGTAATGCTTATGGAACATCTCGTTCATAAGACGAAAGAAAATCCAGAACCGAAATACGATTTTGACAGTAAGTTCTACAAGTTTCCGTCTGAATACAGAAGGGACGCGATGGCAAAAGCGATCGCACTGGTCAAATCGTACGAGAGTAACCTGCTGAGATGGGACGGAAAAGGAAAAAAGCCAAAGAAGCCTAAAGCAGGGTATTCCTGTCCTACACTGTATAAAGGACTTCCTAAATCGTACGAAAGAACAGGAGACCTGACAGCGAAGATCAAGGTCAGGATCCGGAGCACTTGGGACTGGATCGATATAAGCCTGCGAAAGACAGATGTGGATTATATCAACAAGTATTGTTCCAGAAGGAGGGAGCAGTCACCATTGCTGCAGAGATGCGGCAAAAAATGGAAGCTGTCGTTTCCATTTGAGGAGACTGTCAGCATACGAGATGTGCCTATCGAGGAACAAATAGTATTATCGGTAGATCTTGGTATCAATAATGCATGTGCATGTACAGTCATGACATCAGAGGGCACTATTCTGGGCAGAGAGTTCCTGTCATTACCAAAGGAAGAAGACTCTTTGAATCACGCACTGAACAGGATCAAAAAGGCACAGCAGCACGGAGCAAGATCTGTAAAAGGTCTGTGGGCAGTCGCAGACGGAATCAATAAGGATATCGCAGTAAAGACAGCTCATTTCATAGATGAGGTAAGTGCCAGATATGGATGTGATACAGTAGTGTTCGAACATCTGGATACACAGGGAAAGAAAAAAGGCTCAAAAAAGCAGAGACTGCATCTGTGGAAATCCAGGTATGTTCAGAAGATGATGCTTATTCGTGCACACAGGCGTGGGATGAGAGTAAGTACTGTAAACGCGTGGAACACGTCGAGGCTGGCATACGACGGAAGCGGAAAAGTACTGAGAGGCAAAGAAGCAGAGCTTAAGAGCTACAGTCTATGCCGGTTCCAGAGCGGGAAGATCTACAACTGCGATCTGAATGCGGCGTATAATATCGGCGCCAGATACATAATACGAGAAAAAATGAAATCCTTGCCGGAAACGGAGAGGTTGGCCATGGAGGCAAAAGAACCATCATGTGCCAGGAGAAGCACCTGCACCTTATCCACGTTATATAACCTGAATGCGGCACTTGCAGTCAAAGCACCGCAGGTAAGCTGAGTTCAGGCCAAATGGTGGAAAGGCAGTCCGATGCCCCTAAAGGGCAACTGCCAGAAATGGCAGCATTAGGAAGCACGCGAATTCATTCGTGTGAGGCTTCACAAAGGAGATGCACCATGGGAAAAAGCGAAAAAAGAAAAAGAATAAGGAAAATCATACGGTGCTTTTTTCTTTCTCTTCTCATTATTCTCGTTCTTGCCGCATGCGGCCTGTTCATCTATGACAAGGTGAACGACCGGGCAATACTAAATCAGCTGAATGAACTGGGATATGTGAACACTGTATCCGTCGGCTCTCATAACCTGAACGTATATCTGAAGGGCAATTCGGATGCCCCATATACGATAGTTTACGTTTCCGGTCTCGGTTCCATGGCCAGCATTGCAGACACGGAGGCTCTCACGGACCTGCTGGCAGACAGATATTACTTTGCCATTGTTGACCGGTCCGGTTATGGCCTGAGCGAAGACACTAAAGAGCCGCAGACAGTAGAACAGATCGTGAGCGATTACCGAACCGCACTCAAGGCTGCCGGTGTAGAAGGACCGTATGTGCTTATGCCGCACTCGATCGGCGGTGTATACACTTCCTACTGGCAGGCGACTTATCCCGAAGAGATCAAGGCAGTAATCTTTTTGGATTCGACCCAGATCGGAAACCCGGATTATCTGGAAGAATCTGGGTTTCAGGAAGATACGCTGTTTATGAAGACCGAGGCGATACTTTGCAAGATCGGCATTGACCGAATCGCCTTTGATCCCAAGGAACAGACCGCTTTCTATGCGGCAGAGGAGAAGAAGGTATTGGGCGAGACGATATGGCGTATCTGCCCACTCCCATGGGCCAGGTGTTCCGAGGAAGATCACATAATGCACAATGTCCGTACTGCATTCAGCAGCCTGGCGCCAAACGATATTCCCAAACTGATGATCAGTACGAGGCCAGACACATTTGAAGGTATCAAAGAGTACTTCGCGTACTACAAGTCTCTGGCGGAGGAGACAGGAGGCGATTCTTCGTACTATGATAAGACAGACGAGGAGATCGCAGCGTATGTGGAAGAACTGAAGGAATTTAACGAGATTAATCTGCAGCCATTCATCGACAAGCTGGGCAACGTGACTTATATAAACATTATCGGTCACCACTATATTTTTGCGCACAGACCGGTCGAAGTGGCAATTGCAGTGGATGAATTCCTGAGTTCCCTGACATGATAGGATACGGACAGGAAAATAAGATATAATAATGGGGATCAGAACATATCTGATCCCCTATTGTTTCGGGAGGACACAGATGACAAGATCCGAGAGATTAGCAGAGACCATATGCAGAAATGCTTTCCGCGTAGGACTCAGTGAGATCGGGCCGCTTGATATCAGCGACCTGGATTTTGAGGACTGGGTGAGAAGCTTCTGCCAGAACGGCTGCAGGAACTATAACAGGACCTGGGCCTGTCCTCCTGCTGTCGGAACACTGGAGGAATGCCGGGAAAGGTGCCGGTATTATCAGCACATGATGCTTTTCGACCGCTGCTACAAACTGTCCGGAAGTTCAAGGTATCGTCTGGTGGATTCGGCGATGGAGGATTTCAAGATCATTGTTGATGATTTTGACGAGCTCGTCAGCCCGATCCTGAGCGAGAGTCTTTTCCTTTCGAACGAGGGCTGCAGAAGATGCACGGAATGTACTTGGCCGGATGCGCCGTGCAGGTTTCCGGACAAGCTCCATCACACAATTGAAGGATATGGATTCAATATAGCCAAGCTTGCCAAAAAGGCAGGTCTTCACTACAACGGCGGACCGGAGACCGTCACTTTTTTCGGGGCGATACTGTATAACGAATAACAGATGAGCCTCTATCATTAGATCGGAGCGAAAGATATGCATTTTGTGGATGCAAAGGGAATACTTACAGGCAGTGGCGGGCGCTACGGTATGAACATCTACCGTGGCTGTACCCACGGCTGCATCTATTGCGACAGCAGGAGCACCTGCTATCACTTTGACCATGCATTCGAAGATATCGAAGTGAAACAGAATGCTCCGGAACTGCTGGAGAAAGCTCTGAGTTCAAAGAGAAAAAGGTGCATGATAGGGACCGGTTCGATGTCGGACCCGTATATGCACTGTGAAGAGAAGCTGAGGCTCACGAGAAGATGCCTGGAGATCATTCTGGAGAACGGATTCGGAGCGACTGTTCAGACGAAGTCGGACCGCATCCTTCAGGATATAGATCTGCTGGATGAGATCAACCGTTCCGCAAAATGCGTGGTGCAGATGACACTCACTACTTATGACGATGCCCTTTGCAGCATTCTGGAGCCTAATGTGTGCAACACTAAGCGCCGTATCGAAGTGTTGGAGAAGATGCAGAAAAGAGGAATTCCGACCGTCGTATGGATGACTCCCATCCTTCCGTTCATCAACGATACTGAGGAGAACATAACCTCCATCCTGAACGAGTGCGCGCGGGTAGGTGTTAAGGGAGTCATAGATTTCGGAATGGGCCTTACTCTCCGTGAAGGTGACAGGGAATATTACTATGCGGCATTGGATAAGCATTTCCCCGGTATGAAGGAGAGATATATCGAGCGCTACGGGAATGCATATGATCTGCCAAGCCCCAATGCCAAAGAACTGACGTCAGTTTTCAGGAAGATATGCAAAGATAACGGGATGCTGTACAGACCGGATGACTGCTTCGATTTCATCGCCGAGCTTCCCGATAAATATCAGCAGATGAGTCTCTTCTGACAGCAACAGCAAGTTGCGTGTAATTAAATTATCTCCGTACTAGAATTAGAGAAAAGGGAGGTATTGGAATGGAAACAAGAGAAGTATTACATGAACTCAGAACTAAGAACGGCTTTTCTCAGGACGATCTGGCGGAGAAGGTGTTTGTAACAAGACAGGCTGTATCCCGCTGGGAGAATGGTGAGACTGTGCCGAACACAGAGACGCTCAAGCTTCTGTCCAGACTATATGATGTATCAATAAATACGCTGCTTGGTTCGCCCCATCAGCTTGTCTGCCAGTGCTGCGGAATGCCTATGGACGATTCTATAATCGGAAAGGACAAGGACGGGACTCCTAATGAACACTACTGCAAGTGGTGTTACGCAGACGGGACATATACATATAGTGACATGGACGACCTCATCGATGTCTGTGTGCACAACATGGTCAGCGATAATTTTACGGAAGAGCAGGCGCGCGCATATCTCAAAGCTGCACTCCCCAAACTGGACTACTGGAAGAAATACGAAGAGCTCAGCGACAATGGAGAGTTCGAGGCGTTCAAAAAGAAACTCGTAGATGAGATCAACGCACTGGGTATCGAGGGCATGCCTAAAGTGGAGAAGCTCAGTGCTCTCGTAGGAAGCTATGTCAATCTGGAGTACAGGCTTCCCAGCGGCATGAACGCCAAATTCCTGAACGACCAGACGACATATCTGGGGACCCAGCTTGAATCCGAATTCGGCGGGGACAGATGTTTCGGTGTACTGGCAAATATGGATTTCATCCTCATCTGCACTTACGGCGTAGATGGTGTGGATCCGGAACTTGTGCTGTACAAAAAAAGATAAAATTGCATCGTACGTTAAGAAAGAATAGTTAATATGACGCTCATCCATTCGGGTGGGCGTTTTTGTTTAACGGATCCTGTACAGGATGATATAGAATATTGTTATTTCAGCCGGGGACATCACCCGGCTTTTTCTATTGCAGGAAAGGAGAGTCAATGACGACAACATTTAGAAAAGCAGCAGCGCTGTTCATGGTGTTCATCGTGGTGCTCACATCGGCGCCGCTGCAGGTATTCGCAGAAGAGATCCCGAATCAGGGGGAGACCGTAACGGAGGATACGGAGACGCTACAGTATGAAGAGGAAAAAGAAGTGGAAAGTGTATTGGAACAGGAACAGGTCATACCAGGTGAGGAAACCGAAGCTGAGATTCCACCGGAGGGTCATGAACAGGTAGAGTCAGAAGAAACTCCGGAAGCGGAGCCGGAAGAAACGGAAGAATACATCGTTACGGAAGAAGAACAGGTTCTTTCTTCGGAAGAGACAGAAGATCCGGAATGGCTCCCTGAAAAAGAAGATCAGGGAAAGTCATATGAGGAAATCGTTCCAGAAGAGACTTCTGAAGATCCGGAAGCGAACGGGCCTCAGGAAGAGGAAAGACCGGAGACAAGAGATATACATTTAGCCATATCTTTTGGGGATGTGAGGGACCTCGTCCGCATCTACAGAAACGGGAATCAGATAGCCGTAATATACGGAAACCCGTCTCCGGGAGACGGGTCTTTTTATATAGCAGGACCTGCAGGGCTGGAACCTATGTCCGCAGGAGAGGACGGCAGGACAAGATTCATCGTTAGCGGACAGACGGGAGACGAGTTCTTTGTCGAGACTGAGACGCCTGCGTATGCAAGGATCATGTATTCCTGCATTGCAACGAGCACAGAAGAAAAGCTTGACGGAAAGAGCTGTATTCGTTTCACAGTTTCGGAAGATACGGATCTGGAAATATCCGGAGACTATTCTTTAGCGGAAGGTTTCTATACCATTCTCGTACCCAGGAGAGCGCTCAAGGCAGGAGGCTGGACTCTTCCGGATGCGCTGTACGTGTCGCTGGGGCAGGCATATGACACTTATTCCAGCAATGCCGTGGTAAACGGGCACAGGGGAGTGTATTTCTTTCAGCCGGAGGATCTGGGTGACGGGAAATTCGTATCTGCCACATGCGGGAGCACTACGAAATCCATGGTGTCCGGGACCCACTACAAAGTAGCAAGGATAGCTGAGCTTTCTGCAAGGCAATACCTGGACTATGGTTCCGGATGCTGTTCCCAGAGAGCGCAGAGAGCCTTGGCATGGATAACACACCACGGGCAGACTGAGTACGACTGGAACAGGGCGAACGGCAACGGATTCATCATGGGTGACGGAAAACTGTCTGTGGCAAACCAGCTGGAGGCATATACTATTACTTTCCTGGCAGCCTGGTGCTGCACCAATGACGGCAGGCAGGGAACATACGGTACTGTACATGTGGAGGATGGTGCGCATGCCCTGGACTTCATGTTCGGAAGCGGTTTTTCGACAGGGCTTCCCGCGTCCACAAAGTCCGCCATAGACAAAATGGTTGCCTGGGGTCTTGCATTCGCGGACGCACATCCTGATCAGGATGAAAATATAGACGAGTATCAGAACACATTCGTATATTCGGACGGCAACGGAGCACATCAGCCATTGCTGGTAGGAGCGTACCAGGGGAAGAAGAGCATGGGAAAGCTTAAGATCACAAAGAAGTCCTCTTTGGTAGCATGCACTAATGGAAATCATATGTATTCATTTGCGGGAACGACATTCTCAGTCAAGAACAGTTCCGGCGTATCGGCAGGCACGCTAACTGCAGATGCTTCAGGTAATACAAAGGAACTGGAACTTGAGCCCGGCACATACACTGTAACTGAAACCAAAGCCGGTGAAGGATATGTGAGAAATACAGAAACAAAGACGGTAACTGTAAAGGACGGTGAGACCGCGACAGTCACATTCTCAAACTTTCCCGTCTATGATTCTTCAGTCCTCAGTCTGGTGAAGTGGGACAGCGATCTGGAGGAGGCTGTTCCCCAGGGAGATGCAGCTTTGGATGGAGCTGTATACCGTTATGACTATTACGATAACCTCACATGGTCAGGAGATCCTGTCAGAAGCTGGGAATTCAGGACGGACAGAGACGGAGAGATCTGCTATCTCCCCACATACAAGGTAAGCGGTCCGGATCTCTATGTGATAGAAAACCGGTATTATCTTCCTCTCGGCAGCCTGAAGATAACAGAAGTAAGTCCGCCGGAAGGATATACTGTATCGTCCGGAGAGGTCCGCCTGCAGATCGTGCGCAGCGGAGATGAAGCCGCAGTGAAGTGGGAGGACGAGACAGCAAAACAGGTACATCTTTTTGATACATGGTTCGCTGTTCCGGAGGAAGTGGCAAGAGGCGGGGTACGCTTCAAAAAGACAGACAGGGAAACAGGAGAGCCTGTACCGGGTGCTGAGATTTCAATATACAGTGCTATGGACAGCGAGATAGTTGTGGAGGGAGTCAGATACAAGAAAGACGCACGCATCGTCACCCTCGTAACAGGAGAAGATGGAACATGCAGGACTGCGTCAGATCTACTTCCTTACGGAAGATATTATGCCGCTGAGACTTCTCCTCCTGAAGGGTATGAGCTGAACGAGGAATGGATCGTTGAATTTGAGATAAAAGAAAATGGCAGGATGACAGACTGCACCAGCGGGAAGAACATTCTGGAAGAACAGGTCATCCGGGGAGACCTTATGCTCCGGAAGACATTTGAAGACGGCAGTCCTATGGCGAACGTACCTTTCCTTATAGTTGCACTTGACGAGGTCGGAGAAGAAATAGAGAGCCATGTTATGGTGACAGATGAAAACGGGATACTGGATACGTCTGCAAACAGGGAGAACCGGACAAACAGCCTGGATATATATGAAGAATACGGAAGGTTCACTGATAGTTCTGCTCTGGATCCGTATACAGGCGTGTGGTTCGGATCATCTGAGCCGGATGATAAGCTGGGAGCACTTCCATATGGAATGTACAAGCTGTATGAGCTTCAGACAGAAGAACTGAAAAACAAAGCGATAGACCTTCAGGAGACTGATATTTTGGATATAAATGAACCCAATGTAACGGTTCAGCTTCCGGAGATGGTAAACAGATCGGTGCATGTAAGATCTGCCGCAAAATCAGACGGTGATCAGTACATGACGGAATCCGGCGATATATCTGTCGAGGATACGGTTATCATGGAGAACCTTACTCCGGGGAGAACATACAGAGTCATAACTGATTTTGTGCTGCGTTCAGATCCGAATGTGCTCCTTGGAACTGCAGAAGAGATTATAACTCCGGAACAGGAGTTACGTAAAGGAACAAAAGAAACAGAAGTCACTCTTGAGACACAAATAGATACTCAGGGACTGGCAGGAGAGGCTGTAGTTGCTGTAGACAGGATATACGAGCAGATCCATGGAGAGGAGTTACTTATAACAGAACATAATGACCTTAAGGATATGGAACAGACACTGTGGATACCCGAAATAAAGACAAGAGCAAGAGATGCCGTGTCCGGTAAGCAGGAGATCCAGGGAACAGAAGAGATGCGGATCATTGACACTGTTGAATATAAAGGACTCAAACCTGGAGCGGAGTATCTGGTGACTGGTGTAATTGTGGATAAGGAAACAGGGGATATTATCGGAGAGGACCAGAATCTTTTTGCCGGCATTGGCGTCACTTTCACTCCAGGCGGGGAGAACGGGACTGTAGATGTCATATACGAAATAGACGGAACCGACCTTATAGGCAGGACGTTAGTGTGCTATGAATACCTTTATCTGAAAGAAGATACCGATAAACCTTTAGCTTCTCATGAGGACATCAACGATGATGCGCAGAGCGTCAGCGTCATTCAGATAGGAACGCAGGCCAGAGATACTGCGACAGGAACGCACACAGCACAGTGGAACAGGAATGAAGAGATAACGGACACGGTTTCATATAAGGGCCTGACTCCGTATAAGGTATACACGCTGGAGGGACAGATCTATGTCCGTTCCACAGGTGGGATACTCATCCAGAACGGTGAAGCGGTTAAGGCGGAGATCCAGTTTATTCCGCAGGAACCGGACGGGGAGATAGAGCTGACATTCACCGTGGACACGGAAGCACTGCAGGGACAGAGCCTTGTTGTGTTCGAACACCTCTATTCTGGAGAGAAGGGTGAGGAAGATCAGGACAAACCGATAGCCGTTCACGAGGATCTGAACGATGAAGATCAGACTATAAAGGTACCGCTGAGACCAAGGGAGATAGTAAATACGGGAGACAACGAAACCATATGTCTGTGGGCCAGCTTGGGAATTCTGGCATTTTCCGCTCTGGGATTTGTAGTCAGGATACGCAGAAAGAGCAAACGAGAGCAGAAGTAAGGGGGACAGATGGATCTTGAGGGAAAACGAGAAATAAGTGATATCCTCAGAGCACTGGAAGATGGTTTGCGGGATTTCATGGACGGAGACGCATACCGCAGATATCTCACATCTATAGGCAGATTCCATGATTACAGCAACAGCAATATAATGCTCATCAATGCTCAGAGACCGGATGCGACGCTTGTTGCCGGGTATTCTACATGGAAAATGTTCAACAGGCATGTTAAGAGAGGAGAGCACGGCATCCGGATAATCGCCCCGATACCTGTAAAAGTCGAGCGAGAGAAAGTGTTTACGGATGAGTTCGGAAAGAGCGTCAGGCAGACAGTCGAAAAGACGGTCCCGAGATTCAGAACAGTTACGGTTTTCGACATTTCTCAGACAGACGGTGAGCCGCTGCCCGAGATAGCTCCGGGCGAGCTCGCCCAGACTGTTAAAGATTACGGGAACTTTCTGAAAGCTCTTCACCGTTCCTCACGTGTCGCTGTTGAGTATGAGGATATAGAGGGAGGAGCCAAAGGCTACTATGAACTGGATGCGGACAGGATAGTTATCCAGAAAGGGATGGGCGAAGCTCAGACAGTCAAGACACTGGTGCACGAGATAGCTCATTCATTTCTGCATGACAGGTCAAGCGGAAGAAACAGAGTGGAAAAGAGCACAAAGGAAGTTGAAGCAGAGAGCGTAGCTTACGCTGTCTGCTCCCGCTTCGGGATAGATACATCGGATTATACTTTTCCATATGTATCCGCATGGTCTCAGGATAAGGATCTCAAGACGCTCAAGGAATCGATGGAGAGGATAAGGGACACATCATCCCACATCATTCACCTTATAGAGCGCAATTATGAGGAGATCTGCAGGGAGAACGAGATTCCTCAGCTCGCTGAAGAACTGGCGGCAGTTCAGATGGAGAACACCGGATGGTTTCTGATAGATCAGGTCAAGGACAGCAGGCAGAGGAAGCAGATGCTTGAAGTTGTGCTTAAGAAAGGAGATGTGCAGGGAATACTGGACAGGCTTGAGATATTCTCCGAAGCTGAGAAGAATGATGGCAGAAGGGATGTGCTTAGTAAACTTTCTCATAAAGTCAGCAGTTATCTGAAGGAGGATAAGCCAAAGATCACAGAGAAGGGAGAGATAGAGAGATGATTTTCACAGTAGAAGAAAAACAGATTCTTGCTATGTATGACGAAGGATCTGTCAGAAACACATTTGAAAGGCTGGCAGATGCATATATCGACATCTGCAGTTATGAGGAAGATCCGCTTCTGGAAAAGACCGTTTTCTCTGCATTGCAGAAACTGTCTCTTGTGGAATCATTGGAATATATACGGGCGATGAAAGACAAAGACAGACCTGTCGGTATCTGGCCCGTGGTCGAATTAGAAAAGCAATCCTTGTGACAATCCGGAAACAGTTGCGATAAATTCTTTGACATGGGAAACGTGGACAAATATAATAAGCGGGAAAGTGAATTCAGTCGGAATAACAATAATAGATTTGTTCCATAACAATCGCATGAATATAGAATACAGAAGACAGCTTCGGCTGTCTTTTTTGTATGTCAGAAAGGAGGAGAAAAATGAGTTACACGAGCGATGCGGCGGATGAAGTCATTCGGGTAGGGACTAAGACTGTCGGTACTGTTCTGCGTATTGCGGGAAACGGCACGAAGATGCTGGCATCCATGCTGTACTATGCTTTCAGAAATAGGCAGGAGGACAGCGGCGTCAAGAGGATGGCAGACATGCTGGATAACGGCAGGCAGTTTCGTTCATTCGCTGTCAGAGACGAGGATATCGACAGTTTCTGCAGGGAAGCGAGAAATATCGGACTCAGGTACACGATGTTCAGGGAAAGAAAGGAAAAGAACGGCATTACATATTTTCTTGTTGATGCCCTTGATGCTGCAAGGACAGCAAGAACCATGGAACGCATAGGACTGGGAGATACGCCGCCGGTTCCGGAGAAAAAAGAAACGGGAAATAAACAAGTGGAAACTCCGGAAGATACCAGACTGGATCTGGAATACTTCGTGAAAAAGATTACAGAGAAAGAAGAGGAACGATCAGAAAACCCTACGCTGGAAGGAACGGAAGGATATCTGTCCGTTCCTTCTTCAGAATTGAAAGAAACAGAAGATCCTGAGATTCCGGTGGTTCCCGCCAGACAAAAGCCGTCTGTCAGAGCAAAGCTTGCGTTGTTCCGGAAGCAGGAGAAGGAAAATGATCTTGGTGCGGCGCTGGAAAGATTTGGACGTGCATCAAATGAACAGAGGAACAAGAGAGGAAAGGACAGATTTATATGACGATACTGGAAAAACTTAACGATATGGAAACAGAAGAACAGCTGCTGTATGAACCGTTCAGCAGGAAACAGTGGATAGAGCAAAGGAAAGAAGACAGAGAAACAGCTTTCCGGATGGCAGATGATGCCGCAGAAAGGTGTGCGACAGATGAGCGAGAACTGGTGGCTGTGCTGGATACTATGGCCAGGTTCCCTCAGTACTCCGCAGGAAATATTCTCCTTATACACGCGCAGATGCCGACCGCCACAATGGTCAGGGACTACAAGGCGTGGAAGGATATCGGTGCCATTATTAAGAAGGATGAGAAAGGTATCAATATCTTTGAGGTGGCAGGAGAATACGTTAGGAAAGACGGGAGCATCGGAACCAGATATAACCTGAAAAAAGTCTTTGATGTATCTCAGATGGCAAACATGCGCCAAAAGAATACGGATATCGTAAAAGAGCCGGCTATGCTTCTTGAAGCGCTTATCAGCAATTCACCCTGTGACGTAAAGATGGACAGGAAAAAAGATACCGGATATCTCAAAGCGGAATACGATGATTCCAGAAGAGAGATAAGCATCAGCATGACAGGGACGCCGGAGGATATGTTCAGGGAGACTGCGTCAGCAATCGTAATGGCTGTACTCGCGAGGGAGAAAAGTGAGGATTTCCGGGAGAACAGCTGGAGATTCGCTTCGCAGTGCGGTTCATATGTCCTGTGCAAAAGGTATGGCATTGCATTCGATGAAAAGTCGCTTGGAGCGCTCCCGGAGGATTTCACAAGGTTTGGCAGCAGCGAAGTAAAGGAATTCCTGGGACAGGTGAGATACGTGTCTGCTTTGTTAAGCCAGGGCATTGAAAAAGAACTGCTGAAAGACCTGAGCAAAGAAGAGCGCGAGAAGGAGACAGTTTAGGGAGGTCAGCCCTAAATGATGGATATCGGTACATTTCTGCCGTATCTCCTTATCTGCGCTGTATGTGCGTGCCTCTTTCTGGCAGGAAAAGGCAACAGCAGAAGAGGGGAAGAGCACGGTTCAGCCAGATGGGGGACAGCCTCTGGCCTCTGCAGGAAATACGGGGATACGGATAAAGTCGGAAACAAGGTGCTCACACAGAATGTTCGTATAGGCCTGGACAGCAGAAAACATCTCAGGAACCTGAACATTCTGGTGTGCGGAGGCTCCGGATCTGGGAAGACCAGGTCGTTCGCGAAAGCAAACATAATGTCTTCAAACAGAAACAGCCTCGTTATACTGGATCCGAAAGGCGAGCTCGTGAGCTCCACCGGACAGCTGCTGGAAGCTAAAGGTTACACAGTGAAAGTGCTGGATCTTATCCACATGAACAGGAGCCACTGCTACAATCCTTTCGTTTACCTCAAGGACGACAATGATGTACAGAGACTGGTGACGAACCTGTTCAGGAACACATCATCCAAAACGGCAAAAGGATTAGATCCATTCTGGGATCAGGCAGGGATGATGCTACTTTCAGCGCTCATCTTCTACCTAAAATATGAAGCCTGTGAAGATGAGCAGAATTTTGCCACAGTTCTCGAGATGATACGTTCAGGTGAGGTCAGAGAGGACAACGACAGATACAGGTCGCCTTTGGACAAGCTTTTCGATGACCTGGAGAATAAAGATCCGGACCATGTAGCTCTAAAGTACTACAGGAGCTACAGGTCCGGTTCTGCCAAGACGATCAAATCCATACAGATAACTCTTCTGGCAAGGCTGGAGAAGTTCAATCTGGATTCATTATCCGGGATCACTTCAGTGGACGAGATGGAACTGGATCTTGTCGGGGAAAGGAAGACGGCAATATTCGCTGTTATTCCTGACAATGACAGTTCCTTCAATTTCGTGGTCGGCATGCTATACACTCAGCTTTTCCAGCAGCTGTATTATAGGGCAGATACCATGCATGGTGGAAGACTGCCTGTCCATGTCCATTTTCTCATGGACGAGTTTCCGAACGTTGCGCTGCCGAATTCCTTCGATAAGCTTCTTTCCACTATGAGGTCCAGGGAGATATCGGTGTCGATTATCATACAGAACATGGCACAGTTGAAAGATCTCTTCGAGAAACAGTGGGAATCTATCGTAGGCAACTGCGACACTTACCTTTATCTTGGAGGGAATGAGGAATCCACTCATGAATATGTCTCCAAACTGCTTGGAAAGCAGACGATCGAGACCTCGTCATTCGGGGAATCCAGAGGAAAAGGAGGAAGCACTTCAAGAAACAGGCAGTATATGGGCAGACCGCTTATGACACCGGATGAGGTGCGCATGCTGGATAACCGGTATGCGCTCCTTTTTATAAGAGGCGAACGTCCGGTGAAAGACCTCAAATACGATATCCTCAGACATCCTAGCCTGTATCTGTCATCAGACGGAGGAGCCCCGCCTTACCGTTATGGGGAAGACAGCAGGAGTTTTGCGGACATATGTTTGGAAAAGAACACAAAAAGAGGAGGAGATTATCCGGAATGGAAAGGACAGCTTCAGATATTAACGGAAAGAGAAATAGAGATAATGCTAAATTACAGTAGCATAGAGGAGGAATAAGTGAAGGATAAGAAAAAGATAAGAAGAGCGGTCTCCTGTGCAGTTTCGGCTTTGCTGATGTGGCTCATCGGCATACCAGTCTCTGCCTCAACTGGAGACCCAATAGCAGTTATAAACAATCTCAGCGAGTTCATTTTCGGTATGATAAGGTCGGTAGGTTTGATACTGCTCGGATGGGGGATAGTGCAGGTCGGACTGTCGCTTCAAAGCCACGATCCGTCTCAGAGATCCAACGGATTTCTCACTTTAGCAGGTGGTATAGTGATCACCTTTACAAGGGAGATACTTAACCTCATTACAGGCGTATGAACAGGATCCGTTTTCCGGGAAGGAGGTGATACCGGATGCCGGAAAACTGGATCGTGCAGAACCTGAACAGAGCTCTGGAGGTGTGGAACGGCAAGCTGGAAGAGATTTATACCCTAATTATACAGTCTCCACAGGAGTTTAGAGGAGGTATTATCTGGAATACAGTCTGTAGAATTCAGGGCAGTATGCAGGCAATAGGGTATGCGCTGCTAGTTCTGTTCTTTGTGGCTGGAATTATGCGAAATACAGCATCTTTAACAGAGTTTCGACGGCCGGAACATGCGCTCAGACTATTTATACGATTTGTATTATCCAAAGCTGTTATTACTAATTGCATGGACTGGCTCCTTATGTTTCTGGAAATAGTTTCTGGCATGATCGCTTCCATTGCAGGAGCAGCGGGTGTGGGAGGCTCATCAGTGTCAGAGATACCGCCGGAAATGGCATCCGCAATCGAGGAAACCGGCTTTCTTGAGTCCATTCCGCTGTGGGCAGTGACCCTTATAGGGTCACTTATCATTTGGGTCCTGTCTTTTACCATGGTGCTGACAGTGTACGGCAGATTTTTTAAACTATATCTGTACACAGCGATAGCTCCGGTTCCTTTGTCATCGTTTGCCGGTGAACCTACACAGGATATCGGAAAGAGTTTTCTCAAGAGTTATGCGGCAGTATGTCTTGAAGGTGCCGCTGTTATGCTGGCGTGTGTAATATTCTCTGCCTTTGCAGACAGTCCGCCTTCTGTTATGCAGGATGCAGCGCCTGCAGCTATGGTCTGGAGCTACATAGGGGAACTTATATTCGACATGCTTATACTTGTAGGGGCAGTACGTATGTCGGACAGAGTTGTGCGGGAGATAATGGGGATATGATTATCTTGGACAACCATCCGGATGAACTGGTCAAATCAGTCTTAAATCATATATAATGAATAGCAATTGAACTTGAAAAAGAAAGGGAAGATATGGTTAAGATTTATTTGGTTCGTCACGGAGAGACCGAGAACAATATCATGAGAAAGATGCAGGGATGGTGTGACTCTCCACTTACAGATAACGGCGTACAGCAGGCAAGGCAGGTTGGAAGGGAACTGTCCGGAATACAGTTCGAGGCAGTCTACGCTGGAGATCTGCCCAGACAAAAGAGGACAGCAGAAATAATCCTTGGTATGAACACCTCTTCTTATGTTCCCGGAATAAAAACAGATCAGAGATTCCGCGAGACATCATTCGGTTCATTTGAAGGGATGGACATAGATGAAGTATATAAAGCAGTCGGAAGATTTCACGGACTTGGAGAAGATCTTTTTCTGTTGAAGAGGAGCGACTATACACGCAAAGAAATATCAAAGATGATAGCAGAAGCGGATCCAGAATCACGAGCTGAGACTGGTGAAGAGACATGCAGACGTTTCATGGATGGAATCCTGGATGCGGCCAGAGATGCAGAAGCAGCGCTCTATGAAGACAGGGATCCAGAAGTACTGATTATTTCTTCCGGTTCTGCGATGGGCATCCTTCTGGAAGAGCTTGATCCGGATAATAAGTTTCCGCACATGGTTCATAATGGGGACTACGCCGTCATAGAAGTAAACAGAGGGAAAGCAGTGCTCAAGGAACTCAACTCCAAAAGATGATCAATAACAGATCAGAAAAGAAAAAGCAGACAAAATAAAAGAACCCGGATCATTCCGGGTTCTTGCCGTATTAAGGGATCATCACATTTTCTCAACGCCTACAGGATTATTGACTGAGCTTTCAGGCATCTTGAGCCAATATTCACTGTTCTCATCATAGGCGATTATCTTCTGTCCGTCGTCCGGATCTGTACCTAGTATCTCCGGAACACCGTCATGATAGGTAGCATAATATGTTCTGCCATTTTTCCAGATTATCGTGATATCTCCGTCATACAGATAGTCCTTAAGATTACCATAATAGCAGTTATATTGATCATAGTTTTCTCCCCAGAGGTTATATTCAACGAATGTGCCGTTCGCCTTATCGTTTTCCCATCCGGATTTATAGAAATATAATGCTCTGCTGCCATCGTAGTCGTAATTGCTCAGGATCCAGCCAAAACCTTGGCGGTTGCCATCGGCATCCATATCCCCATAATAGACGTAGTACTTATCTTCACCCTGCTCGGGATGAGGATAGAATTTGACGTATCGATGATCAAAGCTGCTGTCCAGTTCCACGATCAAAGAACCCTTTTCAGTGAGAGCGGGGAAAACATACTCTGAATAGAGAGGGAGAATGAACGAGGCAGAGTCATAATTTCCGTTGTCTGTCAGCCCCGCGATCCTCTGGGCGAGAGTTTCGAGACTGGTTACGTTTTCAACTACAGGTTTTTCACCGTCATCAGGTTCTTCAGGTTCGCTGCCAGTGTCTTCCTCTGTGGTATCACCACCCCAGTGACTGAAATCGCCGCTTAGCTCTGCGAGCCTGTCTGCATATTCTTCATCTGTGAGATATGGCTTAGCTTCCTCAAGTACTTCCATCCCCCTGGCTGTATCGCCGGCTAAAGCAAGATCGAGCAGCCATAGGTTATATTCGCTGTGGAGGATCGTATCTACGGAGTCTTGATCAGTGCTGGGGAGTGTAGCCATCTTCTTGAGGTAGAAGATGGATGTCTCGTAATCTCCTTCATTCCAGGCGTTGTTGTTCAGTTCATAGTACAGAGAATACAAGACTTGCTCTATGTCCTCGTTGTCAGGGCTCAGTTTGTATGCTTTTTCCGTAAGATCGACAGCAGTGTCATAATCTCCGGAATCATAGGCTTCTAAAGCTTGGTTGAGGTAGTCCTGCGTCATTTTCTTGGGACGGTAGGATTTGAAATAATATAGTCCGCCCGCAGCTAAAGCCAGAATGAGCAGCGCTGCAACGATGATCAGTCCAGTTTTGCCTTTCTTCTTTTTGGGGGCAGCCTGTACAGGAGATGCTGCGTACTGCGGTACCTGTACCTGTGGCTGAGCAGCATATACCGGATCTGCAGCTACAGGCTGAGCCTGTGCTGTCGTGGTGTCATAGTAAGGGGCCTGTACCTGTGGCTGAGGTGTATAGGCAGGTGTTTCTGCTACAGGTTGCTGAGGAACCTGAGCAGGAGTCTCAACTGTAGCTGTAGCTTTGGCTGCTTCTTCAGCCGGTGAATAGCCCGTTGGGAAAATGGTTCCCTGAGGGATATATGTCTGATCAGGCTGTGTAGTCTGAACAGGGGCAGGCTGTTCAGGAGCTTGGACAGGATATACTGTTTCGGTTTCGGACACAGAAGGGGTAGCTGTCGGAGATGCGACTTGTGTTCCGCAGTTATAGCAGAACTTTGCATCATCATCGAGCTTCGTGCCGCAATTAGAACAAAACATGGAGATCCTCCTTAGAAGAATAATATGTATCAATTATACAGAGTTATGTGACAAATTTATATTAAAAATAATTACATTAATAAGTAACAGAATAATATATACCGACAAAAAATAATAAAACGACATTTAATGTCGGTTTATTGCCAGAGGATATCACATTAATATGCTATAATACAGCTAACATAAGAGGTACAGCAAATGACATTATATGAAAAAGCAGTTAAATTGTGGAAAGAAAGATCTATCCATACAGACGCCGAGCTGGCTGAAGCTCTGAATGGGCACAGCATAGCCTTTGCATACAATTCCGGGAAACTGGAAAATGACAATATAACATATCATGATACCCACGAGATATTTGATAAGGATGGAGTCACTTCTTATACTGGGGACCTCAGAACATTGTTTGAAATAAAAAACTCAAAGGAGGCAAACGAATTCCTTTTGGAGTGCTTTGGAAACAGAGTACCTATCACTGAAGAGCTAATTAAGGAGTTTCAGAGGCTTCTCACTCAGAACACATATGATTCAAGAAGATGGGCATTAGGAGAGCGGCCAGGAGAATATAAAAAGTATGACTTCATTACAGGCAAAAACGAGATTGGAGCTGCTCCTGAAGAAGTCCATGAAGAGTTATCGGAGGTTCTTAAAGAGATCTCAGAAATCAATGAAGGCGAAGAATTGATAGCCGCTGCATATTTCCACGCGAAGTTCGAGAACATCCATCCATTCGCTGACGGAAATGGAAGAACAGGGCGCCTGTTGATGAACTATTTCCTGCTTCTTCATGATCACCCACCAGTCATAATATTTGAAGAGGAAAGAAAAGCATATTATTCTGCTCTGGAAGCATGGGACGAAAGACAGGAATTAGCTCCGTTAATTAGTTTTCTAAAAGATCAGGCAGGAAAGACATGGGAGAAACAAGTCACACGCATGGAAAACAAAAACAGAGGATTTGAGAGATAACAGAAAAACGCTTGGAACTATCCGAGCGTTTTTCCTTATGTGCTTTATCTTAAAGTTGGATCTTCTTATTTCTGGATTACGCTGATCCGCTCAATAGACTCCATGCGTATCAGCTTTTCTTTGTCACCCTTAGGTGTTTTGATCTTTACCAGAAGCCACTCGTCATCTGCGTCGAGTATGGTATTAGAGCCATGTTTGGTATTGCCATAGTTCATGATATCTATGTCTTCGTGGTCTTCTTTAAGCTCAATGCAAACATCTTGTCCAACATAAGTTTTTGCGGCATCCAGCAAAGCTGTGCGGTCCTCATGGTAGGATGTTCCTTTGATTTTTGTCAGTTCTCTTTCAAGGTCATCGACACGTTTTTTTAGCGAAGAGACCTGAAGATATGCAAACAAACCAAATATGCCAAAAACAAATCCAATGTATTCCATCGTTCACTTTGCCTCCTTGATTTCTATAGAGAGGATAGAAGACACTGGGATCAACTTTTCAATGTGGCCTTTCTTAGTATCTGCTTCCACCTTCATCCAGTTCCGTTCGAAATCGATGATTCTGCAGTCAGTATTGAAAAGGTCAATATCAGCTTCGTCATCAAAGAAGTTCAGCCTTACTGTTTTGCCAGCTGCGTTTTCTACAAGTTTGCTTAAGTATCTGTTAACGATCGACTCTTCTTCCTTAATATCATCCTTTAGCAGATAATCACAGCTGACTCCGAGAATGCTGGCAATATCGGAGATCTTATCTATGTCAGGCATCACGCTTCCGGCTTCCCAGCGGCTGACAGTTTGCCTGGTCACACAAAGCTTATCTGCAAATTCGATCTGAGTCATACCGAGATCTTTTCTTTTTTGTGCTATTTTATTTCCGAGTTCGGTCATAGTTTAGAACTCCTTTCAATTATTTGTCTATATTTTACAAATTGAAAGACGGTTCGTTCAAGAAACTGTCCTGTGCAAAATGTAACATATAGGTTTACATTTTTCTTTTTGGAAGCACAGCACAAAAAGTCGGGAAGAGATAGCTTCAGAATGATATGATATATCCAGAACGGAGGTGAGATGTATGGATTGGAACGGAGCAGTCAGAGATGCTGCAGCATATATCGAAGATAATCTGACGCTTTCATTCACCGCTAAAGATGTAGCGGACCATATACACTATTCGTCATTTTATTTCCAGAGAGTGTTTCGAGACACATGCGGGACATCTGTCGGGGAATATGTCCGGAGAAGGAGACTGTCGCGCGCAGCAGTCGAGCTTGTCAGGACAGACATACGCATACTGGACCTTGCAGTCAAATACGGATATGATTCACCGGACAGCTTCACCAGAGCTTTCACAAAGTTCCATGGAAGCACTCCGACTGAGGTAAGATCGGGAAAAGTCACGGTAAAGGATTATCCTCAGCTGCAGACAGGATATCGAAAAGAAGGAGAAAAAGAAATGGAATATAAACTGGAAAAGAAACAAAGCTTTAAAGTAATGGGCGTCTCCAAGAACTTTGATTTTGAGGATGCACAGAAAAAGATCCCGTTGTTCTGGGATGATGTCATGAGTGCTCCGGATGGAGCGCCTGTAATGGGCATGTACGGCATCTGTTTTGACACGCCTACAGGTAATGATCAGTTTCGTTATATGATAGCGGACGATTTCATGGAAGAGGCGGCAGCAGAAAAGGGGCTGGAAGTCATAGAGATCCCTGAGTATACATGGGTCGTGGTCCCATGCAAAGGACCTATCCCGGATGCGCTTCAGGCTAAGAACAACAAGATCTTCTCAGAGTGGCTGCCACAGAGCGATTTCGAGCCGGCGGGAGACTTCAACATCGAGTACTACAGTGACGCATCACAGTTCGCACTTGGTACTAAGGATCCTGAGTATTATACTGAGATATGGATACCGGTCAAATAATCACTAATCGTCCCTACACAAAAAAATGATGAAAAATGAACATTGAAAGAAAAAGCAAAGAATCATTCACAGTTATTGGAAAAGAAGGATCGACTTCAGACGGAGAAGGTTTTATCCAGAAACTATGGAAAGAGACCAACGATCATTTTGATGAGATAGAGGATCTTACTAAAAGAGATGATCACGGGGATCTTGTGGGAATATGGGGAACCATGACGGATTTTTCGCGATCATTTAAACCGTGGGAAGACTCCAGCAAAGGCCTGTATCTGGCCGGCCCGGAATGCAGGGATGATGCTGAGGCTCCGGAAGGATGGACAAAATGGGTCATTCCTTCCTATGAATATCTGGTTGTAGAATGGGATGAGGAAGACACATTCTCAAAGATGCTGAAGTACATGAAAGACAATGACATATCGCTCACCGGAGCGGTACATGACTTCACATCACCCAAGACTGGAAAGAACTATATGTATTTCCCGGTAAGAAAACTTTAAAAATCAATAAAACAAGAAGCACGCAAGGAATCATCCCTGCGTGTTTTTTGTTGCAAAAAAGAAAGGAGAATAATGGCCGCATACGTTTTTTTGACAGTCACGACCGTGAGAGTCAGCAGGATCAATATCGCATATCATCATAATGCGCGGATAAAGGATGTCTACAGTAACACAGCACATGTAGACAGAACCAGATCCTGTCTCAATTATCACTTTATCGAGCCTCAAGGAGACTACATCGAAGAGGTGGATAGAAAAATAAAGGAAGCAGGAGCGAAAGCAAGAACAAATTGCGTTCGCATGATGGAAGGGATCATCGCTCCTTCTCCAAATTGGATAAAAGCAAAAGATCCTGATGAACAGCGTGAGTTTTTTGAACATTGCATGGACTTCGTTTCAGAGTGGATTGGAGAGAAGCGCCTTATCGATGCCGTTGTTCATATGGATGAGGAAACTCCTCACATGCATTTTGATTTTGTGCCTATTACAGAGGATGGGCGTGTATCGAGAATGGGGTTTATTGGTGACGAACTGGACGATATGACAAAACTCCAGGACAGATTCTACAAACACATTTCATCAAAGTATCCGGATATACACAGAGGGATTCCCAAGCGCAAGACGCATCAGCGGCATTTGCCTATGTATCTTTTTAAAAGCGCAGCGGATCTAAATATGCATTACAAAGAACTATATGACGCTGTTCAGGATATAAGCATCATTAATAGTAAGGAACAGAAAGACCATGTCATGGAACTGCTGTCCCAGTATACAGTAGATTACTCAGCCATTATGTACAGGATACGTAATGCGGAAACATACCTCTCACAGGTCGAGGATGAAGCACGGCAAAGAGAAAAACAGCTTCAGAGATATAAGGAGGAGATAAAAGGAAAGGATCTGGAGATCGCTCGCCTTAAAGAGGACAAGGAGGAACTCAAAGAAGATAAGAAGGAACTGGAAAAACTTATTGCGGAAGTGCCTGCGGAGATCATGGATAAGATCAGGGGAACGAACAAGGACAGGAAAGAGAGGAACGAAGACATATGATGGATATAAACGAATTCAGCAGAGCAGTGAGGAATATTCTAGTAGCGAGATACCCGCTTATTTTTCCGGAATACAGAGCGAGCATTGAACTGGTAGAGAAGAACAACGGTGTCGTGCTTCACGGACTTACGGTTATACCGGATAAGGACGGCGCGACACCGGTCGTTTATCTGGAGGCAGAATATGAGAGATATCTCCTGGGAGAGGATCTGGATCAGCTTTGCGATGAGATAAAGGACAGATACAGGGAAGCCACAAAAGATCTGGATAAAGAGATGGGGAATTTCCTTGACAAGGACTATATGAAAAAATCACTACGTGTGGATCTGGTGGATAACGCGTCTAATCAGGATCTGCTCCGCAAACTTGTCAGCAGGGATGTGGGATGCGGATATTCGTTCACCGCATTTGTGGATCTTCCTGAAGAAAGCCCTATTGACGGGAGGATAAGACTGACGAAAGATCAGGCAAAAAGTCTGGAGCTTACGGAAGAACAACTCATGGACAAAGCAGTCAGGTGCTCACAGCGCATTGCTCCTGCGGTGCTCGGACATCCAGAGGATATAGCGTCATACGGACCATCGAGCAGCGACGTGAACATTCTGGATACGCCTGAAGATCATCCTGAGGGTTTTCTTGTGCTCACGACGCCGGACAGTTATATGGGAGCAGCTGCTCTTTTTTATCCCGGCATACAGGAAAAGATAGCCGGAGCAATAGGGAACCAGGACTATTATGTCCTTCCAAGTTCTGTACATGAAGTCATTATCATACCTGACACGGGAGAACTTTCTGCGATGGCACTGGCCGGGATGGTCTTTGACGTCAACATGAAACTGGTGGACAGGGAGGAAAGACTGGGAAACCGCGTGCTGCGTTACAGCAGGGATACGAAGGAATTGTCTGTAGCAGCGGATCTGGACAAGAACAGAAGCATGGATATGGAGAGGTGATATGGAGGTAAAGATAAACAGGGATATAAGGCAGTACACTGAGTCTGTGTTCTTCGGTCTTTCTCCGAGGCAGTTCATATTCTCTGTTCTTGCCGTGTGTTCAGCGTTGGCACTGTACTTTGGGCTGGGGCCTGTGCTTGGGCCAAAGAGCGTCTCATGGATATGCATCCTGGGAGCGCTGCCTTCTGCGTTCCTGGGATTCTTCAGATATCACGGTCTGACAGCCGAGGGATTTCTGGCAGCGTGGATGCGAAGTGAGATCTTCGGCCCGAAGAGATTGCTGTTCCTACCGGGGAACATATATGTGGAGGCGATGAAAGAGACGACGAGGAAACACGAGAAGGAGATGAGAAATATCCGTGAAAAGACAAAAGAAAAAGATGAAGGAACGGAAAGTGTTCCGTGTCCCGAAAACAGTGCAGGATCTCGTGCCGGTGAGGAGGATATGGCCGGACGGGATCTTTTTATGCGGAAACGGGATATATTCGAAGACCTGGACGTTCTCTGACATAAACTACAAAGTGGCATCCAGTCCGGACAAAGAGCGCATGTTCCTGTCGTACAGCGAGCTGCTCAACAGTCTGGACAGCGGCTCGCAGGTAAAGATAACCATAAACAACCACAGGATAAAAAGATCGGATTATGAAGACAGTGTTCTCATGAAGCTGAAAGAGGACGGCCTGGACGGGTACAGGCAGGAATACAATGACATGCTGCTGGACAGCGCTTCCCGTTCCAACGGGATAACGCAGGAGAAATACATCACGATATCTGTGCCGAAGAGATCCGCGGATGAGGCAAGAGTATATTTCACAAGGACAGAAGCGGATCTTGCCGCACGGTTCGGAGCGTTAGGTTCAGGATGTACGGCGCTGGAAGCGGAGGAAAGGATACGTGTTCTTCACGATTTCTTCCGTGACGGCGAGGAGAATTCATACCGCTTCGATATAAGGGACACAGCAAGGAAAGGACATGATTTCCGTGACTATATCTGCCCGGATTCCGCTGAGAAGCACAGCGACTGTCTTGTGCTGGGAAACAAATACGCCAGAGTGCTGTACCTCAAGGATTATGCAAGCTATATAAGGGACGATATGGTGGAGAAGCTCACTGACTTAGACCGCACTATGATGCTGTCCATAGATATACGCCCTGTTTCTACGGACGAGGCGGTCAGGGATGTGGAGAACAGGCTGCTCGGAGTGGAGACGAACATAACCAACTGGCAGAGGAGACAGAACAATAACAACAACTTCAGCGCAGTCATCCCTTACGACATGGAGCTGCAGAGACGCGAGACCAAGGAGTTCCTCAGTGACCTTACCACTAGGGATCAGCGGATGATGTTCTGTGTCCTGACTATCGTCCTCACTGCAGACACCAGGGAGCAGCTGGATCAGGATACGGAAGCGGTGATGGCAATAGGCAGGAACTATATGTGCCAGATAGCGGTTCTGAGATATCAGCAGACAGACGGGCTGGCTACAGTACTTCCTGTAGGACCTCCTCAGATAAGTACTGTGCGCACGCTTACGACAGAAAGCCTAGCGGTGTTCATGCCTTTCAAAGTGCAGGAGATAAGGGACAGAGGAGGGATATATTTCGGGGAGAATGCTATCTCAAGGAACCTTATACTGTGCAACAGGGAGAATCTTCTCAATCAGTCTGCGTTCCTGCTGGGGGTCCCGGGATCAGGCAAATCTTTCTGCGCGAAGGAACTTATAACTTTCCTCATTCTCAATACAGAAGATGATATCCTTATCTGCGATCCGGAAGGGGAGTACGCTCCGCTGGTAGAGGCGATGGGAGATGTCGGTTCTGTTATACGCATATCTGCGGGAGGAAGAGACAGGCTTAACGCCATGTATATGGTCGAGGGATACGGAGAGAACGATCCTATTGTAGTAAAGTCTGAATTTATCATGTCCCTCATAGAGAAGATAGACATGGGAGGAGTGGGACCTCAGCACAAATCGGTAATAGACAGATGTATAGCCAGTGTGTACAGGGATGCAAAGGAGACGGGAATGATCCCGACGCTCTCTTCACTCAGAGACAAGCTGCTGATTCAGCCGGAGAGAGAGGCAAGGGAAGTTGCTCTTGCACTGGAACTGTATACAAAAGGGTCTCTTGACATTTTCGGGAGACAGAGCAATGTGGACCTGGACAAGAGAGTCATAGTGTTTGACATCCACAGCCTCGGCGAACAGCTTAAGACCGCGGGATTGCTTGTAATCACCGACACTATGCTCAACAGAGTCACGCTCAACTGGAGGAAAGGAAAGAGGACGCACATCTTCATAGATGAGTTTCATGTGGTCTTTGAGAACGAATTCTCAGCCCAGTTTTTCACTTCCGCTTGGAGGCAGTTCAGGAAGAGGAACGCCTATCCGACGGCAATAACACAGAATGTGGAATATCTTCTTGATGCGCCGCAGGTCAGGACGATGCTCTCCAACTCTGAATTCATAGTGATGCTGAACCAGGCTGAACCGGACAGGGCAAGGCTGTCGCAGCTCCTGAACATCTCACCGGAACAGATGAGTTATATAACGAATGCGGATCCGGGGTGCGGGCTCATAAAGTACGGAGGTTCGCTGGTACCGTTCATAAACAGATTCCCGAAGGACACAGCGCTCTATCAGCTGATGACCACAAGACCGGGAGAAGGAGTATTTTCAGGGCAGGCTGTTTAGGCCTGCCCTTCTTTGCGTGGGAGTGCAATGAGATATATCAAAACAAGAGAGATGTACGAAGCGGTAAAGATCGTGGACCGTAGTGCTATACTGGCCCAAAAAATCAGGCCGAAGGTGGCGGGCAGGCAGGATGAGGAGGCTTCCGCAGACTATATGGTTGAAGCATCGGATCAGGTACTGACCGCAGGTGGAACTGCACTGAAGAAGATGTCTCATGTTGCTGCTTTCCGAGGGAAGAAACATCTCATTGGGATACGGATAAAGGAACGGACGGCCTCACAGAAGAAAGATGAAAAGTGGGTAAGGACATCCGCAACAACTGGTCGTGATGAAATAAGGACAGGTAAGAACAGGTCCTTGAGGATAGAGCATGCAGAACAGAGGGTAGGAGAGGAAAGAGCCAGAGGCACAGCGATGGCAAAGAAAGCGTATTCTGCACACAAAAAAGCAGCTCATGACGGTAAAGTCACGGCAGCCAGATTTAAAGCACGGATCCTGAAGATGTTCCGACACGCTCTGGCGACCATCAACAGGCAGAACGTGATGATCGTGGGCGGAGGAGCTTTGGCGATGTTTCTTGTCGCGGTGATATCCATGGTCGGAATGATAGCATCATCGCCGTTTGGTCTCTTTTTCTCAATTGAGGAAGACGGAGGCGCATCTATACGCAGTGTCATTTCAGAGCTCAGCAGTGAATTCTACCAGCAGATACAGGATATACAAAGATCCACCCCATACGACATTCTGGAGATGGAGTCAGATAACGGTATGTACGGAGTTCAGTGGGACGACATACTCCCTGTGTGGGCGGTATATCGCTCTGCAGGCTCAGGGAAGGATGTGGTGGAAGTAGGAGAGGACAGCAAAGAACAATTAAGGAAGATGATGAAGGACCTGACTTCTTTTTCCTATGAAGTAACCGTGACCGAGATCCCTGCTGAAAAAGAGGATGAAGAGGATGATGAAGATAATGAAGAGGCGGTAGAAGTGCAGGAAATACGCACACTCACTATACGGGTACGACACGGAAATATAGACCGCTACACAGATCAGCTTGGCTTCACGGACAAGCAGATCAGACTGTTGAACGAGATCAGGAGCGAGAGATACAGTCCTTTCTGGGCTAAGACAGTCGGAGCATACTCGGCGGGGGGACAGATCCTGACACCGTACGGCGCAGAAAGCGGGATCCTTACGTGGCCTATGGCAATACACGGCAGCATCACCTCAGGATTCGGATACAGGACGGATCCTTTTACAGGAGAACAGAAATTCCACGGTGGGATAGATATAGGAGCAGTGCAGGGAACTCCCATATTAGCCTCAGCTGACGGTACGATAGCAGTTGCTAACGGAACAGATCCTTGGGGAGGAGGCTATGGGTACTATGTCATGGTCTCACATGGCAATGGGCTGGAAACACTGTACGGACATTGTTCCGCTGTCTGTGTGATTTCAGGGCAGTCGGTGCAAAGGGGAGAAGTGATAGCATATGTAGGTTCAACAGGAAACAGTACTGGAAATCACCTGCACTTTGAGATTCGAATTAGTGGCGAGAAAATAGATCCTTCTATGCTTATGTAGTATTAGCGAGCTATTGACTGTATTATTGTGAACGCTTGAAATTATAACGGTATACCGTTATAATAATGATATGGAAGGTGACAATAATGACGATACGGGAACTGATTAAACAGAAAAAGATCTCTATTTACCAGTTAGCTAAATTAAGTGAGATACCTTATGCTACGTTAAATGACATTTGTAATGGAAAAGCAAAGCTTGAGAAATGTAGTGCGGAAACAGTTTATAAATTGTCTCAAGCTTTGGAAGTTTCTATGGAGGAACTTTTAGCACCGTGTTTTTTAAAGCGAAGCAATTTTGAGAATTATAAAAGTGCGATCTGTCATCGTTTAAAAGAGATGGGGGATTATGATTTTATAATCAACACCTTGCAAAGAGATGATATCAGGATACTTTTTGAACGGAAGTGGTATCCCGAGAGTTTATATCTTCTTGCTATGTTGGATTACATCAGCAGAGAGAACAATATTCCTATTTGTAACGACTATGATGATCTTCGACAATATAAACTAGACAAGCCAATAATTCCTGCTGACATCTTGGCTATTTCAATTGTGTCTAAAAATGATGAAATCGTAGAGCAGGCGATGAAAACAGCTATTCCTGAGTTTTTACGGTTTAATATCATTGAAAGCGAGGTAAGAGATGTTGTCTGAATTACCTGTAGAGTTCACGAAAGATAATTTAGAGAAATACATAAAAGAAGTAGCTAAAGAGTATCGGAAACAAGGCGGAAAGCATATGCCCGCAGAGTTTATTTTGGTGGGGGGAGCGTCTATTCTGATCAATTATGGGTTTCGTGATATGACTACTGACATAGATGCAATAATACATGCAGCATCAACGATGAAAGAAGTGATTAATAGAGTAGGAGATCATTATGGCCTTCCTAATGGATGGTTGAACGCAGATTTTACAAAGACAGAGTCTTATACCGATAAATTGTTTGAATTTTCAGTGTTTTACAAGTCATATTATAATGTTTTAACAATCAGAACGATATCTTCCGAATACCTAATAGCGATGAAACTAAAATCAGGAAGGCAGTACAAAAAAGATCTGTCTGATGTATTAGGCATACTGATGGAGCATGAAAAGCTAGGAATACCAATAGATATTTTTCTTATTAGGAAAGCAGTAACGGATTTATACGAAGATTGGAATTCATTGCCACAAGTATCACGTTCTTTTATTGAAGCCGTTATGAGTGATGGACAATATGAGAAATTGTATGAACAGATAAAAGACAGCGAAAAATTGAATAAAGAGGTTTTGATCAGCTTTGACCAGAAGTATCAAGGTTTATCGAAAGAATCAAATGTAGACATAATTATAGAAAGACATCAGAAAAAAGCAGGGAAAAAGTCAATTCTTGCTATCTTGCAAGAGAAGAAGGCAGAAATTGACAATGGCGAGATTGGAGAAGAAGTTCATAACAAGGATGATTATGAAAGATAATGCAAATAGCACACTTTAATCTAAACCTATTTCTTCGTGTAGGCTATGATATGATACAATAAAATGTATATGTAACATTTTCAGAAAGGGGCGTAGCATAATGGTCGATAGTACAACTTTCTCTGTCAATGCAACCAATCTCACCATGCGTATCCAGCAGGCTGAGATTTATCTAAAGGAATTTGAGAACGAAGTTAAAAGAGCCAACGGAGCTACAGGCATCTTCCGTTCAAAGGAGGACGCTCTGTCCCGTATCATGATACTCAACGAGTTCGCGCCTGATGATCCGAGAGTGAAGGATCTGTTTGAAAGAGCGAGGAACTGCATCAAGGGTGCTTCCGGAAATTTCACGGATATCACCGACGAGATGACACAGTACATCAGAAACGAGGAAGCCATCAGAGCGATGTACGCAGAAAAGAGCGAAAAGGCATGGAATGCTCTTACCGCTCAGTATGCTGACAATATGATAGAAAAGGTCTTCCCGGCGCCGGATGTCAAGAAAACACCTCTTGATGATTTCAAGGGCAAATACGTTATCCTGGATGAGGTCAGATACCCGATGAACCAGTTCATGGGTGTCACCGGAGAATTCATCCATGTGGGCAAACGTTCCACCGGTATGTATTTTGTGGAGATAGACGGCAGACAGTGGCTCGGTCCGTATGAGGCTGTCAAGCGCTACAGAAGGCTCGTTGATTCCACCATGATGGAAGTGGACAAGTGGACGGTGCTGGGAGAGATCACAGACCTAACTATGGAGATCCCGGAAGCCGGAGAAAACAAGGTCGGCGGGCCTGTATATGCACCTGTTGTGGAACCTGTTGCGCTGTATGTGCCCGGACATGTGCTTGGGCTCTATGATCCTGAGTGTGAGACCAGCGGCCGCTTCGTTGATGAGGATGAAGTAGCTGCTATCAAGGAAGCCTGGTACACGGAGAAGGAGGTCCCGGAAGATGTAACACCGGAAAGACTGGTGGAGATATTCCGTCAGGCTATCAAGGAGAAGAACTACGATCTCTATGTGGACTGCATCCAGCCGGAAAGAAGACTCAATCCTACACAGGAATCCTTGCTCCTGTATTACTGGGATCTGCATCAGGAAAGGTTCCACGGCGAATATGTTCACGCTGAGGTCGTACCGGATGCGACAAAGATAACTGTCGTAAAGGGATACAGCGATGAAAGCGGTCTGGAATCCTACTTCCTGTCCAAGGAAGAGCAGCAGAACATTGCTTCAAAATACGGCGAAAAAGTGGAGTACGCTTCTGTACAGACTGTCTCGTTCGATAAGAGCGGCAAACAGCTTGGAAGTCCTGTCAGGAGAAATCTCATCCGTACGAATGGCGGAAGATGGTATGTCCGAGATTATGAGATAAGATTCTGATTAACCTGCATATATTTCAATGATACGGAGGTAACACTATGGGTGACGCGATCACTTTCACTGCGGAAGAGCAGAAGGCGATAGTTGCCGAGCAGACTGAAGAATACAGAAAATGGCAGAACCTGGATGAGGGCTCGCTCAGAACTGACCTCAATGCCCTTATCGGCAGGATAAACGAGGTCACAAAACTACTGGACAGCGTAGTCGCCTACGGGAACTATGATGAGACAGAGAAGGCGTTCGAATCGCTCTATGTCAACGATCTTGGACCTGCCGGCTGGGTCCAGAATTTCTACAACCTCAACTGGAGAGAATTGGGTGAATACAGAGGTAAGGGATACGCTCCGCCTTGGTATGGGAATCTTTCTGCTGATCAGAAGAAGTCTTTCGACGCGGCAATGGCATATTTCGAAGATGCATATCAGGTCATCAAGCCAATGAATGAGCTTCGGGACAACATGATCCTGCTGCCGCTGGAGATGAGCTATAAGCTCATGCGGGCATATATGAACTTCGAAGAAGCGGGTTTCACTGAGGACATGTTCCATGACATCAACGAAGATGTCTCAAGAGTGAACGAGCTGCTTAACAAAAGCTGGTCCTATATGGAGAATCAGGCTATGCGTTCAAAAGAATACTACCAGCAGAACGCAGGCAAGGTGTCACGCGATCAGCTCAAGAGCGGTTACCGTCAGGCGAGGATCAGGGATTATCAGACACTGATCGAGGCTTACAAGCTGGACAAACATTTTCTGAAACGATCCGACGGTACGTTCAGTGTTGATTCAGGCTGGATGGCAGACATGAAGGTCATCGATAAATATACGCTTCAGGTCTCCGTAGTCACCAAGATAGATGAAGTTATGAAAAAGATCCGCGATAATGTCCCGAAGATCAGTGCGGATCTCAATGAGGCGTGGAAACAGGTAAAGGAAAACAGATTCTTTGCACTGATTGAAGCCCTTTCCAATTTGAACGTAACTATAAGCAGTTATTGTGAAGGAGCCATCAATGTATGGACGAATTTCAAGGACAGGGATAACGATGCTCCCTACTGCTTCGTTAAGATCCTTCCTGCATACAGCTCTTTCCAGTCAGCATACGGATTTGAGGCATACACAGCAGATCCGTGGCATTACGGGAGCAGTTATTACAAGATTTACCAGTCTGCGGTAAATGCGCTGAATTCACACAGTCAGAAATTCATAAGCGCATTCCCGGAGTGATACCGGATAAAGAGTCAGATATAAGAAAAAGGGATGTAACATGCATGAGCGCATGCTGCATCCCTCTTTCTTTTGGAGTAGATAATGTTTACGGATTGGAAAAACGAAGCGGCAGTTCCATACGGTTGTCTTCAAGAAGTTCTTTGTTCTGAAGGATATCCTTTGCCGAACCGTCCGCAACGATAGTGCCGCGGTTAAGAAGTATCACGCGGTCACAGGTGTCCCAGATCATATCCAGATCGTGGGAGGAGATCAGCTTCGTTTCCGGCATTTCGTTGATGGTGTTGATGACGAGGCGCCGGTTCTTCGGGTCCAAAGCTGAAGTAGGTTCATCCATCAATATGATCTCCGGTTTCATAACAAGTATGGTGGCTATCGCTGCCATACGCTTCTCACCGCCAGAGAGCTTGTGGTTATAGCAATGCTTCAATTCTGTGAGATTTAGCTGGGTAAGTACATCATCCACACGGGCATCGACTTCTTCACGGTCCAGTCCGTAGTTCAAAGGGCCGAAGATCATATCTTCGTAGACTGTGGGCATGAACATCTGGTTATCGGAGTTCTGAAGGACGAAACCAAGTTTTCTCCTGATCTCCGGCAGCGTTTTTTCAGAGACAGGTATGTCGTCGACTGTGATCAGACCTTCGTGCGGAAGCAGACCAAGCAGTGTCCGCATAAGGGTTGTCTTTCCGGCACCGTTTGCGCCAATAAGCCCTATGGTTTCTCCCTTTTCTTCAGTAAAGGACACACCGTTCAGCACAGGCTTGTCATTCTCGTAGAATGCAGTCACATTTTCAAATCTAATCATGAGAAGCCTCCAAGAAGTAGTGAGCCCAGGATACCTGGTATATCTAAGAAACGGCAGATAAGGAACAGCAGGATCCATAATACGATCCACAGTGCGTCGCGGCGGTCAAAGCGTTTGCAGTCAGCATAGGTGAAACTGCCTGAGAAACCGCGCAGCTGCATGCTGTTATACAGTTCATCAGCCCGGTCCATTGTCCTCAGTATGAGCTGCCCGAGGAATGAGCCCCATGCATTGAATTTAATCCCTTTCTGGCCAGGTGCACGTAGAGAGTAGGCATCGGTCATTACCGACAGCTCTTCGGTCATCACACCGATGTACCGGTATGTCAGCAAGAGAAGAGATACCATCATCGGCGGTAGGTGAAACTGTCGCAGAGCGGCACACAGATTGTCGATTGAAGTCGTGGCCATCAGAAGGAATGATGCAGCCAGACAGAACACTCCTTTGAGCATCAGAGTCACCATGCTGATCGTTCCTCCGGATACGGTGATGTTCCCGATCTTTATCATCGCTGCACGGTCGAACAACGGGTTGAAGAGCCCGACCGCCAGCACCAGCGGAAGGATAAAACGGAGTTTGCGGAAGCAGGTGCCTACTGTGACACCGCTGCTGGAGAAAAGAAAAGCAGGATAGATTATCATCATCAGAAGTCCGTTGAGCTGATACTTGCTGAAAGAGACTGTGATAATGATATATGCAATTGTGACAACAAGCTTAGCAGAGGGATGGAGTTTGTGCACCGGGGAATCCCCGGCAGCAAGCATATCCATCTCCCGCAGTGCTATAAGCGAGTGATCCATCCTGTTCATGTTAATATCGCGTGAAGCCCCATGACATCAGTCATGGGGCTGTACACTCCTCCATATTTAAGCTGCCTGCTTTTTCTTGCGGAAGAAACCGAAGGCAAAAGCCAGCAGAACTGAAATGGCAGCAACTATCGCGGATCCGACAAGTCCGGATACGGTGGTACCTGCGGGGCTGTCGTCATCCGGGAATGCATAGTCGGGCAGGAATGAGGTGCTTTCCTGGATAGAACCGGCTGTCTCCGCAGCCTTGCTCTCTACACCGAAGTTGTCCTCATCAAGTCCCATGTTCTCTACGTTGGCGTCTTCATTGCCGAACAGAGCCCACTCCAAACCATCAGGATTGGAGCTTGCCAGCAGGGAGAGTCCGCCGCCGACAACGACTACTACGACTGCCAGAATGGCAAGAGTAGCTTTCAGAGAACGTTTGCCTATTGCAGTGCCGGTAGCGTCTACATCCATAAGCAGTTCAGGACGTGACTCATATACGAATACCAGTACCGCAGCTGTTACCAGTCCTTCCACCAGACCTATAGCGAGGTGGATCGGCTGCATCAGTGCCACGAAGGCAGAGAAGGGCAGCTCGGTGATACCGGACAGTGTGGTCTCAAGTACGACGGAGAAAGCGCCAAGCTGAAGTGTCACAACGCATCCAATGATGGAAGCTACGATGATCCTCAGACGCTGCGCGGATTTTGTCTCACCGCCGAACCAGTTGCTGTTCACTATCGGCCGCCAGATCAGGAAGTACCCCACAAAGCAGCCGTAGAACGCCATGTTCCATATGTTAGCCCCCAATGCCATCAATCCTCCGTCTGCGAAGAATAGGCATTGGACTGTTAGGATCACGATCATTGACAGGAATCCCGCATAGGGACCAAGCAGAGCGGACAGAAGCATGCCGCCGCACATGTGACCGGATGATCCGGTGCCGGGAATGGTGTAGTTGATCATCTGACCGGCGAATACCAGTGCGGATGTTACAGCCATAGTCGGGAGTTTACGCTCCTCGTCGTCTTTTCTGAGCTTGTGGACAGATACTCCGGCTGCTGTTCCAGAAGCTACGTACATTGTTGCTGCCACTGCAGGCGCCAGCAACGCATCAGCCATATGCATAATTTTTCCCCCTTTAAATGTTTTTGATTATTTCTTTTATCGAGAGGCCGTTCTCTTTTGCGATCCTCTCGAGATCGTCGTACTCATATTTTTCTTTTCTTACTCCGTAGCCGGAAGAGACCTTTTTTCTTATCTCACCGTAAACGGTGTTCTCTGTCTCGATCGTCCGGTCAAGCACGTATCTGTTTATCTTCTTTTCACGCATCCCTATCGTGGAGGTGTGCCTGAAGATCGCTGTCACGACATCCATCTTGTGATTTCCGCCCACAAGAGCGGTGATCAGCAGACCGGATCTGCCTTTCTTCATCTGGACAGAGGTCGTAAAGACTTCTCTTGCTCCGGCCTCGAAGATCCTGTCAACTGCAAATGAGACTTCCTCAGCAGTCATATCGTCGACGTTGAAGTCGATCTCAAAGATCTCTTCAGATTCCGATGTGTTTCCGAGGAATGCGCGTACACAGTTCGCTACCGGGAAATCCTTGTTGCCCATACCGTAGCCTACACGGTCGAGCTTCATTGCCGGCATGTCGCCGAACTCGTCCGCGAAATGCTTCAGTAGAGCAGCTCCTGTAGGAGTGCAGAGCTCTCCTGAGATCCTTCCGCCGTAGATCGGTACATCCTTCAGGATAAGGGCTGTGGCAGGCGCCGGAACAGGCAGTATGCCGTGAGCGCAGCGCACGGTACCGGATCCCACATGAACGGGAGATACTATCACTTTGTCCGGGTTTACCTTATCCATGAGCATGCAGAACATCAGGACGTCAACTATAGCATCCATGGAACCGACTTCGTGGAAGTGGATCTGTGTGATGTCGGAGTTGTGAACTTCAGCTTCGGCCATCGCTATGGACTCATAGATCTCTTTCGCGTTTTTCTTTACACCATCTGGAACAGGGAAGAGGTCTATCTTCTCACAGATGCTCTGATAGCTCGAGTGTTCATGATGGTGATGATGTTCATTGTCATGTTCATGATGGTGTTCATGTCCGTGCTCATGGTCATGATGATGTCCATGTTCGTGGTCGTGGTCATGATCCTGAGTGTTCAATGAGACATCCTCAGACACTTCTTCCGTGCCCTTTACCGTAACAGAAAGATGAGAACCCGTGACAGAACACTTTTGTGTCCTGGTAAGATCGACCTTTACGTCAGGAATGCCTAATTTCCTGAACTCATCCAGAAAATCTTCTTTATCGTCGATCAGATCGAGAAGCGCTGCGTTCAGCATGTCGCCTGCAGCTCCCATGTTGCATTGGAAATATAATACCTTCATTTTTTAACCTACATTGATTCGAGCAGCTGATATATTGACAGAAGCGTCAGCGTTCTTTTTCCGATCGGTATGTAACTATGCAGAAAACACATCTTGAATGCGGTCCCTGTAACAAAAATAGGCACACACCTTTCTGCAGAAAGATATGTACCTACATAGTACAAATAATAAAAGATATTGCCGGATTAGAGCGCTTCGGCGCTTTGTTCATACTTCAGTATGAAATTACACTAGTACAAATTTTAGAACAAAATATGACCTTAGTCAACAAGGGTCTCCAGCAGATCAAGCGCTTCATTCACCAGCCGCTGGATGCTTGTATCACCGACTCCGACCACATAGTTGTTGCAGTTGTTTATCGGTATAAGGATCCTTTTTACATTAGCCTGACCGACTGCTGCAGCCATCTCGGGAGTGACTTCTCCGAGCATGGAATCGGGAACAGCTATTCCGATAGGCCCTATGATGACATCTGCTTCTCTGGCGCATACTTTGACAGCGTTCTCACCGGTCGCTCCTCTGGAGGCTCCGGCCTTCAGCATGTTCTGGGTAGCTGCGCTGTTGGTTCCCACAGCAGTGACAGTGACATCGCTGAACCTCTCAATGATGCCTTTTACGAGCTGTCTGCCGATGTTTCCGCCCTGTCCGTCTATTACAAGAATATCCATTTTAATTTCTCCTAAATCTGGCAGTCTGTCGACTTTTTAATTATATATGTTTTTACTTACATAAAAATAGTATAAAATGGTTTAAATAAAAAAATTATTAAGGAGAAGCGAAGTGTATATAGTTGAATGTGTTAGGAAGATGTATGCGGAGAGCCTCACTTGTGTTGCAGCGGATGAAGATGGGATCATTTTTACAAGCAAAGAAAAAGGGATCAAGCCAATGCTTGATCTGCTGAATATGTATGAAAAAGGTGAGTGCAAGCCTCTGTACCAGTCGGACATGATAATCGGAAAGGCGGCCGTGCTGATAGCGGATCACTGTGGGGTCAAATGGATCTATGCTGATGTTGTAAGTGAGGCAGCTATAAAGCTCTCACATGAGAGGGGAATAGATATCGCCTACAGGGAAAAGGTCCCGAGGATCCTCAACCGTAATAAGACTGAGGAAGGTCCTTATGAAGCAGAGCTCAACGGCGTGGATCTTGATGATTTCAGTCTTGTCATGGAGACTGTCAGGGAAGTAGCGGTGAGACTCGGGCAGCTCTGATACAAGAGCAACTATTAACAGAAAAGGGATGCAGCATGCTTGGCATGAGGCATCCCTGTTTTTGTCGTGTGTGGAATTATTCGATTCCTGTCAGGTCGAAGGAAGCGAGCCACTGGGTAGCGGTCTCGCAGACGCTCTTCAGACATTCCTCATCGAACGGAGTGGCAAGGCCGGCATTCTTAAGAAGGTCTACAAAGGTGTGACTTCCGCCCTGAATAGTATATGCCATGTAGCGTTGCCAGGCTTCGTCATGATCTTTTTGCATCATAGACCAGAATTCGAGAGAGACTGCCTGTGCGAGGCAGTAGTCGATGTAGTAGAACGGGCACTCATAGATGTGGATCTGGCGCTGCCAGTGCTCACCGTCGCTGTAGAACGGGATCTCGCCGTCGAGTTTCAGCCATGGCGTGTAGATCCCCATGAGGCGTTTCCACTCAGCATGACGCTCCGCCGGAGTAAGCTCCGGTTTTTCATAGATTATATGCTGGAAGTGGTCTACCATCGTGCCGTAAGGGATGAACGTAAGTCCTGCGGCGAGGTGGCTGTATTTGTATTTTTTTGCATCTGGTCCGAAGAATCCTTCTGCGTTCCTCCAGCCAAAATATTCCATCGTTGTCGAATGCACTTCGCATGCATCCTCGGTAGGGGTTGCATACTCGAGAGGGATGCGCTTGCGGTTGAGCCAGTAGGCGAAAGCGTGTCCTGCTTCGTGTGTGACAACTTCCACGTCTCCCTGAGTGCCGTTGAAGTTCGCGAATATGAACGGACGCTCATACAGTTCAAGGTCATTGCAGTAACCACCTGCCTGTTTGCCTTCAGTCGAGAGAACGTCCATCAGTTCTTCATCAAGCATCGTGCGGAAGAACTCGCTCGTCTCGGGCGACAGTTCATCATAGAATTTCTTTCCTTGTTCCAGAATGTCTTCCGGTGTGCCTACGGGGCGGGGGTTTCCGCTTCTGAAGGTAAGGGATGAATCAGCAAATGAAAGGGGATAAGGCTTATCGATCCTCTGTGCCTGCTCACGCATAATGGAATCAGCAACAGGAACGATGTACTTCTGGACTGCCTCACGGAATTTCTCCACATCTTCCTTCGTGTAGCAGTTGCGTCCCATATTGTAGTAGCCAAGCTGTGTGTAGCCATCATAGCCGAGCTTTCTGCCCATAGTGTCGCGTACCTTGACTAGTTCATCAAAGATCCTGTCAAGCTCAGGCTGGTTATCCTTGTACCACTGGCCTCTGGCTTTCCAGGCAGCGAAACGGCGTTCATCATCGAGGTCATTTGCGAATGGCTCGAGCTGAGAAAGTGTATAAACGCCGCCTTCGAATGGGATCTGTGCTGATGCGATCAGGTCATCATATTCTCCGACAAGTTCATTCTCTTTCTGCATGTCGGAGATGATCTCCGGGGAGAAGGTCTTCTGCTCGATCTCGGCGTTGATGAACATCAGGTTACCGTACTCTTCCTCGAAATCCTTGCGGAAGGGAGATTCAAGCCTGGCTTTGATCCATTCCTGCTCAAACTCCTCGATCTCCGGTCCGAAGTCGTCCCAGAAATCCTTTTCTTCGTTGTAGAACTCATCACGCGTGTCTATGGACTGACGTATATATGCCAGAATGGCAGTTGTGCCTACGGCTTTGCCTTCCTCTTCGTATTCCAGAAAGACAGAGCGTGCTTCCTCATAGCTTTTCGCGTTTCTGAGCCTTTCTGTCAGATCCTTGGTCTTGTTGATGACCTCCTGCGGATCCGGTCTTTTGTATGGCATTTCTGAAAATTTCATCTTGTTTCTCCTGGCTGAGTTATTTTCAACAACATTCATTTTATCCATGCGAATGACATGTTTCAACCTCATTGATGTTGGAGGATTTTCTTTGTGGCATAAGTATTAATACTTGCTTTCTTTTTTGGTATTATTAAGGGTAAGGAAGGGACCGGAAAATGGCTAAAAAGATAACAGAGATATATTGTCCTAACTGCGGCGCGCCTGCTAAGTTCGATATAGTCAGGCAGATGTATGTCTGCGGTTACTGTGGCGGTCAGGTCGGTATCAAGGAAGCTCTTCAGGAGAAACAGGGGTTCAGAGCGGTCCACAGGGAGAAGATGAACGACTCCTTCAAGTCATACCGCCTTATGCAGGCCAACTGCAGCGGCTGCGGCGCGACTCTTGTTTTTGAGGAGAATGAAGCTCTCACCAGTTGTGCCTTCTGCGGCAGGAGCCTTGTGAGGACTGAGTATCTGAGTGCAGATAATATGCCTGAGACGATCATCCCATTCAGAATTACTGAGAGCGAGGCGAAGGAGCTTCTCGCAAAGTGGTGTGATGAGAACAGAGGCAAAGCAGAGTCGAGAAAGCTCAGGCCCCTTGTTCCTGAACTGAAAGGATTCTATCTCCCTTACGAACTGGTAAGAGGCCCTATCGGTATGACTGTATCAAGGATGGACAGGGGAAGCAGGTATGACTGCGAGGGATTCATCAATGATGAGTTCGTCAACAGATCCAGCCAGCTGGACAACCTGCTTCTGGATGGCATGGAACCTTTCGATTTGGATGAGATCACTGAATTTGATTTTGCTTATGTTGCCGGTCAGAGAGTAAAGATCTCCGATATATCAGACAAGGATCTTGAAGATCGCGTAAAACAGGAGACAGCTCAGACTTATATCCCTTCCCTTAGCAAGACGATGGAGTCCAAAGCGCTTGATGTCTATACAGATGTCAGTTCTGCTTTCAGACTTCCGACATTGCTTCCTGTGTACTACATATCCAAAGGAGATGTAGTGGCTGCAGTGAACGGGCAGACCGGTAAAGTAAGTGTACGAGCCCTGAAGGATTCACATTTCTATTTTCTGCCATGGTGGTTCAAAGCGTTACTGTCTACTCTGGCGTTCAGCTTTGTCCTTTTCATGGCGATGATCGCTTTCGGAGCGGATAAGGGGTCTGCATCGCTCATAACAGGTACCACCGCTCTTGTGTTCATCATCGTTACACTTTGCTATTACAGCGACACTTCCAGAAACGCTTTCTCTGTAGTGTCGGGAAGAAAGATCTTCACTTCAGGGGAGAATACGTTCCGCAGGGAGAACGGCAAGCTGGTCCTCAGTGATGAGATACTGCAGAGGAAGGTCATGGAACCGGTGTTCATGAGAAAACTTAAGGATACATGGACGCCTGTTATCCTTAAGTTCACTACACCGGGGAGAGTGGCAAAGATCGCGGTTTACTGTCTTGTGGCTCTGTTCCTTCCGGTTATACTTGCGCTGCTTATCAACGGATTCAATTTCAAGCAGCTTGAACTTGGAGGCTCGGCTGTGTGGTTCTGCATCGCAGTTCCCACAGTTCCGATATATCTGTTAAAATTCGGTATAGAAGAACTGTATGAGAGACCGCTGGTTTACACTGTAGATGAAAAAGGCAGAAAGAGAAGATACAGGGAATTTCGTAAGATAAAGATCGACAAGGGCATAGTGAAGGATGTTCTCAGAGCCGTGTTCATTCCTCCGACCAGCCTTGCAGTATGGTTCGGGATAGCATGTTTCTTTGTAATGGTATATCTGACAGCATTTGGCTTTGATTAAGCTGTTCAATCATATTTGAGGAGAATCAGAATGAGTAAAATATTGGTAGCATATTTCAGCGCCAGCGGGGTCACCGGGAAGGTGGCGGAGAGACTGGCGGCAGCAGCGGAAGCGGATCTGTTTGAGATCAAGCCGGTAACTCCTTATACGAAGGAGGACCTGAACTGGATGGACAAGCAGAGCAGAAGCACGGTTGAGATGAAGGATCGCCTGTGCCGCCCCGGCATCAGTGAAGAAGTGGAGAACATGTCTCAGTACACCCATGTTTTCCTCGGTTTCCCGATCTGGTGGTACCGCGAGCCTTCCATCATCGATACGTTCATCGAATCTTACAATTTCACCGGGATCACGGTCATTCCGTTCTGCACTTCAGGCGGAAGCGGATTGGGAGATGCCGGAAAGAATCTCCAGGAACTGGCTGAGGAAGCCAATGTCGTGGAAGGAAAGAGACTGACCGTAAGCGACAAGGAAGATAAGCTCAGGGAATGGGTAAAAGAAATACTGAAGGAAGATAAGTAATTGAAAAGAATACAAGTATTACTTTGCCTGGTCATATGTATCGTCATGGCATTGAACCTGGCGGCGTGCGGCAGCGCTCCGCAGCAGGAAGAAGAGAAAGAACCTGAGACAGCTTCTGCTGTTCAGGAAGACACTGCAGATAAAGCGGATGATGAACCTGCTGTTTTAGAGAATAAAACACTTGTCATAGTGTTCTCCGCTACCGGAAACACAAAGGCTGTGGCAGAGAAGATCGCAGCCGTAACAGATGCTGATATGTACGAGATCCTTGCAAAGGAAACATACACGGAAGCGGACCTTGACTGGCATGACAAGAACAGCCGCACCACCATCGAACAGAATGATCCGTCATCAAGGCCGGAGATAGGAAACGGGGAAGTATCCCTTGAAGAATATACTACCATCTATATCGGATATCCTATCTGGTGGGGCGAGGAACCCCGTATCATGGATACGTTCGTGGAGAGATACGATTTCACAGGGATAACCATGATCCCTTTCTGCACATCGGGAAGCAGCGGGATCGGACGGAGCGGACGCAATCTTGAGGAAAAAGCCGGAAGCGGAAACTGGCTCGAGGGAGCAAGATTCGCAGGCAGTGCCTCGGAGGATGAAGTCCGCAGATGGATCGATAGTTTGGGATAAAGAAACATGGCATCTTCATCAAAGATAAAGAATAAACTGAAAATGGCGGTGGACATTCTGCTCACCGTCTTTCTTTTGATGCTTATGTCTTATCAGGCAACGGGTGAGAAGATTCACGAATGGGTTGGCATCGGTATGTCGCTCCTGTTCGTTGTGCATCAGGCGCTCAACCTGCCCTGGTATAAGGCATTGCTTACAGGAAAGGGAAAATGGACTGCATACAGAACGGTAACTACCGTTACTGATCTTCTTCTGCTGGTCAGCATGGTCCTAACTGCTTTCAGCGGAATGTCCATGAGCGCATACGCTGTCCCATTCCTGTACGGTATGGCCAAGCTTACACTTGTCCGCAGGATGCATCTTGCATTTTCGCACTGGACGTTCGTGCTTGCAGGTTTTCATCTAGGGCTTCATATACCGGGTATATCCGCAAGACATCATAAAGACAGGAAGACCGAAAAGATATTTTTCATGGTATTCACATGTTTTGCTGCGCTGGGATTCGTACAGTTCATCAGAAGCGGGATTCTCAGCTATATGTTCTTCATAGCTGCATTTGCTTTTTTTGAACCGGGGAAGCCTATGATACTGGTATTTATCGAGTATTTCCTCATGTTCGCTGCGTGGGCTTTTGTGGGATACATCGTATGTACAAAACTGACATCAAAAAAAGATCATAAATAATGTGAGAAATAAGAATAGCCGGCTCATATGAGCCGGCTATTCTTATTAATAGTTATTTGATCTTGGGGAACAGACCTTTTAGTGCAGGATATATCTGCCTGAACTGGCTGTATCTCTCCTCGTACAGTGCGGACAGTTCAGGATCAGGCTCAACGGTCTCTTTTACACTGGTGAGAGCGGCTGCACACGCAGCAACGCTTTCAAAAGCCCCTGTGCCTACCATAGCAAGCATGGCAGCGCCGTATCCGGGGCCTTCTTCTGTTTGAGGGATATCCAGAGGAAGATCCAGTATGTTGGAGAGCATCTTTCTCCAGAGAGGACTCTTTGCTCCACCTCCGCACAAACGGCTTCGGTCTATCTTCAGTCCTATATCTTTAGCTACTTCCAGGCTGTCCCTGAGTGCGAACGCCACTCCTTCGAGGACTGCCTGAACCATATCTGCGCGTGTGGAGTCCATGGTAAGACCGATGAATGTGCCTCTTGCATCCGTGTCGTTTATAGGACTCCGTTCTCCCATGAGATAGGGGAGGAAAAATACCCGGTTCTTTCCCAGTTTATCGTCAGTTATAGAAGCTTGCTCAGCGGAATAATCACTTGTGTGCAGGATGTCTTCGCACAGCCATTTGTTGCAGGATGCTGCGGAGAGCATGCATCCCATGAGGTGCCAGCCTCCGTCTGCGTGGCAGAAGGCGTGAAGAGCATTATTCGGATCGACTCCAAATCTTTCAGAAGAGATAAAGAGCGTTCCGCTGGTCCCCAAAGAGATATTGCATCCGCCTTCACCGACTATTCCTGTGCCCACAGCGGCAGCTGCGTTGTCTCCTGCACCTGCCACGACGCTGACATCTTCGGAAAGTCCCAGCAACTTTGAGATCTCGGGTTTCACGTTGCCGATGACTTCGTAGCTCTCAAACAAAGCCGGCATCTGTTCCTCAGTTACACCGCATATGTCCATCATCTCTTTGGACCAGCATCTGTTCTCTACATCCAGAAGAAGCATCCCACTGGCATCCGACATATCACATGCATGAACGCCTGTAAGCATATAGTTTATGTAATCCTTGGGGAGCATTATCTTCCTGATGCGTGCGAAATTATCTGGTTCGTTATGATGCATCCAGAGGATCTTCGGCGCAGTGAATCCGGCGAAAGCAATGTTTGCCGTATGTTTTGAGAGCCAGCTCTTTCCAATAACATTGTTGAGCCAGTCTGTTTCCTCAGAAGTGCGCCCGTCATTCCAGAGGATCGCAGGGCGGATGACTTCATCATTCTCATCGAGAGTTACGAGACCGTGCATCTGGCCTCCAACTCCGATCCCTTTTACCAGAGAAGCATCAGAACATGCAAGAAGCTCCTTTACTCCTGCCTGTACTGCAGCCCACCAGTCTTCGGGACGCTGTTCGCTCCAACCAGGGTGAGGGAAGAACAGAGGATATTCTTTGCTTATGGTATTCAGAATGTTTCCGCTGTTATCCACAAGAAGAAGCTTTACAGCGGATGTTCCGAGGTCTATTCCTATATAATTCATTTTGTCTTCCAACTCCGGCTGCTTATTTCTGTGACCGGATCTTTCCTTTCTCCCGTATCCTTCCGGGGAATCAGTGTATTTGTTTTGGTTCAGATCAGAAGCATCTCTGCTTTCTCTCTTTTTTGCATGTCTCTATGTTGCCGCATCTGTAACACAGTTCATTGTCGCACAGGCCGTCGTTTTCAAAATATGAGACGATATTGTTTACTGTTGTCTCTGCGATATTGTTAAGGGCTTCTTCAGTCAGGAAAGCCTGATGGGATGTAACTATCACGTTTGGCAGTGAGATAAGGCGGGATAGCAGCTCGTCATCAAGGATATGTCCGGAGCGGTCTTCGAAGAAGATATCCGCTTCTTCCTCATAGACGTCTAGACAGGCAGCACCGATCTTCCTCGCTCTCAATCCTATGAGCAGGGCTTCCGTATCTATAAGCGCTCCTCTCGATGTGTTGATGATGACAACACCTTTCTTCATCCTGTCTATGGAGTCAGTGTTTATCATATGCCTTGTCTCATCGGTGAGAGGACAGTGCAGCGAGATGATGTCACTTCTGTCAAACAGTTCATCCAGTGATACATATTCAATGTCGCTATCCTTGGCAGGGAACTTGTCGTAAGCGATTACGTTCATGCCGAATCCGCGGCAGATGTCCATAAAGATCCGTCCGATCTTGCCAGTGCCGATTATTCCGACAGTTTTCCCGTGAAGGTCGAATCCGGTGAGACCGTTAAGAGAAAAGTTGAAATCTCTTGTCCTGTTGTATGCCTTATGGATGCGGCGTATCGATGTGAGAAGAAGGGCTGCTGCATGTTCTGCAACTGCATAGGGAGAGTAAGCGGGAACGTGTACTACGTGGACTTTTCTGTAGGCTCTCTGAACATCCACGTTGTTATAGCCGGCGCAGCGAAGCGCGACCATCTTGATCCCGTATTCATATAACTTATCTATTACAGGTGCGTTTACGGTGTCGTTCACGAATACACAGACGACGTCGCATCCTTTTGCAAGTTCTGCTGTATCTTCAGTGAGCTTCGTTTCCAGAAACTTGAATTCCAGACCCTTAAGCTCTCCGTAATGCTCGAATGAAGGTCTGTCGTATTCTTTAGTGTCGAAAAAAGCGACTTTCATCATGGGGGAGATCCTCTTTTCTAATATTGGTGTATTCTTGTTGTTTTTTCGTGCTATTCTCGTTTGTTTCTGCTTATTAAGGTAGCAAAAATTGAGTGAATGTGAAATGTTGTCACGCCTTGTGAACTATCACCCACTTGAGGAGATCTTGGTAATCCATTGAACCTGCAGCAACTGAAAGTCCAGTTTTGGAGATCTCGTCATTTGTCGCTTCTATTCTAATTCCATTTATTTCTAAAAATGTTAACATTATAAACATTCCTATTCGCTTGTTTCCGTCTACAAAAGCATGATTTGAGATTAAAGCATAACCAAGTCTAGCGCCTTTTTCCTCTTTTGAAGGATATAATTCTTTTCCGTGAAGCCTCACACGAATGAATTCGCGTGCTTCCTATTGCTGCCATTTCTGGCAGTTGCCCTTTAGGGGCATCGGACTGCCTTTCCACCATTAGGCCTGAACTCAGCTTACCTGCGGTGCTTTGACTGCAAGTGCCGCATTCAGGTTATATAACGTGGATAAGGTGCAGGTGCTTCTCCTGGCACATGCAGGGTCTTTTGCCTCCATGGCCAACCTCTCCG